>NZ_BJDO01000043.1 GCF_005405185.1 Secundilactobacillus hailunensis
AGAAACGGCCTCACTCCAGACGAATACTGGAGTGAAGCCGCTTAGGAACACATAAAACTTTATATTATTTCATTTGTCAACTTGACAGGGCATAGTGCAATTTCAGGTGCTTTTAGTTTAACATTCAAGCAGATATTGTTTGAACGAAATGTTACATCATACCGCCCATACCTGGTTGAGCAGGTGCAGCTGGTGCAGCATCATCCTTCTTTGGTTCATCAGCAACTACGGCTTCAGTTGTTAACAGCAATGCTGAAACTGAAGCTGCGTTTTGAAGTGCTGAACGAGTAACCTTGGTTGGGTCAACGATACCGGCATCAACCATGTTTTCGTATTTATCAGTAGCAGCGTTGTAACCTTCGCCAGCCTTCAATGTCTTCATGTGTTCAACGATAACTGAACCTTCAACACCGGCATTTTCAGCGATTTGACGAACTGGTTCTTCAAGCGCACGACGAACGATATCAACACCAGTTGCTTCGTCGCCTTCAGCTTCAACCTTTTCAACTGCAGGAATGACGTTAACTAATGCAGTACCACCACCAGAAACAAAGCCTTCTTCAACAGCGGCACGGGTAGCGTTCAAAGCATCTTCGATCCGGTACTTACGTTCTTTCAATTCGGTTTCAGTTGCGGCACCAACACGGATAACAGCAACCCCGCCAGCCATCTTAGCCAAACGTTCCTTTAACTTATCACGGTCAAAGTCAGAAGTTGTGGCATCAATTTGAGTCTTGATTTCAGTAACCCGTTCTTGAATCTTATCCTTAGCGCCAGCACCTTCAACAATGGTGGTGTCATCTTTGGTAACGTTGACCTTGTTTGCTTGGCCAAGTTGATCCAAGGTAGCGTCCTTCAAGTTCAAGCCTAAGTCATCGGTAATCACAGTACCACCGGTCAAGACGGCAATATCTTGAAGTTGAGCCTTACGACGATCACCAAAACCAGGAGCCTTAACAGCAACAACGTTGAAGGTCCCACGCATCTTGTTCAAAACAAGGGTTGGTAGTGCTTCACCAGTAATGTCATCAGCAATGATCAAGAGTGAACGTGATTGTTCAACAACTGATTGTAATAATGGTAAGATATCTTGAATGTTACCGATCTTCTTGTCAGTGATCAAGATGTATGGATTATCAAGGTTAGCTTCCATCTTATCGTTATCAGTGACCATGTATTGTGACATGTAGCCACGATCGAATTGCATTCCTTCAACAACGTCCATGCTGGTATCAACACCACGAGATTCTTCAATGGTAATAACCCCGTCGTTACCAACCTTTTCCATGGCGTCAGCAATTAAATCACCGACTTGTTTGTCAGCGGAAGAAATCGAAGCGATTTGAGCAATATCACTCTTAGTAGCAACTTTGTGGCTCATCTCATGTAAGGCCTTAACAGCTGCGTTAGTTGCTTTTTCGATCCCGCGACGGATACCAACTGGGTTAGCACCAGCAGTCACGTTCTTCATACCTTCATTAACAATTGCTTGAGTCAATACGGTAGCAGTGGTGGTACCATCACCAGCGATATCGTTAGTCTTTGAAGCAACTTCAGCAACTAACTTAGCGCCAAGGTTTTCAAAGTGGTCTGACAATTCGATTGACTTCGCAATCGTAACACCATCATTCGTGATAGTTGGGTTGCCGTATGATTGTTCCAAAACCACGTTACGGCCTTTAGGGCCAAGAGTTGTTTTAACTGTATCTGCTAATTTATCGACACCAGTCAGCATTGCTGAACGAGCATCTTCAGAAAACTTAAGTTGTTTTGCCATAATTTAACTTCACCTCATAAAATAATATCGTTTAACAATTTTTCTAGTTGAATTCTGAACTAGTCGACGATTGCGACAAGGTCCTTTTCGTGAACAACTAGGTAAGAGTCACCGTTATATTTAACTTCAGTACCTGCGTATTTATCAAACAAGACAGTGTCGCCTTCTTTAACACTTGGCGCAACCTTTTCACCATTGTCAAGCACCCGGCCATCACCTACAGCAATGACTTTGCCTGTTTGTGGCTTTTCCTGAGCATTGCTGGCTAGCACGATGCCGCCAACAGTTTGTTCTTCTTCTTCTTGTGCTTGTAAAATTACACGGTCTCCTAATGGTTTTAACACTTGAATCCCTCCAATAAATATAAAGTTTAGCACTATTAGCACTCACCTAACACAAGTGCTAATCACAATTAATACTATAAAATTATTCCCACCCAAATGCAAGAGATTTACCCAAAAAAAATAATTTACTTGGTTTTATCGATTTTGGTGACGGCTCCTAAATCTAAAAACAGCCTGAATACCAGTCATAATCAACTGATACTCAAGCTGTTCATTCGAAACAATCAAATAAACCGTTTTTTAATCTACATGATCTATATTAAAATAATAACTTAATCTTCCTCGTTGTAATGATCCAAGAAGTAGATCAAAGTCTGCAGTTCATTCGTCAGATCAACGTTTTGAACCCGTACGTTAGATGGCACTGAGATCCGTAACGGTGTGAAGTTAAGAATTCCTTGAACACCGCCAGCAACAGCGTCATCCGTCACGTTTTGTGCCACTGATTCAGGCACCGTTAAAATCACGATCTTGATTTGCTGATCTTCCAGCTGCTTACGTAACTCAGCCATCGGATAAATCGGCACACCGCTTTGAACGGTATTTGCCAGATCTGGACGCACATCAAAGGCCGCACTGATCCGCACGTTGCTGTTTTGATGAAAGTTAAAGTTCAGTAATGCATTGCCTAAGTTACCGACACCAATTAAGGCTGCATTCGTCAGCTTGTCCTGGTTTAAGATCTTTTTGAAAAACTTCAATAAACTATCAACATCATACCCGTAACCCCGTTTTCCAAGGGCGCCAAAGTATGAAAAGTCACGCCGAATCGTTGCCGAATCGACTTTAACAGCTTCAGAAAGCTCCGTTGACGATACCCGATTTTTATCGGAATCATGTAAAATATTCAGATAGCGATAATAGATTGGCAATCGTTTGGCCGTGGCTTTTGGAATTTTTGTTTCTGCCAATTTCTTTTCCTCCCTGTGAACTCACTTGATTAAAACAATTTAAGAAACGATTTTTTTAATCATCTAATTTATTGCGATTTCATAAAATAAATAAGTTTGTGAAACCATCATTCGAGTCAATTGTAGCATACCAGGCCGATTTGTGAAATAATTTTCAATAATAAATTTTCTCAACATTCCCGCCATACTATCAGAATTGACCAAATTAATGGTAGAATAGTTTCACAATAGAAAGGTGCTGATACGACATGTTATTACAGGTCCAGCAAGTAACACGCCGGTTCGGTGCGGATACTCTTTTTGATAATGTCAGCTTAGATGTCCCTGAACATGGACGGGTAGCACTCGTTGGCCGTAATGGTGCCGGCAAGTCTACTCTCATCCGCATGATCACGGGCATCGATGCTCCTGATGATGGACAGATCATCTATAAAAAAGGCATGACCATTGGGTATTTAGCCCAAGATACCGGTCTGGATTCGAATAAATCAATTTGGGAAGAAATGGCCAGCGTTTTCCAAGATCTCCAAGATCAAGAAGACGAGTTACATCATTTGGAAGAACAAATGAGTGATCCCGAGGTCATTAATAATACCCAGCAATTTGAACAGCTTTCAAAAACGTATGACCAACGTCAAACCGCTTTTAAAAATAATAATGGCTATGGCTACCGCGCTGAAATTCGCGGGGTCCTGCACGGGTTTGAATTTGGTGAAGAAGACTATGGCCGTTCGATCAATGAGCTTTCTGGGGGGCAAAAAACCCAGCTAGCACTGGCTAAATTATTACTGGAGAAACGCGACTTGCTGGTACTAGATGAACCTACTAACCATTTGGACGTGGAAACGCTCACTTGGCTTGAAGGCTATATCCAATCCTATAAAGGCGCCTTACTGATTGTTTCTCATGACCGGTATTTTCTCGACCGACTAGTCTCGGAAGTCTACGAAATGTCCATGGGCACCCTCACCCACTTTCATGGCAACTATTCCGCCTATGTGACTCAAAAGGCGGCCCAGCTGCAGCGACAATGGAAGGAATACGATAAACAGCAGCATAAGATCTCTCAACTTGAAGACTTTGTGAACCGTAACATTGTTCGGGCCTCGACCACTAAACGGGCCCAGGCCAGGCGTAAACAACTGGCAAAGATGGACCGAATCGATCGCCCTGAGTCAGACGATAAAGTCGCTCACTTCGCCTTTACCCCACGCCGTCAAAGTGGCAATATCGTCTTAACCGTAAAAGATCTGGCAGTTGGCTACGATCCGGCCAAAATACTGGTCCAACCCGTCAATATCGACCTTAAAAAACATCAAGCCATCGCCATCGTGGGTCCCAACGGTGTGGGTAAATCAACGCTGTTAAAAACCATCCTTGGTAAAATTCCAGCGTTAGGCGGCAGTGTGAATTTTGGTACCGGTGTGGACGTTGGCTACTACGACCAAGAGCAGCGTTCTCTGCATAGTAATAAGACCGTCCTCGCCGAACTCTGGGACGAGCACCCCACAACACCTGAAAAAGACATTCGGACCATCCTTGGCAGCTTCTTGTTTACCGGCGAAGACGTGGACAAACTGGTGCACAGTTTAAGTGGGGGTGAAAAAGCTCGCCTGCTGTTAACTAAACTCGCCTTTAGACACGATAATCTGCTGATTTTGGATGAACCGACTAACCATTTGGACATCGACAGCCGACAAGTGCTTGAAAACACGCTAAACGATTTTGATGGGACGATTCTGTTCGTTTCTCATGACCGTTACTTTATTAATCAAGTTGCCACTTCGGTCATTGAGTTATCTGCCAAGGGGTCCGAACTTTTTCTTGGCGATTATGACTACTTCATTGAAAAAAAGGATGAACAAGCAGCCGTTGCGGCCAAGAAACAGGCAGAAGCTGAAGCAGCAGATCCCAGTCTGGCCGTTAAACCAGTCAGCCAAAAGAAGCAAAACTATCAGCAGTCAAAAGAACATCAAAAACAGGCTCGTAAGTTAAAACGTCAAGTTGCAACCTTAGAGCAGCAGTTAACCGATCTAACTGATCAAAAGGGGCAAATTGAAACTACGATGACCAAACCAGACGTCTTTTCTGATCAGGCTAAAATGGCAGATCTGCAAAAGCAGCTTGAGGAAATCACTGCCCAAATTGAAACCACTGAAAATAATTGGGAAAATGCGTCACTGACTTTAGAAGACTTATCTGAATAACTAATTAGCATAAAGACTAAAAGACAGATTACCAATATTGGCAATCTGTCTTTTAGTCTTATGTCATCATGATTAAAATTATGAGGCAATCCAGTCAAACTCCAGACTCGGATCAGCATTCAGACTCATGTCGCCAAACTGTTTCAGCTGGTAGCTGACATAGGCCGCTGCCCCGATCATAGCGGCATTATCACCGCAAAGCTTCAAAGGTGCTTTAAGAAACTCAACGTCTGAAAAAGCGGTGAGTTCTGAATCTAGCCGTTCCCGTAAGCCGTGATTAGCAGCAACCCCACCGGCTAAGATCAACTGTTTTACCGGATAAGCGTCCAGTGCCCGCATGGTTTTATCTGCTAACACGTCCACAACGGCCTGCTGAAAACTGGCGGCTAAATCTTCTCGCTTTAGGGTTTCACCAATTTGATCCGCGTGGTGGACCGTGTTGATAAACGCACTCTTGAGACCACTAAAGCTGAAATCAAAGGATTGGGAATCATCCATCGCCCGTGGGAAGCTGAAGGTGTCCTTGCCTAGATGCGCCAGCCGGTCAACTTCTGGGCCAGCCGGATAGTTGATTCCCAGTACCCGACCAATCTTATCATAAGCTTCACCAGCCGCATCATCCCGGGTCTCACCGATAATTTCAAACTGGCCTGGGCCAGCTAAGTAGACCAATTCAGTATGGCCCCCTGAAACTAACAGGGCCAACGCTGGGAATTCAATTGGCTTCACGTAACGGGCCGCGTAAATATGACCGGCCATGTGATTTACCGGAATTAAGGGTAAATCATGGGCATAAGCCACCGTTTTAGCTGCCGTTACCCCAATCAGCAACGCCCCAACTAAACCTGGTCCATAAGTCACTGCCACGGCTGATAGATCCTCATAGTTGACCTTTGCTTCCGACATGGCCAGATCAATGCAGTCGGTGATCTGTTCGATATGGTGCCGACTAGCGACTTCAGGGACGACCCCACCAAACCGCTGATGGCTTTTAATTTGCGTGGCAACGATGTTGGAAAGAATCTTCTCGCCATTTTCAATCACTGCCACACTGGTTTCATCACAACTTGACTCAAAGGCCAAGATTAAGTTCCGTTCCACGTTTAATATTCCTCCTTCATGAACAAGTTTCATTTAAGCAAATCAATTTTGATTTATTACGCGTTAAACTTCTGCATCTTCAGGGTCACCAATCGTGATCACCATGTCAACGGCATCCTCATGGTCACCAAAGTAGTATCCCTTCTTGATTCCCGCTTTTTCAAAGCCCAAGTCCTGATATAAGGCTTGTGCTCGCACATTACTCAGTCGAACTTCTAGTGAAACCTGCTTCAGCTCTAAATGGCGGGCTTTTTTAATCATCACCGCAATCAAAAAATGCCCAAGGCCACGGTTTTGATAGTCCGGTACCACCGCAATATTGGTAATATGCGCATCACCTTTGGCATCATCAAACGTACAGCCGATAAAAGCGAGCAGTCGGTCATGCCGGCGCAACACCAAGTATAACCGGTCAGTGCCATGGCGCAGTTCGCTGGCAAAGGCTGCGGAGTCCCACGGCGTTTTACCACCGTAAACCGCGCGTTCGATCCCCAGCATTTCCGGAATATCCGTAAATTGTGCTTTGGCCAAAAAATACGCGACGTCCTGAATATGAACCTCGTGATTTTTGATATCTAAAACATCTTGGAACTTGGTATCCTGAATCTGAAAGAGTTGCCGATACCAATTTTTAAACTTTTTCAACATAATGACTACTATCCTCTTTTGGGTGTTGCTTTTGCCAATCGGCTTCCGCCTTGGTCAGACGTAAGTAGCGTGGAACAAAGCTAGTGACATCACTGACGGGTGCCTGCCGTTGACCAAGTCGGCCTAATTGCACGGCACTCGGGAGGCTCAGCTCAATTGGATATTGAATCAAATTGGCTTCAAGAGCCGTTTTCAACCGTTCTTTAAATGCGTCTAGATCACCTAGAACAACTACCGGTTCAGCTAACGCTTTAATTTGCGGCAATAATTTTTCAAAGGGAATGTGCTGATCTTCGATGATAGAAACCGGCATCCCGTTTTGAATCCGGTACACACCCGCAAAAGCGTTGTCATTACGGCCATCAAATAAAACGGCCACCAGCTGATTTTCAGCCATGATGTTCGCCGCAATCGTGCCTAAGCTCGAAACTCCGACAAGTTCGATATTCAACGTATCCGCTAGCGTTTTGGCCGTGGTGACCCCGATTCTTAAGCCAGTATATGATCCCGGACCATCAGCGACGACCACCCGATCCAGATCGGCTGGTTTTAACTTTGCTATTTGCATTGATTCTTCAATAATCGGTAACAGATGCGCCCCGTGTTTTCTCGTGGTGGTCACGGTCGTGGTTGCTAAAACCTGGTCATCTGACATTACCGCTACGCTTAACGTTTGATTAGACGTGTCTAGCGCCAGTACTTTCATATCGCTTCAATACCTCTTTTTTCTCATTCTTCAGCCATTATCATACACCTAAGCCTAATTGTCTGCCACCTACGCCTGATCAGTGTGCTGCGTGACCGGTTCCCAGTGAAATTCTGCTTCGGTAGCAACTTCACCGTTTTCCATCACGATCCGGTGTTTGGTCATAATGGTTTCCGGTACATCCGTCATTAAAGTGGCTTCACTAGTCACAATATGATGATACTGAACCTCATTTTCAAACCGAATATTGATCTCGGTTAAATTATGCCGGGTCAAAAAGCTCATGGGCAGCGCATCTAACAGCCAGTCAAAATAGTGCGCGTTATTCACGTGACCGTTACCGTCAATATCAAAGTAACGTACCTGATATTTTTTAGTCATTAACTGATCTGAATCCGTCAGCCGTTTCGGCCGCGATATCCGGGGAATCATTTTGACTTCTTCTGAATTAAACGGCGCAATGACTGCTTCTGGAATCGTCACGAGCTTACGCGTTTCATGGTTCATCGTGACCCAGATGCTCTCAACGTGAACACATTCCTTACCGGCACTGTCATGGACCCAAAATTCCCGAAACGCAAAGTATCGGTTATAGCAGGTCGCCTGAGTCGATAGTTCAACGGTCTCCCCCACCTTGGGCAGTCGGGTAATGTCCATCTTGTACTGCGTGACGACCCAGCCAATGCCCAATTTAGCCACTGCCTCCGCGCCAACGCCCAGAGAATCCGTTTGGTCTTCCGATGCCAAAATGATCATGTTGACCAGCATCGCCGGTGTCACAGTATTGGTGACATCCGTTTCATAAAAGGTAATCTGATGTTTTTCTGAAAAGATATTTGCACCCATTCGGTTTACTCCTCATTTTTTAATTCTGATCAAGATGATGATAGATCTGATAAACTTCCTGCTTTTTTAATTGCCGTAAATGTGCGACCTGCTTGATTGCATCGTTGGGTCTTAACCCAGTGTTGATCAGCTGATCCACGTGGGCTTCAATACTGAGATTACTATAATCCGGCTTCGCAGCCGTTTCTTGTTCGCCATTGGGATTGCCGCTAACAATCACGACAAATTCGCCGCGCACCTGATCCGATTGATGGGCCCATTCCAATAGCTCGCTTAAAGGACCACGTAAAAACTGTTCGTGTTTTTTAGTGAGTTCACGACATAGTGCAGCTTCGCGTTGTTCGCCGTACACATCAACTAAATGCTGCAGCGTCTTAGCTAACCGGTGCGGTGCTTCATAGAAGATCTGACTTTCCGGCCGGTTTTTAAGGGCCTCCAGTTCTGCTACCTGAAGTTTTGGCTTCCGGTCCAAAAAGCCGTAAAAGTAAAACGGCTGCGGGTCAAGCCCAGAAGCAATCAGCGCTGTTAACCCAGCGTTAGCCCCCGGTAGCGGGACTACCGGAATATTTTCTTCAATACAAGCAACCACCAGCTCATGACCTGGGTCGCTGATTGATGGCATGCCGGCATCACTGGCCTGGGCCAGATTTTTACCTGCTAGTAGCTTGGCCACGAGCTGTGGAATGCGTTCTTGGGTGTTATGTTCATGAAAACTAATTTGCGGTGTTTCAATGTCAAAGTGATTGAGTAATTTTTGGGTGTTACGCGTGTCTTCAGCTGCAATCAGATCAACTTGTTTTAAAACGTCGACGCTGCGGAAAGTCATATCGCCCAAATTACCAATTGGTGTTGGCACTAAATAAAGCGTGCCGGTTTGATTTTGTTTTGAAAAGCTTAATTGAGATTGCACACTGATTCCTCCTGATTAACGTTCACCATAGATCACATCTAAACAAAAAGCACAGGGTTCATCGTCTTCTCGGCGTTTGCCATATTCAAAGTTGCAGACGTGAAACCCTTCCTCGTATAATTTTTCGAGATTTTGCCGTGACTTTGACAGCTGCGGTTCAGCGTTACCGCTGTTAATGGCCTCATTATGATCAGCCCGCATTACTTCACGCAAATGCTGGTTTTCAATTTTCAGTTCCGCATTCTGTTCCAATGTCTTGGTGACTTCATCTTGAACGTGTTCAAATTTCGAGATCATTTCCATCATTTCGGCCTGTAAATCTTTCAGCTCCTCATAAACATCCCGCTTTGCCAAGATTGCACCCTCTTTAATTATTCATTATGTACTGAATGTTCCGTTAAAAGAACATCCGCAAACCCTAAGCTTTCTGTTTCATGTCAGCTAAGATCTGCAACGTTAAGGTTTCTAAGATACTTTGAATATTCATATTACCCGCCAGCGCCTTTTTAGTGTTAAGCACCGCCGTTAAGATCACCAGTAACTGTTGTCTGGTCAATGACTGTGCCAGCTCCGCCATCGTCGTCTGAATTTCTGGAAAATCAGACTGGTCCTTGTCCGACAGATATTTAGCCTGCAACGTATTTTGCCAAAGCAACACGATGACGTCTAAGATCACCGCCTGATGGTCCCGGTCATGGGCCAATGGCATTAGCCCCGTCTGAACGGTCACAAAGGCCATGTCGTCATGTTTAGCCAATTGGGTAAACCAGCGGCTCAGCTCGTGCTGGCAGTTGGCCAGCCAATCATCGGCCACTAATTGTTCCGCTTCATCAAGACTATTGGTCAACCCAACCAGTAGCGGAATCTGATTTTCAGAAATGTGCTGCTGGCGCAGGCTGCCAGCAAAGGCATCGGCTGACAGTGGTGGAAATTCCACAATTTGTGTTCGCGACAAGATCGTCGATAACATCATACTCTTATTGGTGGTCAATAAAAAAATGACCCGGTTAGCGACGGGTTCTTCAATGAATTTTAACAGCCCGTTAGCCGCGTTCGTCGTTAGCGTTTCGGCGCCTTCGATGATGAAGACCTTCGTTGAGCCCTCCACCGGACTTTTGGCAAACTCGTCTTTAATATAACGGACCTGATCGATCTTAATACGCTGGCCATCAGGTTCCACCGTGACAACGTCGGGATTATCACCAGCCAAAATTCGGCCGCATTCCGCGCAATGGCCACAGGGCATGCCATCCGCGTTGGGCTGCTCACAAAATAACCGCATGGCAACAACTTGTGCAACCGCCCGTTTGCCGCAACCTGGCAGACCCGAAAACAGGTAGGCATGGCTGAGCCGATTAGTGGTCACTAGGTGAATAAAATGCTGCATTAAGTGCGGCTGCTTGGCTTCGGCTTGTTCAATTAAGTTTTGTTCTGCCACGACTGCCTCCATTTAAATTAAAATTGGTGAAATTGTTCGATTGGCAGGACGAAGACTGTTGCGCCACCCACCTGAACTTCAACCGGATAACCAGACGTACTGTCCATTTGAGTATCAATATTAACTGGGGGCGTCATGAACTGCTGCCGGGTTCGCGACGTCTTATGGATCAGATCAAGGACTTCTTGGACCCGTTGATCTTCGATACCAATCATATAAGTTGTGTTACCAGACTTCAAGAAACCACCGGTAGTTGATAGACGCGTTGCGCCAATTTCAGCTTTCACAAATTCGCTGCGCAGCCGATTAGCATCTTTGTCCTGCACGATTGCAATCACTAGCTTCATATCCAGAACCTTCCTCTCTGTCAGTTAACGCTGTTTCATCGCATTGGTGATTAACGTCATCGTCTGGTCGATCACGGTTGCCACTGGCTGGGTGGCGTCCACGGTCACGATGCGATCCGGATGCTGCTTGGCTAATCGCAGATACGCAGCCCGAACCCGTTTATGAAAACTAAGGGTTTCGGCATCGAGTCGATCAACGTTGGCACGGTGCGCTTTGATCCGTGCCAGACCCACCTCAGATGGAACATCCACATAAACCGTGAGATCTGGTGTCAATCCTTCAGTAGCAAATTGGTTCATCTGAAAAACAGCCTCTTCCCCGATCTGTCTGCCGGCACCTTGATACGCCACCGAACTGTCAACAAACCGGTCACATAAAACGACCTTATTAGCTGCCAACGCGGGCCGAATGGTTTCTTGAATCAGCTGTCGCCGTGAGGCCGCGTAGAGCAGCGCTTCCGTGCGCACGTCCATTTGCGTATTTTTAGGATCCAAGATCAGGTTGCGAATGGCTTCTGAAATCTGATTACCGCCTGGCTCACGGGTAACCAGAATGTCCGTGCGTTTTGCCGTCTTAAACTGGTCAGCAATCGCGCTTAAAACCGTGGTTTTACCAGCGCCATCTGGCCCCTCAAACGTAATAAATAATCCTGCCACATTGGTCACCTCGCTTCCAATAATTTACTAATTTACGGTGATGGCGTACGCAATGACGCTCAAAACCATCACCGTTCGAAATGATGCGACACTAGCAATTGTACTTGATTAGGGGGAGGTAATCAAGCGCTTAGCAAGTCTCAGACTTTAGTAAAACCAGCCAAAAAGGCCGCGATATTTACCTCATTGTACTCGGTAAAATCACGGCCTTTATTTAATGGTCAAAAACGGACGGCTGAATGTGATGTCCCTTCACATGACGCAGACGGGCTTCGCGGTATAAAAAAAGGTACTTTTGTCTTGCCAATGCCGTTTGTGCCGTAATTTCTTCATCGACATCCGCAATGGCGATTTCAGTCTGTTTAGCCTGATCCCACTCTTCTTTAGCGTGTTCAATGGTCATTAATAGCTGATTATCAAACTGCTGTTTAATGTGCTTCTTACCTGCACCAAACAAGTTGTCACTTCCTCATTACATTTCGGTTCGGCCTTCCACCGCTTTATAGAGCGTCATCTCATCAGCGTACTCAATATCTGAGCCAACTGATAGGCCGTGGGCTAGCCGGGTCACTTTAATGCCAGCTGGCTTGATCAGCCGCGACAGATACATCGCGGTTGCTTCACCTTCTGGCGTGGCGTTAGTCGCCACGATAACTTCCTTTACAGCTTTATTCGTCTGCAGTCGTTTAAGCAGGCTAGCCATGTTTAAGTCCTCTGGGCCCTTACCTTCAATCGGCGATAACACACCATTTAACACGTGGTATAAACCGTGATATTCCTTCATCTTTTCCATCGTCATGATGTCTTTAGCCTGTTCAACCACTAAGATCTGACTCTGATCACGAGTCTTATCTTGACAAATATCGCAGGGATCATTTTCAGTTATATTACCGCAGATCGAACAAAAATGCAGATCGCGCTTAGCCGAAATCAGCGACTTAGCAAACTGGGTCACATCATCACTGTCCATATCGATGGTAAAAAATGCCAATCGAGTGGCCGTTTTTTGTCCGATTCCTGGCAGCTTCATATAACTATCAATTAGTTGTGCAATTGGTTCTGGATATTGCATGCTGCCACTCACTCCTTACGTCGACTACATACCTGGTATGTTGTTCGTGTACTTACCTAAGGTCTGCTTACCTTCGTCATCGATTTGTTTCAAAGCTGAGTTAACAGCAGCCAAAATTAAGTCACTCAACATATCGGGATCGTCGGGATCAATGGCCTTAGGATCAATTGTCAGATCCGTCATTTCCCGTTTCCCCGTGAAGGTTGCCTTAACCATCTCATCGGGAGAAACACCGGTATACGTCTTAGCTTCCATGACTTTTTGTTCCTCAGCCAATTTCTTTTCCATCTTTTTCATTTGCTTCATCATGTTACCCATGTTTCTATTTCCACGCATCATAGTTCTTTACCATCCTCTGTATTATTATGATTAATCTGCTTTAACATCAATAACATCATCGCCAAACAGTTCTTTGGCCTTATCCACCACCGGTTCAGTCGTTGATGGCGAAGCGTCGTCATTCGACTGATCATCGGTCTGAGCTGCATCATCAGTTTCCTGATCATTTTGCGCAGTCACCTGATGCTGCTGCAAATAGGTTTTACGAATTTGCGGCCATTGGTCAGTGGGCACAAAGACCAGCTTGGGCACCTTATGGGTCAGTCGATCTAAGCCATTTTCCAGCGCATCATTTAATTCCTGATCAGCGTTTGCCCGTTGCTGCAAAAAGGCGTAGTCAAACGCAATAATTGCCCCATCAGGACTGGCGGCCACCGGCTTGGAGACCCCCATGATCGACCGTTGCGGAATCGACAAAATGTTCATTAAATCTGACCAAACTTCCTGTAGTGCCGATAGATCTTTGCGGGTAGCTGCACCTAAGATTGGGTAGACCTGGCTCAAGTTAACCTGAGTCCGCTTCGGCTTAGCTGTTGGCTTTGGAACGGCCGGCCGCTGACTGGATGCAGCCGCTGCCGGTGCCTTTTGCAAATTAGCCACCGTCTTTTTCAGACTGCTGATCTCAGTCTCCAAGCGTTCGACCACCGCATTGTCAACTTGACCAGTTGCCGCGGTTTGACTGGGCTGAGCCTGACGTCCCGCTAAGCGCACTGTCAGGACTTCCAGATAAACATCTTCATGGGTCGTAAAGCGCATTTGCTGTTGAATATCATTTAAATCATCAATAATATCGTATAGCTGCTGTGGTTTTATGGTCGTTGCCAACTGTTTGAAATCCGAATCGACCTGATCCATTTCGATCTGGGTCACCAGTTCTGGTGATTGCTGATAGAGCAGCAGATCACGGGTCAGGTTAACTAGATCTTCCGTAAACCGCTCTGGATCTTTACCATCATCTAAAATCTCTTGGACCGTCATCAGGGCTTTTTGCGTTTCCTGTTGTGTCACTTGAGTCAGATACGTCACTAGCAGCTGCTTACGAACCGCACCCGTGACTAAGAGCGCATTATCCAGCGTGACCGTATCATCACCAAATGAGATGACTTGATCCAAAATACTCAGGGCATCCCGCATACCGCCTTCAGAAGCCTTCGCAATTACTTTCAGCGCTTCGTCGTCGTACTGCAGGTGCTTTTCCTTTAGAATATAAGCCATTCTCGATAGGCTGTCTTTTGCTTGAATCTGTTTAAAATCAAACCGCTGAGTCCGCGAAATGATTGTGGCCGGAATCTTATGCGGTTCAGTCGTGGCCAGAATGAAGATCACGTTTGCCGGCGGTTCCTCCAAGGTTTTTAACAACGCGTTAAAAGCCCCGGTGGACAGCATATGAACTTCATCAATGATGTAAACTTTATATTCCGCCTCAGTTGGGGCGTACTTGACTTTATCCCGAATATCGCGGATCTCTTCTACCCCGTTATTAGAGGCAGCATCGATCTCAATCACGTCATTTAACGTCCCCTTGGTGATTGCCTTGCAGGTATCGCACTCATTGCAGGGTTCACCATCTTTTTGATTGGGGCAGTTCACTGCCTTGGCAAAGATCTTCGCCATCGAGGTTTTCCCCGTCCCCCGTGGCCCTGCAAACAGGTAGGCGTGACTAATTTGTTTAGTTTTAACGGCGTTTTTCAAAGTCTGGGTGATCAGTTTTTGGCCGATCACTTCGTCAAATCGCTGTGGCCGCCACACCCGGTATAAGGCTTGGTAACTCATGACTATTTCCCTCGATTCTTTTGGGTTAACTCGTAAAACTCACTGATAAACATTATATAGTGTTTATTGGTCAAATACTATACATTCACCACGTTAAAAATTGTATAAGAAGAGGACGGTAACAAAACTCAACGTTTTGTTCCGTCCTCATTAAGGTCATATAAACTTGGAGCACAAAGTCACACATACTTAGTGCTGCTTCCTTCCGGACCTGACACAATTCGTAAGGTCACCCTTGCCCCAAGGCCTTGCGGCAACTTCTACTTTACCATATTTAAAATGTGAATGCTAGTCATAATTACATTATCCTAACGGTTTATTGCCGCGCTGCTTTTTCTTGAGTTTATTACGCTTACGGGCCGCTTTAAAGAACGCCTTTAAAACCGCCCCAGACTGTGTTGCCAGTACCCCTTCTGTCACGGTCACTTGATGGTTCAGCCGGGCATCATTTAATAAACTATACAGTGATGCCACCGCACCCGCTTTGGGGTCACGGGCACCAAACACCACTCGATCAATGCGTGAATTAATAATGGCACCGCTGCACATGATGCATGGTTCTAGCGTGACGTACAGCGTGCAGTCGACTAACCGCCAGCTATGGAGGCACTGGTTGGCTTCACTAATGGCCATCATTTCGGCATGGTCATCGGCCAGTTGACTGTGCTCACGCAGATTATGGCCCCGACCAACAATCTGACCGTCGTGAACGATCACCGCACCGATTGGGACTTCACCGATCAAGGCAGATTTGTGAGCCTCTAACAATGCCTCTTGCATATATTGTTCATCAACTGTTATGATTGCATTTCCCCTTTAACTGTTGAACATCGTTATCGAAAATATTTTTTACTGACTAAAAGTAATTAGAATGACTGCTACTGCCCCATATTTAGTACTTGTCGCTTTAGATAGGCGCAAAATATAGGGGTCTGATAGTTGAATTTTTGGCTGACTAGTGTAAACTCTATTTATCGAGATTACCAAGATTACATAGGAGCGTGACTGATATGGCAAAAGTAACGGTATATTCAAAGAACAACTGCATGCAATGCAAAATGACTAAACGATTCTTAACGGAACACCACGTCGACTTTATTGAGCACAACATTAACGAAGATCCGCAGTACGTTGATTATCTCAAGGGCCAGGGCTTTCAGTCCCTGCCCGTCATTGAAACTGCTGATACGCAGTTTAGCGGTTTTCGACCAGATCAATTGCAAAAACTGGCCATTTAACATACGCAGGCATAAGGTGGCGTATTCTGGATACCAGAAAACGCCGCCTTTTTATTTTACAGAATTTAATCCCAATAGAAAAGAGTGAGCTGGTTAAAATGAGCTTAAAAGACCTTAAAGACGTCACCTATTACGACCTGAACAACGAAATCAACATTCCAGTCAACGGTCAGATCCCGCTAAATAAGGATCAAGAAGCATTACAAGCTTTTTTGACCCAAAATGTTGAACCGAATACCAAAAAATTTGCCTCGCTAAAAGACCGTTTTGATTACCTATTGGCAAATGATTATATTGAGACTGGTTTCTATCATAAATACCAATTTGACTTTATCCAATCATTATACACTTATCTTAAATCTCAAAACTTTCACTTTAAGACCTTTATGGCCGCTTATAAATTTTATGCGCAATATGCTCTGCGGACCAACGATAACGACTATTACCTGGAAAACTACATTGACCGGGTTGCCATGAACGCCCTGTACTTTGCTGACGGTGATGACCACCTCGCCATGGACCTCGCAGACGAAATGATTCACCAGCGCTACCAGCCAGCAACGCCAAGTTTCTTAAACGCTGGCCGTAAACAGCGTGGTGAACTGGTATCGTGTTTCTTGATCCAAACCACTGATGATATGAATACCATTGGCCGCACGATCAATTCCGCACTGCAGCTCTCAAGAATTGGTGGCGGTGTTGGCATCAATTTATCCAACCTGCGTGGTGCCGGCGATCCCATCAAAAATATCGAAGGCGCCGCCAGTGGTGTGGTCCCTGTCATGAAGTTACTGGAAGACAGTTTTTCCTATTCCAACCAATTAGGTCAGCGGCAAGGGGCTGGGGTGGTCTACCTTAGTGTCTTCCACCCAGACATCATTGCGTTTCTATCAGCTAAAAAGGAAAACGCGGACGAAAAGATTCGGCTGAAGACCTTGTCATTAGGCATTACTGTACCAGATAAATTCTATGAACTTTGCCGGGATAATCAGGATATGTACTTATTCAGCCCCTACGACGTTGAACGCGAATACGGCGTCCCGTTTAGTTACGTTGACATCACCAAAGAATACGACAACATGGTGGCCAACGATTCAATCCGCAAAAAGAAGCTACCTGCCCGGGAACTGGAAACTGAAATCGGTAAACTGCAGCAGGAATCCGGCTATCCTTACATCATTAACATTGATACCGCTAACCGGGACAACCCGATTGACGGCCGCATTGTGATGAGTAACCTCTGTTCCGAAATTTTACAGGTTCAAACACCCTCAACCGTTGATAACACCCAGACCTACGTTCAAATGGGCCGCGATATTTCCTGCAACTTGGGTTCGACCAACATTGTTAACCTGATGCAAAGTCCCGATTTCGGCCACTCGGTGGAAACCATGGTCCGAGCGTTAACTTTCATCACTGACCATTCTGATATTGACGTTGTCCCATCGATTCAAAACGGTAATAAACTCGGCCACACGATAGGTCTTGGCGGTATGGGACTGCACAGCTTCTTCGCCAAAAACAAAATGATGTACGGCGATCCAGAAACCATTGAATTCACTAACATCTACTTTATGTTGCTGAACTACTGGACCCTAGTGGCTTCTAACCAAATCGCTAAGGAACGCCACACCACCTTCTACAACTTTGAGAAGAGTGCTTATGCTGATGGCAGTTATTTCGACAAATACACCAACCAAAACGGCGAATTCATACCCCAATCTGACAAAGTCAAATCACTGTTTAAGGACATCTTCATCCCCACTGCTGAGGATTGGGAAAACCTTAAAAAGACAGTTATGAAAGATGGTCTGTATCACCAAAACCGTTTGGCAGTTGCCCCCAACGGCTCAATTTCTTACATCAACGACACCACTGCCAGTCTGCACCCCATCATTAACCGGATCGAAGAACGGCAGGAAAAGAAGATCGGTAATATTTACTACCCAGCACCGTACCTCTCAAACGAAACGTTGCCTTACTACAAATCCGCCTATGATACGGATATGCGTAAAGTGATCGACGTCTACGCTGCTGCTCAGCAACACGTTGATCAAGGAATGAGTATGACCCTCTTTATGCGCTCAACGATCCCAGAAGGCCTGTATGAATGGAAGAACGGTCGCACCAACAAAATGACCACCCGTGATTTGAGTATTTTGCGCAATTACGCCCACAAAAAGGGCCTTAAGTCGATTTACTACGTCCGGACATTTACGGACGATGAAGGCGAGATCGGTGCTAACCAGTGTGAAAGTTGCGTCATTTAAGCTGTGCGCTGGTAGTCATATCGTCAGCGTTATAGTTAGACGCTAAAGGAGAATACTAATGACAGAATCATATCATGCAATCAATTGGAACGCAGTGGACGATCAAATTGATAAAGCCACTTGGGAAAAGTTAACGGAGCAGTTTTGGCTAGATACCCGGATTCCGCTTTCAAATGATCTGGACGACTGGCGAGGACTCGATGACACGCATAAATGGGTCGTGGGGCACGTTTTTGGTGGGCTAACCTTACTTGATACTTTGCAATCACAAGACGGCATGGCATCACTGCGAAAAGACACCCAGACTCAGCACGAAATGGCCGTGTTGAATAACATTCAATTCATGGAATCCGTTCATGCGAAAAGCTATTCATCGATCTTTACAACCTTAAATACGCCAGATGAGATCGATGAGATCTTTAATTGGAGCGATACTGAAGAATTTTTACAAAACAAAGCGTTACGCATTCGTGATCTGTATCATGATGACGACCACCCTTTGAAGAAAAAGATTGCCAACGTGTTCTTGGAAACCTTCCTCTTCTATTCCGGCTTCTTCACACCACTCTATTATCTGGGACATAACAAATTAGCCAACGTTGCAGAAATCATCAAACTAATCCTCCGTGATGAATCCGTCCATGGTACCTACATTGGCTATAAGTTCCAAATTGGCTATAACCAATTAGGCGAAAATGAACAGCAGGATTTAAAGGACTGGATGTTCAACTTCTTGTACGAACTATACGAAAACGAAGAAAAGTACACCCATTTAGTTTACGACCAAGTGGGCTGGACGGATGAAGTTTTAACCTTCATTCGCTACAACGCTAATAAGGCTCTGATGAACCTTGGGCAAGACCCCCTGTTTCCTGATACGGCCGACGATGTTAACCCAATCGTTATGAATGGTATTTCAACCACCACTGCCAACCACGATTTCTTCTCGCAAGTTGGTAACGGCTACCTGTTAGGTAACGTGGAAGCCATGCAAGATGGGGACTACGATATCTAAAATTTAACAAATCAGCGCTATGGCTTCCAACTAATGGAAACTATAGCGCTTTTTTGCAATTAAAATGGTCATCAACGTAATCGCTTTCAAAAAGCTGCTGATGGACTGTTAACTACGTAAGCACACTATAACCGAACGTCTATGAATGCGTCTAACGGCGCAGTATGATCACCTTATCAATTATGATGAGGTGATTTTTTATGACTAAGCTTCAA
>NZ_BJDO01000044.1 GCF_005405185.1 Secundilactobacillus hailunensis
TCCAGTGCTGTGTGTTTGGATCTAGGCATACAAAAATCCCTCCATAGTCATCAAATGAATTATTGTATTTCATCTGACAACCATAAAGGGATTATCGCAAATGATTGGTCATTTCAGGTGCTTTTTTGTCATCAATAGAGTAAGGAATTTTGTCCAATAATGGTTAGAACAACTGGCTGTTAGGGTCTCACGTTAAACCAGTTCAGATTGGTTCTTATCAGCTTGCTTTCCCGTGATAATTTGTTGTACAATACCAAGTGATTTTATAAACCCATTTGCGGCATTCACTTATTTTGAATATTATTTTTCGAAAAGAGCTATCAGCCACTGTGGTCTTGTGGTTGATAGCTGTTATTCGTCGATAAAGGAGTAAAGAACATGTGGCGTTATTTGAAACGGTTACTTATTGGTAAACCGTTGAAGACGACGGATGAGGGTGGCCAGGCGTTAACTAAGTTTAAAGCCTTGGCACTGCTCTCTTCTGATGCGTTATCTTCAGTTGCATATGGGACTGAACAAATTACAACCGTTTTAATCACACTTTCAGCAGCTGCCTTAATGTATCAACTTTGGGTAGCCGCGTTAGTTCTGGTTTTACTGTTTGCAATTACGTTGTCATATCAACAAATTATTCATGCCTACCCCTCAGGTGGAGGCGCATACGTTGTCGCAACGACTAACTGGGGGCAATCAGCCGGGTTAGTTGCTGGGGGCTCGCTGTTAGTCGATTATATGCTGACTGTGGCGGTTTCTGTTACATCTGGTACCGATGCCATTATCTCAGCTGTTCCAGCGCTTAGAGCGCATACAGTTGGCATTTCGATCATTCTGGTACTGGGCATCATGGCGTTAAACCTGCGTGGGATGCGCGAATCGGCTTCGTTCTTGACTTTACCGGTTTATTTCTTTATTTTCATGATTTTTGTCATGATTGGTTGGGGACTTTTCGGCATTCTCACTGGCCGAGTGGCTTATCATGCTGCGTCGGCGGTTGGTGCGCCCGTTCAAGGGATGACTTTGGTTCTGTTCTTCCGGGCGTTTTCTAGTGGTTCATCATCGCTAACTGGGGTTGAAGCCATCAGTAATGCGGTGCCTAATTTCCACAAGCCTAAGAGTCATAACGCCAGTGCCACACTTGCTATTATGGCATCGATCTTGGCCTTCTTCTTTGGCGGCATCACGTTTCTCAGTTACTACCTTGGCATTCGGCCAATGGCAGACAACACCGTCCTTTCACAAATTGGTCAAGCCATCTTTGGTCACGGGGTAATCTATTACCTCTTGCAATTAGCTACGGCTGCGATCTTGGCAGTAGCTGCCAATACTGGTTTTTCAGCCTTTCCAATTTTGGCCTACAACATGGCGAAGGATAAGTTCTTGCCTCACGCCTATCTGGATCGTGGGGATCGGCTGGGCTATTCCAACGGGATCATTTCCTTGGCGGTTGGTGCGATTTTCCTGATCATTATTTTCCACGGGAAAACGAGTTTGCTGATTCCGCTCTATACGGTCGGGGTCTTCGTACCGTTTACGTTATCGCAATCCGGTATGATTCGTCACTGGTTTAGAGTGCGTGAAGGTAAGTGGGGTCTTAAAGCCGTTATCAACTTTGTTGGGGCCTTTATTTCCTTTGCTCTGGTGGTCTTCTTGTTCTGGCTTCATTTTGGCAACGTCTGGCCTTACCTGATCGTAATGCCAGCGTTGATCTATATGTTCTACCGGATTCATCTACACTACATCAACGTTGCTCACCAATTACGGGTGAGTGAAAATAGTGACGCGGTAAAGCGTCATTATGATGGGGCAACGGTGATTGTTCTAGTCAGTGATGTCACCCAAGTAACGGCACACGCCATTGATTACGCACGGTCGGTTGGTGATTACGTGATCGCTATGCACGTATCGTTTGATGAGAATCCGCGTAAGGAACATAAAACCGCACAGAAATTCAAAGCTGAATTTCCGGACGTTCGGTTCGTTGATATTCACTCGTCTTACCGGTCAATCATCACACCAACGTTACGGTTCTGTGATGTGATCGCTAAACGGGCTGCGGAGCGGAACTTTACCACGACGGTATTGGTACCGCAATTCGTACCGCGCCGGCCTTGGCAAAATGTTTTGCATAACCAGACCGCTTTGAGACTGCGTTCAGCTTTAAATACCCGTCAAAATATTATTGTGTCAACTTATAGCTACCACTTAAAGAAATAGTTAGTTTAGATTAAAAGGCACTTCAATCAGTATTGATTGAGGTGCTTTTGCTATGTAAAAGGGGCGAACATTGTACCCTTGTGGTATTTAAAATATGAATATCACATGAATCCAGAACCAGAATATCCAAATTTGCAATTGTACATCATCTGCGTTCGTCCGTATACTCAAGTTGGTTAGACGATTATGCAAAGGCCACAGATAATTGGAGGTAATAGTGATGACTGTAAAAATTACTGAAGACATGAAGTTTAGTCCAGCTTATGACTATATTGATAATGGTGTTGAGCACGGTGTTTTGAGTCCGTTTGAAACTAAAGAAGTGATCCTGAAAAAGGGTCAGCAGATTGCTGAAGGGTTTAAACCACTCTCATGTGATATTAAAATGTTAAAGGACGTCCCCGTTAAATTACGCGACGGCGTGACAATTTATACTGATATTTTTATGCCTACTACTGATGAAAAGTTTCCCACATTGATTGCTTGGAGCCCGTATGGCAAAAGTGCAGGGACTGCACCACGGTACAAGAATCTGTTTAACATGCTTGGCATGGGTAACCAGTGGAACTCTGGGTTAACCAAGTTTGAAGCACCAGATCCGGCTTACTGGGTAGCTCATGGCTATGCCGTCTGCAATCCGGATATGCGCGGAATTGCCCATAGTGAAGGCAATACGACCATGATTGGTTCACAGGAAGCTGAAGATGGCTACGATTTGATCGAATGGTTGGCTGCACAATCGTGGTCAAATGGTAAAACGGCTTTAACCGGGACTTCATACCTGACATTTTCGCAGTGGTATATTGCAGCGGAAATGCCACCGCATTTAACCTGCATTAATCCCACTGAAGGGTTGTCTGATGGCTACCGGGATCTCGCCTATATTGGCGGTATCCCAGACACGAACTTTATTGAACGGCTGGCGGTTAACCACGTGAGTGCCACTGGTGCTAAGCGGGAAGACTGGATCAAAGAAATGAAAGCTTACCCACTGGCAAGTGCGCCACTTTGGCAGGACAAAGTGGCTGATCCAAGCAAGATCAAGGTGCCTGCGTTTGTGGTCGCCAGCTATTCCAGTACCCTGCACACCATGGGGACTTTCCGGGCTTGGCGTGAACTGGGATCAAAAGATAAGTGGCTGCGGATTCATGACCGTCAAGAATGGCCATATTACTATGATGAAGCGAACATTGAAGAATTGCGCCGGTTCTTTGATCATTACCTACTGGGTAAAGACAATGACTGGTTAGATACCCCGAAAGTGCGTTACTCATTGATCGACTTTGAAGGTCATGATCAGACCGATTTCCCGGCTGAGTCATTCCCACCAGCCGGCAGTGAAAACAAACGCTATTACATGAACGGTAAAACGCGGGCGCTGCAAGCTAAACCAGATGCAGTTGATCTACCAGTTAAATATCAAGCTGGCGGTCTGCCAGGCCGGGCATCATTTATGATGACCTTTGATAAGGCTACCCAGTTTGTTGGCTATCCCAAAGCTAAACTGTACATGGAAGTGGACGGCTACAACGACATGGACGTCTTCGTCTGGGTTCAAAAACTTGATAAAATGGGCAACGTGCTCAGTGAATTTGTGATTCCTAACCACGGTGCTGCGATGCAGGACTTTAGCCAGGAAGGTGCCTCAGCACTTCGCTACAAGGGTTCATGGGGCCGCTTACGGGCTTCAATGCGTCATCTGGACAACAAGGTGTCGACTGAGGATATCCCAGCTTACAGTTTCGACCGGGTTGAAAAACTTGCTAAGGGCGAGATCGTAGCGTTGGACGTTGTATTAAGTCCAATTGGGCTGTCATACAAGGCTGGCGAGTCGCTGCGGGTAGTTGTCAGTTCTAAAGATGAATTAGGTGCGGTCATGCCAGGGACGCCTGGCTGTACACCTGATAATCACGGGGTGCATATTTTACACACCGGTGGTCAATATGCCTCATATTTACAATTACCAGTGATGACCACACCAGTTGTTAAACACGAATAAACTTGTTGACTAAAAATGTTTGTAGTAACTTTAAATTAAAGTTGCTGCAAACTTTTTTTTGATGAAATGAGGGTTTCTCTTGAAACTAACAACGTTAAAGTACTTTGTTGAAGTTGCCACTGAACTGAGCTTTACCAAAGCCTCTGAAAAACTATATATTTCCCAACCAACGTTAAGTCGGCATATTCGAGAATTAGAAACGGAACTGGGCGTGACCTTGTTTGAACGCCACAGTCATTCCTTAGGACTAACCAGTGCAGGGCAGAAGTTTCTCGTTGAGGCGACGACCGTTTTAAAGCAGGTGGATCATCTATCACATCTGTTTGATGCGCAAACCGACGATACGTCGCCAGCAACGGTTTTAAACATTGGTTATTTGGCTAATTTTAAACTGAGTGAGATGTACCAGCTATTAAATCAGTTTAAAGCGGCGCATCAAAACGTGCAGTTTACGTTGAATCAAGAGACCCCCATGCACTTAACGGATGGGCTTAATGACGGCAGCTATGATATGGTCTTTAGCCTGGCTTCCTACCTCCAAAATAACGCTGCAATTGCCCAGACGCTGTTTATGGAGAATCATTTACAAATTGCATTGCCAAGACACCATCGGCTGAGTCAAAAGAAAAGACTGCATTTTGCGGATTTAAAGCAGGAAAACTTTATTTTACTGGAACGTCAGCAGTCACCGCTGATCGTTGATTACGTGATCAGCCAAGGACTCAAAAATGGGTTTAATCTGAAAGCTAACTACTATGTGAATAGCCTAGAAGAAGGGTTATCGATGGTAGCTGTTGGTAAGGGACTGGCGTTTCTATATTCGGGAATGAATGATCATACGCTAGAAGAAAAGTATCAAATTAAGATTGCTGACCTCGAAGATAATAGCCTGGATCAAAATATTGTCGTGGCGATCGATCAGAATAATCAGAATCAATTCTTGCAGCAGTTGTATGGCATTATGAAAAATCATCTAGCTTCCAATATGAGAAAAAACTAATGGTTAAAGGCTTCTTGTGAAAT
The DNA here is from genome assembly GCF_005405185.1 of Secundilactobacillus hailunensis. Classification (GTDB taxonomy): domain Bacteria; phylum Bacillota; class Bacilli; order Lactobacillales; family Lactobacillaceae; genus Secundilactobacillus; species Secundilactobacillus hailunensis. The sequence continues at coordinate 5,237 of NZ_BJDO01000044.1, forward strand.
GGTATACAAAAAATTAATGACAACTTGAATCTGTGAGTTACATACAAAATAGTGATTGTACAATACCCCTGTCTGCAGGTTATGCTATAAATGTGCCAAAGGCAATCGTCAAAAATGTTCCGACTTTTATCAGCAGTGAGCATTTAACGATAGCTTAAAATGTATACGCATACACTACCTGATGACGTGACCTGAATGAAAGGGGAAAGTAATATGCTAAAACAAAAATTCTCTCGACCAGTTTCAATTATTGGGACCAGCAGTTTACCACAAAGAAGTTTTGACGATCCCGAACGGAAGGACCTGTCACCATATGAATTATGGGCTGCAGCTTGTAATCAGGCAATGCAAGACGCTGGAATCAAGCCAAAAGACGTTGACAAGTTAGTTTATTCACAAATGGCCAACTTCGTTACAATGGGGAACGTTATGTCACCAGTTGGCTCACTAGAAGAATGGGCTGGCTTAGCTGGCAAACCTGTTACCCATATTGAACAGGCCTGTGCCGGCGGTTATCTGGCCTTTGATGAGGCGGTTAACTCCGTTGCTTCTGGTAAATATGACATTGTGATGTGTGCCGGCCTTGAAAATCCGAAGCACTTCAATGCCCGGAACCAACCGGCTTATATGTTACAGCCAATTCAAAAGTATGATGGCTGGTGGTCACCAGGCCGGGCACTGTTTGATACAGCCTACAACCGGTTTGATGGTGTCAGCGATAACCTGCTGACCGAGGAACAGGGTAAATATTACATTAAACATTACGGAATTGACGAAAAAACGTTAGACGATACTTATAACGCAATGGCTATCAACCTGCGTTACAACGCTTCGCACAACCCACGTGCCTTGGAACGGACACCATACAGTGAAATTGCTAAAAAGGCTGGTTATGATGACGTGATGGCCTATATGCGCTCAGATAATAACCCGAAAATCACCCAGTACATTCGTAAGAGTGGTTCTGTGCTGCACAATGCTGAAGCAGGTGCCATTATCGTCTGCTCGGCAGATATCGCGAAGAAGTATCAGGATCACCCAATTTCAGTGATCGACCATGCTTCTGTTTCGAACACCCAACGCTACCCATTCTGTTTCCACCAGATGAACGTAGATGTGCGTGATGCACTGTATGGCGGTCAAGATAACTTTAATCCAGATGATTTGGACCTGATGATCACCACGGTCATGACGTCTGGTGAACAATTGGATAGTGCCGAAGTCTTTGGTTACTTACCAGAGGGTCAAGGCTACAAGTATGAGCTGGACGGCCGAACCCGTTTTGATGCTGATCGGCCAATTAACCCCCACGGTGGCGATTTGAGCTTTGGTCATGGCTTTGGCTGTGCCGGAATCAATATGTTAAGTGAAGCCATTATGCAAATGCGTGGTACGGCTGGTGGCAGTCAAGTACCTAAGCCAGTCAATGACGTCCTTGTTCGTGGCATGGGCGGTGGCCATACGACTGTTGGTATTTTGCTAGAAAACCAAGACTAGGAGGAAACCAGTATGTATAAATTACGTCCAATTTTAAAACCGTATTACGATAATCTTGAAAAGGGTAAGATTCTCGGAATGAAGTGCCAAGACTGCGGCGACGTGGTTTGGCCACCGCTGCCGACGTGTCAGAAGTGTGGCAGTACTAATCTTGATTGGATCGATCTAGGAACTGAAGCCGTTATCGATGAAATTCGCTTTGAAGACTCCAGTGTTGGCGGCGATTATACCTTTAGAAAAGCCGATGAGTTCTTTGTCAGCAAGGAATCCTACTGTGTCAGCATTGGTCATTTTCCAAAGGGGACCCATCAATTTCATGCCGCACTGTATGGGGTAACTGAAGAAAATAAAGCTGATTTGATCAGCAAATTACCATTTACTGCTGATGCTGAATTTATTCAACTGGACGGTGGCTTCAAGTCAGTTGGCTTTAGAGTTAGACAATAAACAAAAAGGCTTGAAAGTCATCGAGCTTTCAAGCCTTTTCATGATTATGAGTTAAAAAATCACTGACTTCGGACATAAATGTTGTGAGTAAGGGATTGGGGTTGGTCTCTTTATAAGCGAGTACGAAGTTAAAATCGTTTACTTGGCCCTCAATGTTCAGTAATTTGACGCCAAAACTTTTTATCGGGTTACTGACCTTATTCATGGTATGTAAAAAAGTGATTCCCTTGCCGGCACCGGTTAACATCAGTGCTTTCTCAGCGTTATCAACGTAATGCGAGGCGTTGGGTGAAAAGCCGTTTTTCATGCAGAGACTAACGGCGTAATCCACCACAAAAGGTGATACTTGACGGTCGAGCATGATAAAGTCTTCGTTGGCAAGATCTTTTAGATCAACGGAGTTTTGCTTGGCAAGCCGGTGATTTAAGGGAACGGCGATTTTAAGCTGATTTTCCTGCAGGTCGATGTAATCGATGTTGGGCAGACCTTGGATGCAGGGCGATAGCGCGAAAACCACGTCGCATTTATCAGTTAACAGCTGGTTACGCAGTTCAGCAGGCGTACCGCGAAACAGGGGTAAGTTCATTTGCGGAAACTTTTGGGCGACCCGTTTTAACAGCTGATACATGAGACCGGTATCTAAGAAACTTTGATAGCCGATACGAACGGAACCAGCCTGACTGTCTTCGCCCGGATTCACAATTTTTTTCAGATTATCGATTTCATTGACAATGCGGATGGCTTCTTTTAAGAACCGGTTACCGGCATTAGTGAGCTTTAGCGAGTGATGACTGCGGATAAATAACGGGGTGCCGATTTCGTTTTCTAAATCCATGATTTGGCGACTCAGCGTTGGCTGGGTCACAAATAAGTGTTCGGCAGCCTTGGTAAAACTAGTGTAATCAGCAACGGCAATAAAATAACGTAGACCTAATAAGTTCAATTTAAAGACTCCTTTAGTCAGCGGAACTTCCGAAACGATGGTTAATAACTTAATTGTATGCCAAAACAAACGGCTAAGTAAATCAGATTGAAGATGAAAGGGGCGCTATTTCATGGGGCGTTTAGATAATAAAGTAGCTATTATTACTGGTGGTGTTGGCGGTATCGGTTTAAGCATTGCTGAAAGGTACGTCAAAGAAGGGGCTAACGTGGTCCTAACTGCTAACCATAACGTGACAGGCGGGGAAAAGGCTGTAGCTAACTTCGGTGACGACCGGGCGCTATTTGTGCAGCAAGACGTGGCTCAAGAAGCTGACTGGCAAAAGGTGATTGCAGCGACGCTCTCTAAGTTCGGCAAATTGGACGTCGTGGTCAATAATGCCGGTATTGCAGCCTTTAATGATGCTGAACACGTCACCATGGATGAGTGGCATAAAGTGATGGCAATTGATCTGGATGGTGAAATGCTAGGTGTGAAATACGGTATTCAAAACATGAAGGACCATGGTGGCTCAATCATTAACATGTCCTCCATTGAAGGACTGATCGGATATCCCAATCTGTTTGCATTCACGGCCGCCAAAGGTGCGGTTCGGATGATGACTAAGTCAGCGGCCCTCTACTGTGCGCAGCAAAAATATGGAATTCGCGTTAATTCCATTCATCCAGGTCCCATTCATAAACCGGAACTGGATGATGATCCTAAGGAACAAGCCCTGATTGGCGAACATTTAAAATCGTTACCGCTGGGGCGCTTTGGTGAAAAAGATGAGGTTGCTGGTTTAGCGCTATATTTAGCAACCGACGAAGCCGCCTTTTCTACAGGCAGTGAGTTTGTGATCGACGGTGGTTACACGGCACAATAGCGTTTAACGCGTATTAAAAAATAGACTTCCTGACTGGGAGTCTACTTTTTGTATGTTGAAGGCAATCAAAAAAGTCGTCAAAATTAATCTTGGCGGCTTCTTATCTGTAGTTTGTAGTTGAGAAAGTTGTTTCAATCAATTTAATTTAGAATAAGCCCATCATGTGTGCAAATGGCGGTACGACGATATCAACGACGATTGAGATGACAACGACAGCGATAGAAGCCATGGCACCCTGGATGGAACCGAGTTGAACGGCTTTAGCTGAACCCACCGTATGGCCAGCAGTTCCTAAACCTAAACCGGCACCGACTGGATCACTGTTTAACTTGAAGATCTTGATCAAGAAGTCAGCTAAGGCGTAAATTAAGACGGCGTTGATGATACATGCCATCGCGGTAACGGCTGGAATACCACCAACGGCACCGGAAATCGGCATCGCGATCGCGGTAGTAGCAGCTTGTGACAGCATTGAAGCAATCATGGTATTGTTGAGGCCAAGGAGCTTTGAGACGTAGTAGATGATAAATAATGAAATAACCATCCCAACGATCAATGATAAAATAATTTCTAACCAGAACTTTTTCACCACGTCATTCCGTCGGTACAGCGGGATAGCAAACGCAATCGTAGCGGGATTCAAGAACCAAAAGAGGATGTCACCGCCTGGCTTATAAGCGGATTGATAGAAGGTCGGCAGTGAAACGCCGAACCACTTAGCCATGAGCCAAAGAATAAAAATACCTAAAACCATACCAACAAATAATGGCTGGAATAAGAAGAACCCATTTGAAATTTTGAATAAATATTTACCGATAAGGAAGACGGCTAGTGACAGAAAAATACCAAAGAACGCCATTCCACCAACTTTCGGATCTAACGCATTACCGAAAAAATTCACCCAGGTCATTTAACTCAATCCTTTCTATAGTTGGGAGAGTTACCGAATTACTGAATATCGGTCGTCTTGTGGAAGACTTTTCGACTGATAGCCATAAATCCAGCGGTGGTATATGCGATTACAACTAGTAGGATAATAGTTGCTAAGATAATCGTCACAATCAGCATAACACCCGACAAAGCACCGTTATCTGTAAAGACATTCAATGAGTTGGCCATTTGAATACCAGATGGGACAAACAAGAAAGCAATCAAGCTGATTAAGAAATCAGCCATTTTTTCAACTTGGTAGAGCTTAACAATGTGCGAGGCTAACAGCACGTACATTAAAACCAGGCCAATAACCGGAGTTGGAACCGGAAATGACTTAGGGAATAACGGCGAAATGAGTGAGGAAACAAATAACACACCTGCAAATATGCCCATTTGCTGTAAGATCGGTGCTGGTTCATGTTCAGCTGGCGCGGTCTTAGTAGCTTCTTGATTACTTGCCATAATCAAACACCCCTTTCAAAGGAAAAGTTCAAACCCGAAGAGATTCACAAACTAGTAAAGCGTTTTCACTTCACAACACCAGTATAGTTACTGTCGAATAAAAGTGCAAGATAATAGCAATCGTGTAAACGATTACTGAAATATTTTACTTGTGTAATAAAGCCTTTTATCGCAAAGATTGTTCAATTCTTTAATCGTTTTATTGAAAAATTTCTGATGGGTGATTGTGTTTACTGAAAGCGATTTGTATAATAGTACCAATGTGTCATGAAGAGAGGAAACTATTATGAAATTCGAAATCATTGTCAGTTTGGTTGCGACTATGATTTTATCCGCTATCCTGACACCGTTCGTCCGAAAGCTGGCGTTCCGGGTGGGGGCAATCGATAAACCAAATGCAAGAAGAGTGAATAAGGTGCCAATGCCGACAATGGGCGGATTAGCCATCTTTCTTTCCTATACCTTTGCGACTGTCTTCCTACTAAGGTTTCAAATTCCTACGCGGCAGTTATGGGGCGTGCTTGCTGGTGAGTGTGTGATTATTGCCACCGGGATCATTGATGATATCTTCGAACTAAAGCCACGGCAAAAAGTGCTAGGAATTTCCATTGCAGCACTAGTGGTCTACTTCGCTGCTGGGGTCAAAATGAGTCATATTACGATTCCGTTTGTTGGAATGGTTTCGCTAGGTTGGCTCAGCCTGCCCATCACCTGGATCTGGATATTAGCGATTACGAATGCTGTGAATTTGATCGATGGTCTGGATGGTCTCGCGACTGGGGTGGGCATCATTGCGCTATCAACAATGGGCATCACTGGCCTGTTTTTCTTGAACGTAGCCAACACGTTTGTAGGCATCAGTATCTTTACCTTAGTGGCCGCGATGATCGGCTTTTTACCCTATAATTTTTTCCCTGCAAGAATTTACCTGGGGGATACCGGGTCGCTGTTCATTGGGTTCATGATGTCAGTCTTTTCGCTATACGGGTTAAAAAACGTCACCTTTATTTCGTTGATCATCCCAGTGGTGATCATGGGGGTGCCCATTACGGATACGGTGTATGCAATTCTCCGCAGAATGCTAAATCGACAGCCGATTTCCCACGCGGATAAACATCATCTGCACCACCGGTTGATGCAAATTGGGTTAACGCATCGGCAAACTGTGTTAGTTATTTACGGGATTGCGTTGATCTTCGCCTTTATTTCATTAATGTATCCCATTTCACCAACTTGGGGCATCATTTGTTTGACCATCGCCAGTTTGGTGGGGTTAGAGCTATTCGTGGAAGCAATCGGGTTAGTCGGTGTTAACCGCCAGCCCTTATTAAATTGGATCAAGCGACTCGTCAAAGGGACGACTTCAAAAAATTCACACTGAGTTTAATGTCACAAAAACCGTTACCTAACTGGTAGCGGTTTTTTAGTAGGTTAAATTTAGGACTCAATTTTTGGCAGCGTCAGTATCCGGATAAACTGGGACGTCCACTTCATGATAGTGTTCATCACCGGTTTTAATTGTGACTTGACCGGAAAGCAGGTTCATGATGTTAGTCTGAACTTGATCAACTATGGCTAGATCGGCTGCGATGGTCACCTGAACGTCGCTGCCGTAGTCGGTGTTGACTACGTTGATTTGCTGCTGCTTAAGGTGATAGCTTAATTTTTCGTAGTTGGCGTAGGAAACAGTAAGGGTGAGATCTTGCTGCAACACTTTTTTGACTAAACCGACTTGTTCAATTGCCCGTGACGTGGAGTTACTGTACGCCCGGATCAGACCGCCAGCACCCAGTTTAGTACCGCCAAAGTAACGGGTGACCACGGCGACCACATCGTGCAGGGCCATCTGTTTTAAAACCTCTAAGATGGGGACGCCAGCGGTTCCGGAAGGCTCGCCGTCGTCACTTTCACGTTGAATCTCGTCGTGTTCGCCAAGCATGTAAGCAAAGCAGTTATGGTTGGCTTTCGGATTGGCTTGGCGGACTGATTCAATAAACGCATCAGCAGTCTCTTTTGTAGTAGCCCGCTGCACGCTGCAGATGAAGCGCGATTTTTTAATTTCCAGCTCATGGGAACCACTGGCCTTGATCGTTAAATAATTTTTTGACATCAATTTATTACTCCATTTCTTGCGTAGTTATCTTGATAAGAGGTGAGGATGATGCAAGCAACTCAGTTATTTGGTCGGCAATTATTGGCTGACACGATGCCGAACGTATCTGAATGGCAATCCAAACTATTACGCCGGCCAGCGATGACCTTGACGGCGCAATGGGCGATCTGTCAGCGCTGCGGTCAACGGACGGTGAAACAAACGGTTCGACTGCCACGGAATAATTACTATTGCCCGCACTGTTTTCAGTTAGGCCGGGTGACGTCTGATCAGTGGCTCTGGTCGTTGCCAGAACCCAATCAGTTTGCCAGACAAAGCGGGTCACCATTAAGTTGGACTGGTCAGCTGACACCTGCTCAGACTGCCTGCAGTCAAGAAATCAGTGAAATCTTTGCGGCTGGTAAAACCCATTTACTATGGGCGGTGACCGGGGTCGGCAAAACCGAAATGCTGTTTACCGGAATTGAGCAGGCATTAATGAAGGGATTGCGAGTGGGTATTGCTTCTCCCAGAGTTGATGTTTGCCTAGAACTGGCACCGCGACTGCAAGTGGCGTTTGTCAGCATTCCACAAATTGTTTTGTATGGTGAGATGCCAGGTTCATATGACTACCGTCAGCTCACGATTTGCACCACTCACCAGTTACTTCGATTTTACCATGCTTTTGACGTTCTCGTGATCGATGAAGTCGACGCTTTTCCGTTTGCGGCTGATCCGGGCTTAGCCTATGCGGCCGAACAGGCGAAAAAGCCAACTGGCGCGTTGCTGTATCTGACCGCTACTCCCAGTAAAGAACTGCAGCGACAAGAACGGCAGCAGAAAATTTCGGTCAGCTACTTACCCGCGCGGTATCATGGGTACCCACTGCCGGAAGTTCGGCTAAAATTAACCAGCAAATGGCGGCGGTCACTGCGGAAAAAGCAGCTGCCTGGCGCGGTTAAGAGGACGCTCAAACAGATTGTTACAAATAAAAAACGATTTTTAATCTTTGTGCCCCACGTTAAAGACCTAGCTATTTTGGAGACTAGTTTAATCCAGAGCTTTTCAGCATTAAAATTAGCCACCGTTCATGCTAGTGACCCAGAACGCCACGCCAAGGTTCAGCGGATGCGGGACGGCGAGTTGGACTGCTTAGTGACCACCACGATCTTAGAACGGGGCGTGACTTTCGCCAATATCGACGTGATCGTGCTGGGTGCGGATGACGGGGTGTTCTCGACGGCGGCGCTGGTCCAGATTGCGGGTCGAGCTGGTAGAAAAGCAGCTTATCCCACGGGGTTAGTCCAGTTCTTTGCGGAGAGTCAGACGCGACCGATTAAAGAAGCCCGTCGGCAAATTCGATTTGTTAACCGAAAAGCGCAACGTGAGGGTCTGTTAGGAGTGCATGATCATGACTGAATGCTTACTTTGCCACCGTGATAATCTGCGACAGCCAACCTTATGGCAGCTGTTAAATTTTCGACCAGTAGAAAACAGTCCGTTATGCCAGACTTGTTTGAATGGTTTCAAAGCAATTCCAGCTGACCAGTCCTGCACGGGGTGTGGTCGGTTATGGCCGGATCGACTATGCAGCGACTGTGTCCGCTGGCAGGGACTGGCTGAATTTAAAAACCGGGCGCTTTATCAGTATAACGATTTATTGAAGCAATTTATGTCACAGTATAAGTTTTATGGTGATTACCGGTTACGGACGGTGTTTCAAACGCAATTTTGTCAGGTGATAAAACAATTTAACGTTGATTTGGTGATCCCGATTCCCATCAACCAGGCCACTGAGCGCCAACGCGGATTTAATCAAGTAGCGGGGTTCTTGGAGCAACTTAAAACGACGGATGGGCTCAAGACTTTGGCGTTAGATAAATTACAGCCGCAATCGGCTAAAAACCGCCAGCAGCGCCTGCAGACTAAACAGCCGTTTACGCTTAATTTAGGCCGTGAAAAATTTAATAAAAAACGCGTTTTGATCGTGGACGATATTTATACGACTGGCCGGACTATTCGCCACGCTGCTAAATTGCTGTTAGACGCTGGTGCTAGTGAGGTTAGGGGACTTACTTTGGCCCACGGATAAAATATTAATGACCAGAATAATGCGGTTCTCAGCCGTAAACTATTGTGTATTGTAGCGCTTTCTATTATAATTAAGCTATAAACAAAACAAACATTTAAGCGGTGGTTTCAAGTAGGCTTAAATTAACTTTTGTTTGTTGTGGAAGGGAGAGAAGTTCTATGCTCACATTCAATATTCGTGGTGAAAACATTGAGGTCACTCAGGCAATCAGGGATTACGTGCAAAAGCGGATCAGCAAGCTTGAGAAGTATTTTGAGAAGAGCGTTGATTCAACTGCTCATGTTAATCTGAAGGTGTACCAAAACAAGGATTCAAAGGTGGAAGTTACGATTCCGCTGCCTTATTTAACCTTACGAGCAGAAGAGACGTCCCCAGATCTATATGCAAGTATTGATCTGGTTACGGATAAGCTAGAGCGTCAGATCCGCAAATACAAGACAAAGGTCAACCGTAAGTCCCGTGAAAAGGGCTTCAAGAATCTCGAATTTACACCGGAAGCTGCTGACAACGAAAATACTGATGACAGCAAAAAGTTAGAAGTTGTTCGTACGAAGCGGCTCTCATTAAAACCAATGGACAATGAAGAGGCAATTCTGCAGATGGATATGCTGGGGCACGACTTCTTTATCTATGAAGACGCTGACACCGAAGCCGTTAATATCGTCTATCGTCGTAACGATGGTCGTTATGGCTTGATCGAAGCCGGCGATTAATTATAATTAAGGATAATTGTGAAGGGATCGAAGTTGTTTCATGTGGGCTTCGGTCCTTTTGTATTCTCTCTGTAAAACCACTGTCACTATCTTTTAAAAAAATATAACCAGCGAATCAGTTTTAAAACTGACGTATAAATGTTAGACTAATGGTTGGTATGCAATCAAATAAATGATAATAATTGAGAACACATTAACAGAAGGGAATCAAGAATGGCTACTAACTTTTTAAAACGCTGGGTCGAAAGTGACAAACGTGAACTTCGACGAATCAGCAAAATAGCAGATAAAGTTAACGACTACTCTAAACAGTACGAAAATTTATCTGATGACGAATTAAAAGCAAAAACACCAGAATTTCAAAAACGATATCAAGATGGGGAAACCCTAGATGACTTACTGCCAGAAGCCTTTGCGGTTGCTCGTGAAGGTGCCAAACGGGTGCTTGGTTTATATCCATTCCACGTGCAGATCATGGGTGGTATCGTCCTTCATGAAGGTAACATTGCTGAAATGAAGACTGGTGAAGGTAAGACCCTGACGGCCACAATGCCAGTTTACTTAAACGCTTTGTCTGGCAAAGGGGTTCACGTTGTGACGGTTAACGAGTACCTGTCATCTCGTGATGCTTCTGAAATGGGTGAACTTTATAATTGGCTGGGCTTAAGTGTTGGCTTGAACTTAACCGAAAAGTCACCTGAAGAAAAGCGGGCGGCTTATAACGCTGACATCACCTATTCTACTAACGCTGAAATTGGGTTTGATTATCTGCGTGATAACATGGTGGTCTATAAAGAAGATATGGTTCAGCGACCATTGAACTTTGCCATTGTCGATGAAGTTGATTCGATTTTGATCGATGAAGCCCGGACACCACTGATCATTTCTGGCCAATCTGAAGGTACTTCACAGCTGTATCAACGAACTGACCGGTTTGCGAAAACCTTACATGAAGACAAAGATTTTAAGATCGATCTGGAATCTAAGAGTGTGTCCTTAACTGAAGACGGAATCGCTAAGGCTGAAAAATACTTTAACCTTAAAAACCTCTATGATACTGACAACACTGCTCTGACCCACCATTTGGATCAAGCCTTGCGGGCGAACTTTATCATGCTTCGTGATAAAGACTACGTGGTGCAAGATGGTGAAGTCTTGATCGTTGATTCCTTTACTGGCCGTGTCATGGAAGGTCGGCGTTATTCTGACGGCCTGCACCAAGCGATTGAAGCCAAAGAGGGCGTGGATATTCAAGAAGAATCCAAGACCATGGCCAACATCACTTACCAAAACATGTTCCGGATGTACGATAAACTGGCTGGTATGACGGGGACTGCCCGGACTGAAATTGAAGAATTCCGTGAAATTTACAACATGGAAGTTATTTCTGTGCCAACCAACAAACCGGTTATTCGGATCGATGAACCAGACGTGCTGTACCCAACTTTGGAAGCCAAATTTAACGCGGTTGCTGACCGCATTAAAGAGTTGCATGAAAAGGGTCAGCCCATCTTAGTTGGGACGGTTGCGGTCGAAACGTCTGAATATATTTCACAACTGCTAGATAAAGAGAATATTCCGCACGTTGTTTTGAACGCGAAGAACCATGCTAAGGAAGCCGATATCATTATGAATGCTGGTCAACGTGGCGCCGTTACGATTGCCACCAACATGGCTGGTCGTGGGACTGATATCAAGCTGGGACCCGGTGTTCGTGAATTAGGCGGGCTCGTGGTGCTGGGGACTGAACGACATGAATCACGACGGATCGATAATCAACTGCGTGGCCGTTCTGGCCGTCAAGGTGATCCTGGTCTGACCCAGTTCTACCTGTCACTTGAAGATGATCTGCTTCGTCGGTTCGGGACTGACCGGGTCAAGGCCTTCCTTGAACGGATGAACGTTGAAGGCGACGATGCCGTGATCAAGAGTAAGATGATCAGCCGTCAAGTTGAATCTGCACAGAAACGGGTTGAAGGTAACAACTACGATTCCCGGAAGAACGTGCTGCAATACGATGATGTGATGCGGGCTCAGCGTGAAGTGATCTACGGGCAACGGAATGACGTTATCGATGAAGATAAGTCCTTGAAGTGGGTCATTACACCAATGTTTGACCGGACAATCGATCGCGTGGTCAACTTGCATACGCAAGGGGAACAAAAGGATTGGGATCTGAGTACGATCCTCGACTTTGCGATTTCTGCCTTGGTTAGTCCTGATAAAGTTAAGTTAGACGACTTTAAGAATAAAGATGCTGATCAGATCAAGGAATTGCTGAAGAGTTTGGCTGAAGGCGTTTATGAAGAAAAGCAAAAGCAGCTTTACGATCCAGCACAAATGCTTGAATTTGAAAAAGTGGTTATTCTGCGAGTGGTTGACTCTCATTGGACCGATCACATTGACGTCATGGATCAACTGCGGACCTCGATCGGGTTACGTGGTTACGGTCAATTGAACCCCTTAGTTGAATATCAACAAGATGGTTACCGGATGTTTGAAGAAATGATTGCCGATATCGACTATGATGCAACTCGGCTGTTCATGAAGTCTGAAATTCGTCAAAATATTAAGCGTTAATAAACTGAAAAATCTGTATGGCTTTGGTCATGCGGATTTTTAGTATCTAAAGAAAATAATAGTTTGTGTGTTATTGTGTGTTGCTTTAACACATGGAGCGTGGAGGTCATAATATGGAATTAAGCGATATTAAACACGATATAAAAGCCATGACAAGTGAAATCGATGGCTTTGGGAGGTCACTTTGACTTAGATGCCTTGAATGAAAGTATTTCAATCAATGAGTCTAAGATGGCTGAACCAGGTTTCTGGGATAATCAACCCAGAGCTCAGAAGTTGATCGATGAGACGAATCAACTGAAAGCCAAGTCAGAATCGTATCAGAGTTTAAAAGATCAGCTGGATGATGTTTCGGTGGCAGTTGAGCTACTGGAAGAGGGACCAGATGCGGACGTGCAAGATGAGCTGGAAGAAAATCTAGCAACGCTTAAGCAAAATCTGCATCAATACCGGCTGAACCTCTTACTGAACGGACCGTATGATGCGAACAACGCCATTTTGGAAATTCACCCCGGTGCTGGCGGTACTGAATCGCAGGACTGGGGGTCGATGCTACTTCGAATGTATACACGTTGGGCTGAACAGCATGGCTTTACCGTCGAGACGCTGGATTATCAAGCCGGTGAAGTTGCTGGGATCAGTTCCGTGACGATTCTAATTTCGGGACATAATGCATACGGATATCTACGTTCGGAGAAGGGTGTTCACCGGTTAGTCCGGATTTCACCATTTGATTCAGCTGGGCGGCGTCACACGTCGTTTGCGTCAGTTGATGTGCTGCCGGAACTAGACGAATCCGTGAATATTGAGATCAATCCAGCTGACTTAAAGGTGGATGTCTACCGGGCCAGCGGTGCTGGTGGCCAACACGTTAACAAAACGTCGTCAGCGGTTCGAATCACTCATGAGCCCACTGGTATCGTGGTGGCCAGCCAGGCACAGCGTTCCCAGCTGCAAAACCGGCAAACAGCCATGAATATGCTGAAAGCGAAGTTGTACGAACGTGAAGAGGAGAAGAAGGCGGCTAAGAAGGCAGCCATTGAAGGCGAACAGCTTGATATTGGCTGGGGTTCTCAGATTCGTTCTTACGTCTTCCACCCCTATACTATGGTGAAAGATCACCGGACCAATTACGAGACCGGTAATGGTCAAGCAGTGATGGATGGCGACCTCGATCCGTTTATTAACGCTTATTTACAGTATCAGTTAGAGCAAGCTAACCCTGATTGATGACGAAAACGTCTAACTCATTCTTGATAAGAGTCGTTAGGCGCTTTTCTGGGTCTTTGTCAAACGGTGTTGATTAACGACTTGATTATATTTAGAGCTTTCTCTTCGGAGGAAGCTCTTTGTTGCTTACGGGATTTGAGTGGTCGAGATCGGAAATATCGGGACTTTGTACCCTTTAAATGGATTTTGGGTACACTAAATAACCCTTTGTTCTAGGGGCATTCGCAATAGGGACTAAGCAGCGATTTGGAAGATTCGGATAAACATGTTTTCTTGGTT
>NZ_BJDO01000045.1 GCF_005405185.1 Secundilactobacillus hailunensis
GAGTGCTGTTCGCTTTTCGAGTTCATACAAAAAGAGCTCTAATCACCAAGTGATTAGAACTCCAATATTTTGTTCACCAACAACAGTTGACGAAGAACCGTTAAAGTAAAGTTTTTCATCCTTTAACACGTTGCGAATAAACGCATGGACTTTCTTAAAGTAGAAGTTAGCGCGGTCCGTTTGTTTGAGCCGGTTATACATCACACCAGAACCAACGTAAACTAGTTGGGTGAAAATGGTTTCGTGGGTTTCATCCAGATCATTTAAAATCTGTGAAAAATCGTACAATACTTCTTCGGGCGGTTGATTGATCAACGCCCCCATCAACCCCCGCAAGTAGTAGAACTGCATTTTTAACAGGATCGAATCTAACTGCTGTTCATCGATCTTTGAGAGGCCCTTTAAAACGCATTGATAATTTTCCATTACAAGATTGCGTTCAAGCGAATCTAAATTTGTCTTGAGCTGATTAGCACTGATCTTATTCGATTCATTTAAATCATCAATGGAGAGGCCAATTCTAGCACAGAGTTTTGATAAAATTTTTAGTGATGGCACGTGGCCGCCACTTTCAAACTTACTCAGTGTCGATTGGGTACAAATCCCCTCACACATTCTGACTTGCGAAATGTGCAGCGATTTACGTCGCTCAACAAATCTTGCAATATCCATTAAAATCAACCCTATCCTTATTGATTACTCATGAATCCCTAAAGCGACCTTAGCAAACCGGCTCATCCGGTCGATACTCCACGCGGGTTCCCAGACCAAATCAATGTCACAGGTGTTGACGCCTTCAACTGAAGTCACCGCTTCGGAAATCGAGTCGGCAAGCAGATTGCCGATTGGACAGCCCATGGTGGTCAAGGTCATGGTGATCACGCAGTTCCCCTTATCATCAACGTTGATCTTGTAGATCAGCCCTAAATTGACCATGTCGATTCCTAATTCTGGATCGATCACATCTTCTAGCGCAGCGAGAACCTTATTTTCAACGGGTGATAATTTCTTATCCACTTCTTCAGACATACGCGTTACCTCCTTGTAAGCGTGCCAAACATTGCTGATCTTTCGGCACTATCACTCAATAACTCTTCTGCTATAAATCATACCATAATTACGACTAAATAATGACGCTTCTAAGTGAAATAGTTACATTTCATGGGCTTTACCCAACTTATTAATGCGTCACCGGCACCTCACCGCTTACTGGTCACTTGAGCATCATTTTGTAAGGGATTTCAAATCAGCCTTAACGGGCCCAACTATTCCCACCATAGTAACACATGACCGCCTGATAATAATCAAAAGAGCTCGCTTAAGTCAGTGCTTAGACGAGCTCTTACATCTATTTAATCTGAAAGTGCCTTAATCCGATCTAAAACCTGCAGTAATTGCACTGACTATTTTTCGGGACCCAGATGGCGTAACGCATGGGCTCTGTCCAACAATTTGAACACACTGTGAACGACGATCGTGCCAAAGAAGATCACTGAGATCAGCCGCACGGTAAATAACGCCATGATCATACCAATGGAATAATGAATGTAGCCGAGTTTAAACAGTTCATAGGTGAACGCCACGATCGTTGTTGTGATCGATGAGGTCAACAGGCTAGCCCAGCCCCAGTTTTTATACCGCCAGATGGCAAATCCCAGTTCACTGCCAATGCCTTGAACGATTCCTGAAAGCAGTGCAGCAATCCCAAAGGTCCCACCAAAGATGACTTCAGCAGCTGACCCCAGTACTTCACCTACAATCGCCGCACCGGGGATCCGGGTCAAATAAATGGCTAAGGGACCCGCCATGATCCAGAGGCCGAACAGAATTTCATTAGCGAAGGGCCCCACGGCCACCGATAAAATGTTGTACAAGTAATCGGTTCCCACAAAGATCGCCCCAAAAATCAACGCAATCATCGTAATCAGAATAATATCTTGAAGATGAAATTGTTTTTTCATTATAAATTTTTCCTTTCGTTACTTAGCCTGTGAGCACCACGTTAATACGAAATCAGCCATGATTTTAGTGTAGTTGATCAACTGCGATAACCGCACCGTTTCGTTATCACTATGCGCCTGCTGCATTTTACCGGGTCCGTAAGTCACCGCTGGAATATGGTAAAAGTCAAACCAGCCGCCATCCGACACCGAGGTGGACATATTGATTGTCGGCGCTTTGCCTAACTGCTGTTCATGACTTTGCTTTAACAGTTGAACTGCCGGTGACGACTGATCGATTGCCAGCGGTGGAAAGATTTCACCCTTATCCACCAGCATGGAATCCCCACCCCAACTGAAAGTGGGTAACGTTTCTTTTAACCAAGGATCAGCTTTGGCAGCTGCCGTCACCGCAGTTTCAATTTCTTGAGTTACCTGTTGAATAGTTTCATTAGGGTAAAAATGCACGGTGATCCACAGCCGGCACTCATTAGCCACAAAGGCTGGGTGAATACCACCTTCAATGTAGGCTGGATTAATGGTATCCGTCCCCGCAGGAAAACCCGGATACTGTTTCGTTACCGCCCAGTAGTGTTCCAGCTTTTGAAGCGCTTCGATCACTACTGGCATCTTCTCCACCATGCTGGCCGCCTTCAAACCGCCGCCAGCGCGTAACATGTTCACCCGGTTACCATCATGATAGGTGTGCAGACTTTTCAGCGTGATCCACCCGGTAACAACACCGCCCTGGCCTTGAAATGCCAGATTACTGGTATCGCCGACAACCGCGAAATCGGCCGTCTCACCCTGTTTCAATAAGGTTTTTGTCCCGGCCTCCCCAGCTTCTTCACCCACGACCGACTGGAATAACAGGTTGCCCGGTAAGTGAATATCTAACTGTTTCAAAAGCTGAAAGAGGTACAAGAAGCAAGCCATTGCCCCTTTCATGTCGCTGACGCCACGGCCATATAGCTGATCACCTTGCTGAACTAACTTAAAGGGATCGGTCTGCCAGCGATCACGATCCGTTAACGCTGCCACATCCACGTGACCGTTCAGCAATAAACTATGATACTGACTGGCTTCACGCCCCTGTAATTTACCTGAAACTAGCGCATCCTGATCGTAGAATGCCTGCTGCTTAACTAAAAAGCCGGCTGCTGTTAACTGTTCCTTCACAAATTTCTGAACGTCCAGCGTGTTTCTAGCGGGTGGCGACACCGTTTGAAACGCCACCAGCTGACGTAAAATAGCCAGTAGGGTGGCTTGCTCCTCATCAATTGCTTGCTGTAACTTGGTGCTTGTACCTAACATTTGCTTCCATCCCTTCATGGTCAACTCAGCCACGAACCTGGATAAACTAAAAAGGCCCTCGAAGCTAAACTTCGAGAGTCCTGTTGTGCACACGTTCAATCAGCTTTCCTACGTGAGTCTTAACTCTCAGGTTCAAAGGGTCTGGCGATTGCCATCTCAGCTCCATCAAGAGCACCCCTAGCTTGTGGTTCTATCATGTCATAGTTAGTTGACGAATGCAAGTAAAAATAAAAAACCACCCTTGCAGGTGATTTTTCATTGTGGCTTTATTCAACTTACTTTTCAAGCCAATGGGCAATGCTCGGCCAACTGTTCTTAGTAACAATCATTCGTGGCGCCAATTGGAGATCACTCTCACTAGTCACGATTCCGTTATTCAAAGTGTAGATCACCTTTAATTCAGGCTGATGCAATAAGAAATTTTGAACGATTGGTGTCCCGCTGCCGTACGGATAAGTAAAAATTGGCGACTTCTGTCCGGTCTTTTGCTTCATTACTTTTTGACTAGTGGCATAATCGCTAGTAAATTTGGAATAATTCTTCTTTAAGTTAAACGCCGGTGTCCCCTTAACCAAATAATGCATATGATTGGTATGGACGCCTAACGTCATTTTGGAACCTGCCGATCGACGTAATTTTAAGATCTGCGGCCAAGTCGCCAACTGTTCACCGCCAATGTAATTACCGGTACTCCCAGTAATAATTGAAGCGGTAAAGGGATAACCATAGTGTTTCATCACGGGAGCCGCATTTTCAGTCATCGTGCGATCGATATCATCGAAGGTCAATACAACGTACTTCCCGTGAATCGGCTGATTATTTTTCAGCATCTTAGCCATTTGAGCGGTTGAAATGACTTTAATGTGGTGCTGCTGCAAAAAGTGCATTTGTTTTTTAAATTCAGAAAGGTTCACATTATAAACGTGAAGCTGATTATTGGGAGTAAGTGCCTCCACGCTTTTAACCATCATATCGTTATTATTTAAAATCCGGTGGTAACAAAACACCATAATGCCGTTTTTGATAGTGGCATCCCTACTCGTCAGCGCATAGTTTTCCCGGGTACCCAATTCAAACTTAGTACTCTTGCGGACGTTAACAGCAATCAAGCCAATAAACACAACGATTATAATGCCTAACAACCACTTACGCATTGTCTTTGTCATTTGCTGCCGCCTTCCGTTTGAGATTTCGAATATGAATGATGCTATACAGTGCAACTAGACCGCCAATGATAATAATCAGGTAGCCTAATAACTTATAGAGGTGAAATGAAAGGTTGAACAGTGAGTAATTCACAACCAATGCATCCGAATAGATACCAAAAATAAAGCAGACATTAATGGCTAATACGTAGATGGCAACGACCCACAATAAAATGAGCAGGATCATCCGTCGTATGCGCGATGCCAAGGAAGTCTTCTTACGAATAACTAACTTATCTTTATCCATCTTTAGACCCCCCGATCTGGGCTGGCCCAGGTTCCCTTACGCTTGGGATCAAGGAAAAATGACCCTAGGGCCGTAATACAGCTGACTAGGTTAACTGCCCAATAGAAAATAAAGTACATCGGTAAAAGCAAGAGATCTTGCCAGTCAATATAGCCCTGACGCTGAGAACTGGTAAATCCAATGATAAATTGAACAATACTGATCAGGGTTAAAACAAATAGAATACCGCCGTCTAAAATGAGGGCGTGGGCAAAGATCATGGTAAAGAAATACAGTACGATCATGAAAAAGCAGCTCAACGCCCAGAGATTACTGATTACCATATCGATCAGCAACCACTGTTCGGCTAGCTTGCCAGTAAAAATCAGCTGCCGGTTACGAATCAAAACCTCCAAACCGCCACGAGCCCAACGGCGACGCTGACGAATCAAGGCTTTTAAATGTTCCGGCACCAAGATCCAAGACACCGCCTGCGGGCAATAAGCGACACGCCATTGATGCGAATAGAGCTTCCAAGTCATATCAATGTCTTCAGTTAGCGCCTCAACCGTCCAGCCTTTAACCTGCTTAATCGCTTGCTTGCGATACACCACGATCACACCAGAAACCGTTGTGATGTGGCCCGTAATAAAGGACTGTCCCCGCTTAATGATGTCAATGATCCCGATGTATTCCAGCAACTGCAGCCGTCCAAGCAGCGTTGTCCGGTTACGAACAACTGGCCGACCGGCAACTGCTCCAACTTTGGGATCATTATACAGGGGTAACATCATGTGTTTCAAAGCCTTCTGATCAATGTAAGAATCAGAATCCAGACACAGTAAGTATTCACCGGCTGCACTTTTTAGACCAACGTTTAGTGCATTAGCTTTACCGCCATTTTTGACGATCGGTACCACTTTAACTGGAAATTGAGACTGGTACTGTTTCTGCAAGTCATACATGACCGACAGCGTTTGATCAGCACTGCCGTCATCAATTAAAATCAGCTCCAGATTGTGATACGTCAAATTAGCTACTGATTCAACCACTTCATGTAATGTCGCTTCCTCATTATGAGCTGGAATCAAAACCGAAACTAATTGCTCTGGTTCCCCTTTACCAGGTTTTTTTAAAGGAATTTGGCGTTGCTGCACACCAAAAAAGATTGCACCCATGATCCATACAAGTGAAACGATCATGGGGTACAAAACTACAAATCCACTGAGTATATTCATCTAAAAACTCCCCTGGCGATATTCTCGCCGCTATCTAGCAATTTGTTCAAATTGCTAAGTCAATCCACAAATATGTAAATTTACACATCATCTTTCACATTGTACTGGGGCAATACTAACCCGTCAACACTTGTTCTCCTATCAGTTTCCAGATAACCGCTATCAATGTTGGTCAATACCAATAATGTAACCGTACCCATGCTCTTAATTTATAAAAGTTAAGAATTACTTAACTTCCGCGTCTACAAACGTACACAACAGACTTGTGAGTTCCTCTAGATTGTGAGAAGATGGTTTTCGATAACTAATGTTTAAATTAGATATGGTATTTTGGAGGAATCATGATTATAAAAAAGTTCCTGATGGCACTTCTGACACTAACTGCCGGTCTATCGCTGACCGCGTGCAGCAATCAGCCATCTAAGTCAGCCAGTGCAATTACTCATTCACACTCAGGACTGCTCGCTCAAACGTCCAGTTCAAAAGAAAGCACCTACCAAAAGTCTGCTTCTTCAACTAAGCAAACCGTGATGGGCAAATTTGACCAAATTAAAACTGGTAATGGCGGTAATTCAAGAGCTCAGGTCTTCGCCATCATGGGAAACCCTGATAAAACGTCTCAAAACACAAACAAGGGTTCAGATAAAGGGTCTACAGTCTACACTTGGAATCGTTCGTCGCAAAGCACCATTAGTATCGATATTGTAAAGGGCCGGGCTGTTTCTAAAAATCGCTTTCAGGTTTATCCTTCAGCTAAACTCACATCCGTACAATATCAACGGATCAATAAGCACGACCACCTCCTCGCGGTAAAAAAACAACTAGGTTCACCGGCAGAAGAAATGGTCATAGGTAAGAAGGGACCTTACAGTTCTCAAACCATCGTCTATCTAGCTAAAAACAAGCAGAAATCGTATACGTTTAACTTTGTTGATCAACGATTAACCGATAAAACTGCTTCGACCTCAAACGACCAAACTGCTAAATCTCAGAAGACGACCCGTATTAATTAATGCCATTTGCAAGAAAATGTAAAAAGCCTGTATAAAATTACTTTACAAACCCCCTCAAAATAGTGTATGATTATTTCTGTTGTGATGCCCCGGTGGCGGAACTGGCAGACGCGCAGCGTTCAGGTCGCTGTTTGGGCAACCAAGTACAGGTTCGAATCCTGCTCGGGGCATAATAATAACTATAGGAATACCGTTAAATTAACGTTTAGCGGTGTTCCTATTTTTTTGCCCATTGAGAAAAACTAAATCATTCTCCTTATCTGATATATATAGGAAACTGACAACTAGTTTATCGTTGCAACACGTCATTTGGCGGAAAATACACTATCACAAAAGATGCCTAACTCTGAGTGACCAATTCAAATGAATTGGTCATTTTTTTATTTTGTATGTAAATTCAGTTTTATTCTAATTTAATTTTAATTGTAAATATCTTCTATATTGATTATTAAAGCCTCAAAAACATCCTTTTACTGTTTTTCATCATTACTAAATTCCATTCAGCGTTTTTATTTATGCTCTATTTCAATTTAATCGTTGATTAATAAACGTTCGTAGTACCCCATTTAAATCGTCAAATGGTAAATTATTTTATTTTTTCTAACTTAATTTAAATGGCTAAGTAACCCTACTGCAACGGGCAACCCCCTACTAATCGTTTATCATTAAAATAAAATTAGAACACTGAATATTTAATCATCATATTGTAATTAAACGCAAGTGGCTTATAATTTAACATTAACAACTTAGGGGAGATGTTTAATGCTATGTTACAGACACTTTTATTTGCTTTATTACCCATTATTGTCACCATTGCTTTAGGCTACTTTGCCACTGCCCGCCACTACTTTGGTGATCAAGACAGCCGGATGCTCGTTCGCCTGGTCATGAATTTCATGCTGCCACTGAGCGTTTTTTCTGGAATTTGGAGCACACCGCGCAAAATCATCATTAAAGATATTCCATTAGCCACCTGGCTGCTGGTTAGTATCATTGGCTGTTACCTCATTTTTTTAGTCATTTACCGGTATCTATTCCATACCAACCTACATATCGCATCACTTCGAGCCATGTCAGTTTCCGACCCTTCCGTTCCCTTTATCGGCTCCGCTATTCTGCCCTTAATTTCCGGTAATTCGCTTAGTGCGATCACCATTGGCGTCTGCACCCTGATCATCAACATCATCATGCTCCCAATGGTTTTCGGGGCACTCAGCCAAGGTCAATCCTTAGGTGCGCGCATTATCAGTACCTTACGTAAACCACTGGTGGCTTCCGCATTGCTGGGATTTATTTTAGCCTTACTGGGGTGGCAAATGCCCCCAGAACTTGCGGGTTCGTTTGAATTACTGGGCAAAGGTGCCGGCGGTTTAGCCATCTTTGCCACTGGAATCATTTTATTTACCCGTAAAATTTTGGTTAACCGGGTCATTGTGACTACCGTTATTTCAAAGAATATTGTGTTTCCAGTCGTGATCTGGGGTCTGATGTTGTTGATCCACGCCCCTTCTGAATTACAGCGAATCGTCGTTTTGACCTTGGCCATTCCAACCGCCACGATGCCCACCAGCTTGGCGATTCAGTTTAAAGTCAACGAATCTGAATTGGCCTCAACGCAATTCTGGAGCACCGTTTGTTCGTTTGTTACCTTAGCCGCGTTCTTAGTCGCGCTTGGTTAAAAGTTCTCAACAAATAACCAGCATAGTAACCTTCTTCCCTATATTTAGGAAACCAATTACTATGCTGGTTATTTGTTGGCTATTGAATTAGAAAATCGGTTTTATAGTTGACGACCTCATTTATGGCTGTCATTCGTCTGGTCATCTTTGGCTGTTTTTTTCGGCAATGCGATCACGGTGCCATAACCGTGGACCACGAGAAACTTTGGTGCAACGCTCATCCGCACGACCTCAGTGTTGAACGAGACGTCCACTACTCCGTCACCATTGCGCTTTTGTGCTTGTTCAAACAGTTTTTGCTTGGCTTGATCAAACAAGTCATCAAACTTTGAGAATTCATCCGGCCTTTCCGAACTCAGCATCGTAGAAACCGTCACGGCAATCACGCCCTTAATAATATGGGCCTGATTAAAACTACCGGTTGACATAAACATTTTACCAACCCCTCTTTCATTAATTATACCGAATTTGATGATTCAGCGCAGGACTTCATAGAAAAAGCTGAAAAAGCTCATCTTAATGCTTGACTATTTCCAGTTTATGCTATAATTTTAATATCCTTTGTTTGGAGGTTCATGATGAACTCAAAGCACACTTTGCTCAGTTGGATCCTCGCAAGTCAATTTGCGGCTATTCTGGTCGTCTGTTCTAAGCTGACCATTCCGCTAGGACCAATTCCGCTCACTGGTCAAACACTTGCTGTGGGCATTATCGCTTCACTTTTAACCGTCAGAACTGCCCAAAAGGCCATCTTTTTATATTTGCTGCTGGGTTTGATCGGCCTACCAGTCTTCGCTGGTAGTGCCACCAGTTTGGCTGCCCTATTCGGTCCAACGGCTGGTTATCTGTGGGGCTTCTTCCTCTACGTGACGCTCACTGGCTGGTGGTTACGATTGTGGCGTAAAACCACCGTTAACCTACTGACTGCTAACTTATCTGGCGCCATCTTCCAATTAATACTGGGCAGTGTCTGGCTAACCGTTAGCAATCAGTTAAGTCTGACTGCTGCTTTTCTAACCGGCTTTCTGCCCTTCTTGATACCGGCCGTCATTAAAGTGATCCTAGTCGTTGCCATCGTCCAACTGGTACAGCAACGGGTGTCGTTACCCTTAGGACGCGGGACAAATTAATCACATAAATGCGATACTAATTACGTCAACTTTATAGACAAATTAGCCATAACACGCTAAAATAATAGCGACAAAGCAATTTAGTTGCACACGATTAATCATCTGCAATACTCGAAAGGAAGGTTTCCATATGCCTAACTCAACGCCACGCCGATTAGACGATCAGCTGTGCTTCGCCTTTTATAGCGTCAGTAAAAAATTTAATCATTTCTATCAGGATGCTTTAAAACCGTTTCACCTGACTTACCCGCAGTACATTACTTTATTAGCCCTTTGGGAAACGTCACCCATGACTGTTCGTGAACTTGGCAGTCACTTAAACCTTGATAGCGGCACATTGACCCCGCTGCTAAAACGATTAGAAAAACAGGGTTGGATCTCACGCAAGCGTAGCGATCAAGATGAGCGTCAGGTCAACGTGACCCTGACTGATTACGCGCTGCAAAAACGCGATGAAGTCTATGCTCGCGTCAATAGCTGTGTCGACCTCATCTCATTTGATAACATGGACTACCAGCAATTTTTAGGCGGTATTCACCAAGTCATGGATGAACTGGATACGATCAGTGATAAGAATCTTATTCACGAATCTTAATTAATATGACATTAAAAAGGCTTTGACATCGGCGACCATTCTCCGTGTCAAAGCCCTTTTGCTGTCGTCAGTGAATCATGGCTGCCATTCCAACCATGGCAATTAAGTTATTTAACATATGCAACCCAATTGAAGCCGCCAAATTGTTGGTGCGGCGATACGTGTAAGCCAAAAAGCAGCCTAACGTCATGTAGATCAAATAACTGATGATCGTGGTACTGGCATGGGCCAACGAAAAGAAGATTACGCTCACCACAATAGGTAGCCAAAAGCTCTCCGGTTTAAAGAAGGCATTCATGAGATACCCTCGAAACAGTAACTCCTCGGCAATGGGCGACAGAAAAATACCGGAAAACATCAACAGATAAAAAATCCAGTGATCACTGGCCAGTAGGTACCTAATCGCCTCATTATTAGCGGTCTGTGTTTGGTGAAAGAGACTGCGATTAGCCCAGTTTAAAACCATTTCAATAGCAATTGCACCAACAAACGCAATCACGATCAGCTGAATATCGCTCAGTGTTGGCCAATGCCAGTATGAGTGGTTGGTCACTTGTTTCATACTGTAATTTAAAGCCAGAATAATGACGATAAAACCACCAATATAAAGCACCGCAAACAAACTGCGCAGCAAGATTTGGCTCTGAGCTGCCTTGCGGACCCATAAAAGCACCACTGGTACTGCTTCGATCGCAACAAAAAACGTTGCAAATAATAAAATCCGTGTAAATATTGATGGTTTTGCCGGATCACTTGGAAGTTTAAGCTGCTGCATATTGCCACTCCTGTTCTATGTAAAGTCAGTCAGCAAGATCAATGCTGGCTTTTCTCGTTATTTTGTTCAGCCTTTTTGGCAGCTTTATTCCGTAAAGCTTTTGGCCGATAGATCAGCAACAGGTACAAGATGGTCACTAAAACCATCGAAACTAGCCAAGCAATCAACCAGGTAACAATGGTCCCCACGCTGGTGGGTGCCCAATTGCGAGTCAAATACACCGTGCTGCCAATGATCACTACTGGCAGTAAAACCATTAAAAAATAAGCTAACCCCTTCAAGTGAAAACCTCGGTTTCTAAATTAATGAAAATCCTGTGACATATAGCGTTCCAAAATAGCCGTCATGCCATAAGTCTTGAAACTGCCGACCTCAACATAATTCAAATCAGCGTAGGCTAACTTAACCTGCCACCGCGCTTTTAAATCAGTCGGTTCGACTTCATTGAGCTGCAGCTTATCGTGTTTTAAAGACGCAATAAAGCCAGTATAAGTTTTTTCGCTGCGCCCTGGATGAATGCCGAGACTAACGACCTGGTCAGCCTTAAACGCCCACCTTAAAGTAGCTTTCAAAATGGAATGCTGACTGAAATCAACGTAACTTAATAATTTTTCAACGTGCCAAACATCATCATAATGCTGTTTGCAGGCCAGTGCAATGATGGCCATCAGTGATTTTAGATAATCAGATTCCGTTATCAGCTTGGAAATCGTCTTCATCCGAATGACAATCGCGCCATCCGTCGCCCCATTTTGATTTACTCGCTTAAATAACACGAACTTTTTATCCAGTGCAATCACGTTGCCAGCTAAGAAATGATCCTCATCACCGTACCGAAAGATGGCCACCAAACGGCCATCTTCTTGGGCAGCTGATAATTGTTCTCGAATTGTTTCCATTATGCTTATCCTCCATGTAAAACATCGATCAGGTCCACTGTTTGCCAACTTCAACTTACTGCTGTGATTTAAAGGTAGCAAGTTTAAAACAATAGTTCAAGCAAATAGTCGCCAAACTGCATTTTTATTGCACAACCAGTGCTAAATTCGCTATGATTAAGGTATCAAATTGGACTGAGGTGAACCCTATGTTAAAAGAGTTTAAAGCCTTTATTACCCGCGGTAACGTTGTCGATCTAGCGGTCGGTGTCATTATCGGGGCGGCCCTCACATCAATCGTCACGTCGTTAACAAAGAACCTGATCAATCCGCTGATCGGACTGTTTATTGGTAAAATTGATCTCTCCGGTTTAGTTTTCACCGTTGGCAGCGCCCATTTCCGCTATGGACTGTTCATTGATTCGATCATCAACTTTCTGATTATTGCACTGGTCGTTTTTCTCATGGTTAAACTCATCAATCGACTAATGCCCCGCACTGAAAAAGCGACTCCCGCACCTTCTGCTTCCGAAACCTACTTAAAAGAGATCCGCGATTTACTTAAAAATAAGTAATCTCAAATCTAAAGAAACGACCTGAGCCGTAACGCGTTTAGGTCGTTTTTTAGGTTCCAACTCTTACGTTAGCCACCCAATTTAACAACCATAATACATTTTCTAAATAAGGGTTAACATCGCAATCCTTTGCCTTATAATGAGCGTAAATTATTAATTGATGAATTGGAGATAAATAAATGGACGAAAACAATACCTTTCAGCTTCACTTGCAAAAACTCGCACACCAAGACGAAAAAACCTTTGAAACGATCTACACCGTGGGTAACGGTCATTTTGGCGTCCGTGCGTCCAACCCACTACAAGGCAATAACAGCCACTACCCCGGTCAGCCAGGGATGTTCGTGAATGGTTTTTACGATTTGACCCAGCTGTCGTATGGTGAAAATTACTCTGGCTACGCGCAAAATTCCCAAACCATTTGTCAGGTACCGGATCCGCGGTTCATTATCTTTGAAGTCGATGGCGTCCGTTCTGATGAAACCCCGTATAACGTTAAATCAGTCGATAAGAACCTAGATATGCGAACCGGCGTTTTAATGGACATTTTTGACGTTAAGACGCCAACCAACAAGCAGTTCCGTTTAACACTGCAATCCTTTGCCTCCCACGCTGATAAGCGCTTATTTGTGATCAGGTACAGTGTTTCAGCACTGAATTTTACCGGCCCAATCACCGTTATTAAACAGCACCCTTACATCAAACAGCAGATCCAGTCAAACACCACTGATATGCGCGCTTCTCAGCGGCAAACCGTCTTAGACCGAACGTTTATTCAAAGTAAACTGCCGATCATGATGATCAGTACCCGCAAAAGTCAGTTAGCGTTGATCGTCGCTCAGCAGGCCTTAAGCGATAATCCGATGACCGTCACGATGCTCGACGACCTGCCAAGCTATAGCAAAACCTTTGATTTCACTCAGGGGATGTCCCAAAGTTTCAGTTTTGCCTATGCCATTAGCTACCCTCGCCCGCTTTTAAAAGCCACCCTGTCGCAGCCGGCCATTGCCGCTTCAGCTGAAAAACGGCTGGCAAACAAATCCTTTAAGCAGCTCTTAGACGATTCGGCAGCCAAGGTGGACCAATTTTGGGAAAATAGCGATATTGAATTGACCGGTGATGACGCGCTGGCTAAGGGGATTCGGTTCAACCTGTTTCACCTGTATCAAGCAGCTGGCGGTGACGGGATGACTAGTATTCCAGCCAAGGGGCTGACCGGTCCCAGTTACGAAGGCCACTTCTTCTGGGACGCTGAAATGTTCATGCTGCCGTTTTTTATCTATACCGAACCGAAAATGGCTCGGCAGCTTCTGCTCTACCGTTACCATACGTTGCCTCAAGCACAGCACCGGGCACGTGAAATGGGTGTTCATAACGGGGTCATGTTCCCCTGGCGGACGATCAACGGTGAAGAATCCAGCAGTTACTACCCGGCCGGTACTGCGCAAGTTCATATCAATGCCGATATTGCCTATGCCATCGACACCTACGTACGGGTCACAGGCGACACTGATTTTCTGATCGACTACGGCTATGAGATCATCGTCAAGACTGCCCGTTTCTGGCTGGCATACGGTCACTGGGCAACCGATGACGCCCACGCCGGTAAGTTTGTGATCAACGACGTCACCGGACCCGACGAATACACCGCGATGGTTAGCAACAATTATTTTACGAATCGCATGGCGCAAAATAATTTGAGTATTGCTGTCAAATACTTTAATCAAATCAAGCACAGTCACCCAGAAAAATTAGTCGAATTAAACGTTACCGACGAAGAAGTCGCCCAGTTCAATCACGCTGCTGACGAGATGTACCTGCCCTATGACGAAAAGTTAAAAATCAAAAAACAAGATGACCTATCCACTAGTAAGCCGGTTTGGCCCATTAAGGAAACGCCACGTAACCTATTTCCGCTATTACTGCACTTTCACCCCATGACGATCTATCACTATCAGGTCAATAAACAGGCCGATACCGTCATGACCGATTGCCTGTTTCCAAAGGATCAAGACGCAGCTCAGCTAAAACGCGATTTTGATTACTACGAAGCCATTACCGTTCATGACTCATCGCTTTCCCGCGCGATTTTCGGTATCCTAGCCCACCGGCTTCACCACGCCGACGATGCCTACGACTACTTTATGCAAACGGTCATGATGGATCTGAGTAACTCACAAGGTAACACCGGCGATGGGGTGCACGCCGCCAACATGGGCAGTACCTGGCTCAGCTTAATTTACGGGTTTGCTGGTCTGGGACTAGAAAAAGAGAGCTTCAACCTATCACCAGAACTGCCAGCAGCTTGGAACTGTCTGCGCTTTCGCATCTGGTTTCACGGCCGTCAGATTGAGATCACCATTACCCAGCCTGCGGTCTCGGTCAAGTTATTATCCGGTCAGCCCTTGCAATTTTACTTTAAACACAAACCCTTTAAGTTAACTCAAGACCGCCTTGTGAATCAATTTTTAAAGTAGCCTTAAGCCAATGAAGCTTATCATCACACCAATCAGCCCTTTTCTTGTATTAATTGATCATTGCTAAATAATAATCAAAATGGTAACAAATCCCTTAAACGTAAGGGATTTACGATTTTCTTGAGACGTGTTATTTGCGATATTTCTAGCAAAACTTTATCATTAAGTTATGAGGCATTTAGCATTACTCATAGAAAAGAGGACTGATTATGAGAACAATTGCACTACGAGTCAAACAGGATTCCATGGAACTGCTGTACTCTGAAAAGGACAATCAAGCCCCTTTCAGAAATTTCATTATCACCTATAATCCTGAACAGTCAATTGGCGATAATCTGGAGAAGATCAAGGTCGTGCTGGCCGGTTTAAAAATCGATGCTGCCGTCCTTTTAAATTCCCTAGAGTACGAATTTTCGGATACGATCATCGGCATTAATCATAATCGCATCGATATCGGGTTAGCATTAACCAACATGTTAAACATCCCCGTTGTGTCACAGGGCGATGTTGACCGCAACGGCCTGGTAAAAGCCGTTAAACATAAGGAGCACTATAATGAATGGCACTTAGACTACTTCGGTGAATACGAGAAGAAGCGTAATTACGGTCAAGAAGCCATGCTGACCGTTGGTAACGGTTATTTTGGCCTGCGTGGCGCCTACGTAGAATCACACGCTGATGCGGATAATTATCCCGGTACGTACGTTGCTGGCGTCTATAACCAATTAACCACTAAGATTGGTGACCATAACGTCACTAATGAAGACTTGGTCAACCTCCCCAACGCCCAATTCATGACGTTTGGGGTCGATGGTCAAGCACCCTTTACGATCAATAAAAAAGACATCCAAGACATCTACCGTAGTCTGGATCTTAAACACGGTGTGCTGAGAACAGCCATGAACGTCCAGCTCTCAACTGGTCATGATCTGTCCATCGTCGCGACCAAAGTGGCCAATATGAAGAACTGGCACGACTATGCGATTCACTACGCGGTGACGCCGTTAAACTTTAGCGGGTCTTTGCAAATTTATTCCGAAATTGACGGCAACGTTACTAACGGCAACGTTGAACGCTACCAAGATTTCGACCAGCACCACTTACACATCACTGGCATGAGTTCGCGTGAAGACGAAATGTACATGACCGGTGAAACCAAAAACTCCCACATTCAATTTGTTGTTGGGAGTAATTTGCGTGAGCTGAAACAAAAAAGACAGCCACAAATTAAGGTCAATAACCAAGAAAACCGGCTGCAGCAAGTTCTTTCAACGGATGTCAGCGTTCACCAAACTTACGAGTTTGAAAAAAACGTCACCATCTACACCGACCGGGAAACACCAGCTGAATCACTGATCGATAAAGTCAATCAAGATATGCAAAAGAGTTCTTATGAACAGACCGCTAAACAAAGCGAAGATTACTGGAAGAACGCCTGGAACAATCTTGATATTAAGATCGACACGGATATCACCAGTCAAAAATTGACCCGGGTAAACCTATTTCACACCATGGTCTCAGCCGCTGCGGTTGGTTCTGGTAAACTGGACGCTTCAGTGGGTGCCCGTGGTCTTCACGGTGAAGCCTACCGGGGCCACGTCTTCTGGGACGAAATGTTTGTCCTGCCATTTTACACGCTGCATTACCCGACATTGACCAAACAGCTGCTCATGTATCGTTACCGGCGTCTGGATGCGGCCAGGGCCTATGCTAAGCAGGAAAATTACGAAGGCGCTATGTATCCTTGGCAATCAGGTGAAACTGGTGATGAACAGTCCCAGTTCCTGCATTTAAACCCAATTACCCATCAGTGGGATCCCGACAACAGCCGCCTGCAGCGACACGTATCTCTGGCGATTGCTTACAACGTCATTAACTACACGCAAGTTTCCGGCGATCATGAATTCATGGATAAATATGGTCTGGAAATGCTGTTATCGATTGCTAAATTCTGGATCAGTGCGACCACCTATGATCCTAAGGAAAAGCGTTACAGCATCTCACACGTCATGGGTCCTGATGAATTCCATGAAAACTATCCTAACGCCGATGAACCAGGCCTCACGAACAATACTTATACCAATATTATGGTGGCTTGGTTATTCAACTACCTGGTTGAATTACAGCCACAAGTTCCGAAGAACACTTTCAAGAACGTTCAAAAGAAGAGCGAATTTGATGATTCACTCTTCGATAAAATGACGGATATTTCACATAAATTAAAGCTTGATATCAACAAAAACGGCATTATGGCCCAGTTCGAAGGCTACTTCGATTTGCCAACCCTAGACTTCGATGCTTACCGGCGCAAGTATGGTGATATTTCCCGGATGGACCGGATCTTGAAGGCTGAAGATAAAACCCCAGATGCTTATCAAGTTGCCAAGCAGGCTGATACGCTAATGGCCTACTATGTCTTAAATATTAAAGAAGTTGACCACATTCTCGATCAATTGGGGTATCATTTACCTAAGGAATATCTCACCAAGAATATTCAGTACTATTTGAACCGGACGACACACGGATCGACGCTTTCACGGATCGTTTATTCCGTACTGACCGAAATGGACGACAACATGGATCAGTCATGGTCACTGTTCAGTCAAGCCCTGTTCTCTGACTACTACGATATTCAAGGCGGGACAACTGCTGAAGGCATTCACCTGGGTGTCATGGGTGCGACCTTAATGATCGAGACCCGTAACTACGGCGGTGTCGATAGTTTGGGCCGGGAGATCAACCTGCACCCTAACCTACCAGCTAAGTGGACCTCAATTACCTTTAAACAGTTCATCCGCGGTCACTGGTATAACTTCATGATCACTCAGTCTCAGATTCACGTCACGGCCGATGCAGATTCCACCGTTCAATTCAAGAATAAACCAGTTGAATTGAAAGCTAACCAAGAAAAGGTCATTGATTACTAAATTAAACTAATAGGAGTGGTTCATATGGCAACATTCAAGCAGATCAAGGGTTTCGTGTTCGATTTAGACGGTGTCATTACTGATACGTCACTGTATCACACCAAAGCATGGCGGCAATTAGCTGAAAAACTCGGTGTCACTTGGAATAAAGATCTGGAGGAAGGTCTGAAGGGGATTTCTCGGATGGACTCCTTAGAGCTGATTTTAAAGACTGGCGGTAAGCAAAACGACTATTCACACGATGAAAAAGTTGCGTTAGCCACCGAAAAGAACACTAACTACGTTCACGAGATCAAGCAGATGACCCCAGACAACATTTTGCCTGGTATCAAAGATTTTCTGGACGACCTACGTGACAAGGGCTACTTGATCTCGTTAGCCTCCGCATCCAAGAACGGTCCCACCGTCTTGAAGCAACTGCAACTCACCGACTACTTTCCTAAAGTCGTTGATCCAGCAACTCTTTCGAAGGGTAAGCCGGATCCTGAGATCTATACTAAGGGTGCCGAATTACTGGGCTTAGCCCCAGAAGCCTGCATCGGTGTTGAAGATGCCGCTGCTGGTATTCAGGCCATCAACGCCGCTAACGAAACATCAGTTGGCATTGGAAGTGCTAATACCCTGTCAGCTGCGGACGTTCGCTTTGACGATACCGCACAGATGACTCTGGCTAACATCGAAAAGGCAATGGACTAGTTATCATTGAAGTTGTTTGAGCATCAAAAAAGGTAACATTATTCGCTCACTTGGAGCTGAATAATGTTACCTTTTGATTTACCATAAATTAGTTTCTGGGTCTCAACCCATCCATCAAGAATTCACAAACTTCATCCGTAAGCACACTATAACCGAACGTCTATGAATGCGTCTAACGGCGCAGTATGATCACCTTATCAATTATGATGAGGTGATTTTTTATGACTAAGCTTCAA
>NZ_BJDO01000046.1 GCF_005405185.1 Secundilactobacillus hailunensis
AACTTGTTGGTTAAATGCTTTTCTTTCATGCCGTTTGCTATTGATTCCCTCATGTTGCATTGGTGTGTCAGCTATTCCCTGTTCCACAAATGATTTTTCACTAATCCGATCCGGAATATTTTTTTGTGCTAAAGACTGATTAACACTTGTTGCCCAATTATGCCGCCACTCATTAATTTTTTCCTTTTTATCCCAATCAACCAACCAAATTTTTCTTTGTTTTGGAAACCCGCTTTTGGTTAAAAGTTGCTTGCCATTTTCATCTTTAATGTACTGCGTCTTTGCTTTTAATCCCCAACTGCCATCGGGGTTAAATGGGCGATTGGTTAACATCACATGTGCATGCGGATTGTCTGGGTGATCGCGATGAATTGCTACGTCAGCTACCATACCTTGATCGACAAAATTTTCTTGCACATATTTTGTTAGTAATTCTTTCTGTTCGGATTCACTTAATTCTATCGGTAAAGCCACGTTAAATTCTTTTGCATACCGTGAGTTTGATTTACGATCGTTCTTTTCAACTTCATTCCATAATTTTTCTCGATCACTGGCCCATTCTGGTGCATTTTTCGGGGTTAAAATAAAGCTTTCTGGAATTACCGATCGGGCATAGAAATATCGGCGACCTTCTTTATCATCAAATAATTTTTCACCACTTCTATAAGCGGCACTGGCAATGGCACTGCGTCCTTTACCAGCACTAATATTAATAAAACTCATATGAAAAATTGCCATGTAAGTCACCTCTTTACTTTGATTCTATGGGTTTTCTTCTGTTGTCGACATCGACGACTTCTAATACAGATTTTTTGGGGTTAGTACAACATAGAATTTATTCTATGTGTAAGTGCGCATTGACCTCATTTTACTCGGTCTGCTGATTCTCTTAACTTTAACTTAGTGTATGCCTTCCGCTTCGCTATTTCAAATTTTATACTTTGACTTAACGTTTCTTATATGATATAGTTTCGGTGATTATTTCTAATATGATTGGAGGGATCGTTATGTCTCAAAGTAACTTAGAAAAACAAGAAGCTAAATTAAAAGCCCTTAATCAAAAAATTAAGGACGAAAAAAATAAGATTGAACAACGGCTAGGTAAACAAATCATCAGTCAAGCCAATTTAGATTATGCTAATTTATCTAATGACAATATCAAGTCCTTATCCAAAAAAGTATCCGAGTTTTTAAAGGAAAAGCCCGTAGATCATTAGTCATAGGAGATGGGGAATTCCATGCCTAATCAATATGAAAAACTAATTGAACAACAAGCGCGTTTAAAACAAAAAATTGAGCGGGAAGATTTTAAGTTACGCCAATCTAAGTATTATGAAAATCGACAAGCACGAAAAGCCCGTTCTCGCCGATTAATTCAAAAAGGGGCTTTATTAGAAAAGTACTTTCAAGCTAATAACCTCTCGGTCGAACAAACCGAAGAACTTTTAAAAACATTCGCTGACTATGTCAACGCCCATAAACCGGATAAATTAAAAAATGATCAACCTAATAACTAGGCCGATCGTTTTTATTTTCAGGATTGTTTTTTGGCTTAACTTCTGGATTGTGTTTAGCAAAGTCTTTTAACTGTTTTTGAATTCTTTGTGTAAGCTCTGCTTTGCTTTCTTTGTGCTTCCTTTTACTTGATCGCTGTTGAATTATCTTTTGACCCTTACCTCTTCTTTTTGATTTTAGGTCAAGCGTAAAATCTAAAATTTTATTTTGATCTAGCTTACTTAAATGACCGATTTCTTTAAACTTTAGCCCGACTTTGGGAAAGCGATAAATATTACCGAGATCGACCCAGGAAGGTTTCTTCAACCCAGCGGATTGCCAATCTTGGGGAATACATCCATAAAAAAAGACCATCTAAGAAGATACCCTCATAATTACCTTCTTTGGATGGCCTTTTTTACATATGCTAAAATCCAAAATGAACCAGTTTCACCTTATGATGATTTCCATACTTGTTAAGCGATAATGTGTTATGAAAGTTCTTTCTAGTGTATATAACGTCTGCGTCATGACCAGTAACATCTAACCCCTTATGATTATGCCCATGGTAACTAAAAATGATTGGCACGTACTGGCATCCAAAATCTAAAGAGTGACCATAATATAATCCATCATAATAAAGTTTTACACGATAATGCTTACCATTAGCATAGCAAGTACCTTTAACCAAATGTCTAGTTATCACCTCTTTACCAGTTCTATACTTCTTATATGTGCCAGTAAATACAGCTTTCTGGTTTCCAAAATACCATTTTCCATGAAGTGCTTTAGGAACTTTATACCCATATGTCAGTTTAGTCCCATAATTTGCATGTGCCGTTGAAGGTATTTCGAATAATGACAGCCCAATACAAACACCTAATCCAACAACGAATCCCTTAATCCATTTAGACAAGGTAAAACGCCCCTTTCATATTAATCTAACTATACCACACACGTAACAACATAAGACAACCCTGTACCCGTAAAGGTATAGAGTTGTCTTATGTTGTTATTATTAAAATCCAAGATGAACTAATTTAACCTTATGAGTATCCAAATACCCATTCAACGAAAGCTGTTTCTTAGACTTAATTCTAGTATACAAAACATCTGGGTCATGACCAGTAACATCTAACCCCTTATGATTATGCCCATGGTAACTAAAAATGATTGGCACGTACTGGAATCCAAAATCTAATCCATACTTTCCATACTTTTTGCTATATAGACCATCAAAATAGGCTTTAGCCCTTAAATTCTTATGACCAACATAACAGTATTCATTTACTTGATGTTGTGTAATGACTCTTAAATCACCATCAGATGTTTTATGATACCCAGTAAATTTAACCTTCTCTTTTCCCATATACCATGTTCCATGAAGTGCTTTTGGGACGTTGGTTTTCATATTAGAGGAATACTTAAATGATGCTACATGATAAGCATGTGCCGTTGAAGGTACTCCAAATAATGACAACCCAATACAAACACCTAATCCAACAACAAATCCCCGCTTATATCCGTCAAATGATGTCCAATTCATTTTTGCGCCGCCACCCTTAGTAATAAAACTGTATCGTAAAACCTTAGGTGTACCCTTATGCCATACAGAAGCCTCCACTCTTGGGTTATTTATGTATGTGAATCCCCCTACGGATAATCCAAAACTAATCAAACCTAGTGATAACGCAGATTTTATCTTCATAATATCCTCCCATAACTCCTTCAGCTTTTACCGTCATCAGCGTTTGGACTTACCCTAGACCATTCTCTTCAAATCACTAGTTACCTATCTAGTTAGAATTCTGAAGATCCAATAGCCGCACCAATAATAATACCTAGTAAAGCAAAAGCTACGGTAGATTGTAAAATTTAAGTTGAACATATTAGTGGACAGAAAACCCATCAAGGTCTTAATGGTGTCACCACAACATTCCATTAGAAAGAAGGACCTTTATGGACACCACTATTTTATCATTTGAAGACCGCGTTGTCATCGAAACACTTCATCATGAAAAGCACTCACTTCAATATATTGCCGATTATTTAGGCTTTAGTAAAACCACTATCTTTAATGAGGTTCATCGCTTAGCTGGTGAGTATCACGCAGTTAAGGCTCAAACTGACCATGAAGTTAAACTTAGTCATCGTGGTCGTAAAACCATCTTAACGACTAACCTAAAGCGATTGATTGAAGAAAAAATCAAGATTCAAAAATGGTCAATTGAACAAGTGGCTCATGTAGTTAGAATTGCCTACAAAACCATCTATAACTGGATTGATCAGGGACTACTGGATATTAATGTGACTGATTTACCTGACCATGGTATTCGTCGCAAACGAGCTAAAGAAACCCGTGGTACTTTTAGTCATGGACGTTCCATCGAAGATCGTCCAGCTGAAATTTCTGATCGTAATACTTCAGGTCACTTCGAAGCTGATACAGTTTTATCTGGAAAACGTAAAGGTCAAGCAGTAGCTACGTTTGTCGAGCGTAAGAGTCGGCTTACCATCGTTAAACGGCTTAATGGACGAGATAGTACTTCAATGACCAAGGCTATTTTAGAATTGGCTAACCAGTTAGGAGATAATCTCAAGACCCTTACTGTTGACCACGGGAAAGAATTCGCTAACTACAATTCGATTGAGGAGCAGACCGGTGTTCCGCTGTACTTTGCGCATGCTTATTCGCCACATGAACGAGGCAGTAATGAAAATCGCAACCGAGTACTACGCCGCTTCATTCCCAAAGGTCAACCAATTGATGAAATTACTGATGATGAATTGATTCAAATTAACTGGTATTTGAATTCCCGACCACTCAAATGTTTGAACTGGCGAACACCGATTGAGATCTTTTTACGTAATCTGCGTCACTAAATTTGTTCAAGTTATTTCTTGCAATCTACCGTTACAATTAAGTGTTCCAGTGGCGTTCTTAGGTTACCCTTCTTATCTATATCATTGAGAAGTTTCTGTAATTTCTGATACTCCCGTGTTATGGTTAATCTCGTCCTGACATTCCATTCTTAAAAAGACCATCTAAGAAGGTCCCCCCAACTCTTCTTTGGATGGTCTTTTTTTATATACCAATTTCTACTTTACATAAAGCAGCTTATCCCAAGTAACCCACATTCACCGCGGTACTTCCACATTCCGTTATTTTTCGATTGTGAACTTGTCCAAAAAAGAAGTAGTATAGGTCGCAGATTGGCTCTAATTGGGGAAAGAAATTTTGTGAAATTTACTGGTATTACTCCTAGACCATTCCCTTAAATTCAACTGTCTCATTCTTTGTATTAACCAAAAATTTGCCAACACTTCCCCGATACTTCACTGATACTTTAAATGAATACTTGTAATTTACTCGAGTGTATCGAATACTACTAATTCTTCCCTGATACCCTTGACTACGCAAAACTCTCTTCACTTGGTTCCTTTGTCGCTCAGTAATTCTTGCAGAACTCCGGTAGATTGTCTTCTTAATGATCACATCTGGATTCAATGGAACAATGTAATCCTTACATTCCAATAATTACACCAACTTTCTTTTTTCTTTCGAATTTGTCTTGACGGTTTACGGTTTTCCATTCAGTTTAGAGGGAGTGACGTTTTGAGTGCAGAATTGTTCCCTAGAAACAGCTATTTGGAATAACTGAACCAGAGTACAATTCTACGATAAGGTTCCCCTTAGTTCGTCGGTCGTTAACGCCCGTCGCTTGTCTGTACAATTGCGGTATTGCTACCACCACTCATTATAAACCTACGTTTTCGGTTTAACCTACTAAAAAACGCCCTAGTAGGCGTTGACGATACGTATTTATGTTTGTTCGATCACCAACTAATCAATGGCACCAAGCCGAAGCTTCGTTTTACCACCCGCGCCGTTAATGGTCGCGCTCACCATTCACCACCCAGCCGTACAGATAACCTTGTTGTGGTATAGCCAGACTTATTGAAGTCGCACTGGCAAACGTGTCCCCTTGGATTTAGACCCCAGCTTGTCCCCTAGGGCTTTAAAAATCGCACCGGCCATGATATAATAGTCATTAAATAACGATGACTTTTATGTGGCGCTCACCGATTCCCGTCGGTGGGTGTTTTTTTGTATTCACTTACAAGTACAATTGTATTTCTCTCAATAAAAGAAATCAACACTTTTTTAAAAAAATGTATACATTTTTACATTAGTACAAATACTAATGTAAAAATTAGTATTTGTATACTCATTCAAAACGCCTCTATTGCAGTCTACATAGAGCTCATGTATACATTTTTACTTTTACACACTTGTATTTGTATACATGTACTAATTTTTGTGCTATGCTTTAAGAGCATTACACTACATATTTATGAGGTGATATTTTGGATAGCAAAGTCATAACATTTTCAAACTTTAAAGGCGGGACTGGCAAGACGACTAATAGTACAATGACTGGTATCGAGTTGGCACGTCGTGGGTATAAAACACTATTAATAGATTTGGATCCTCAAGCTAACGCCACTAATTTATATTTAAAAACTAAAAATAACGTCGGCGGTGAAGTAACTTCTTTTGATGAAACCTTGATGACCGCAATTAAAAACAAAAACCTCAAACCAGCTATCATCAACGTAATCCAAAATTTAGATATTCTTCCATCCTCAGCTGACTTTTCTTTATATCCTAGATATATGGAGAATATAATTTCTGACTACACCGATCGTGTAAAATACTTGTCTACCTTAATAAATCCGTGGAAAGATGACTATGACTACTTGTTGGTAGACGTTCCACCTACAATTAGCCTAATCACAGATACCGCATTATATATGACAGACTACGCGATTGTCGTTCTTCAAACTCAGGAAAGATCGCTTCAGGGTGCCCAGGCATTCATCAAATACATGCAAGATCAAATTATCAATGAATTCCACGCTCCGACATTAGATTTACTAGGAATATTGCCGGTTTTGCTGAAAAATGGTGCCCCTGTCGATAAGAGCACCTTAGCTAAAGCAATTGATATATTTGGTAAAGAAAATATTTTTGACATAACAATTAAAAATATGGAACGCTTAAAACGATATGATGTAACCGGGGTGACATTTAAAGATCAGTTTGATAAAGCAGTTCAAGACGTATACTCCAACGTTACTGATGAAATATTTAGCAGAATGGCTGGTGAATAGGAATGAGCGGATTATTAAACAATCCCAATCTAAAAAAACAACCAAAGACGGACCCACTTGATCGTGGACAAGATATCAAACCCAAAAACACCTTTACTACAGATGATCTTAAAAGTAATAATGGCAAACCATCAAAACCGGGAAAAAGTGTTGCAGATTCTGTTACTTTTTATGCTAACGTTAGAATCAACAACCATATTAAGAATAAAGCGGAAGCTTTATCTGGAATTGGTCTATATAAATCTCAAAAAGATGCCATTGATAACGCATTAGACTATCTCATTGATTCTTTAGACGCTGAAGACAAGCGAAAATTTACTTTTCAATTAGATATTCTGGAGAGTAGAGACGCCCGAACTAGGGGAAAATAATATCACACTCTCAGACAACACGTTCAGCTTTTAGACGTATACTTGTCCGTTTAAATTAAGCAGAATGCACACAAAAAAGTCCTCTATTATGCGGAATAGAGGGCTTTTCTGAAATCAGTACATACAGGCTTTGCTTAGGAGCGTTGCTTGTGTCCATTTAGGACATACACAATCATAGCACGTATTTGACAACTATATACACGTATAAGCAAACAATGCACGAGAATGCGTTTATATGGTAGATTGTAAAGAAAGTGGCTCATCAACAATTGAACAGCCTATTTTCCACTACTGGATCAGCCAAATTAACAACTAAAAACAAACAGACGAACCTAAGACGTGCCCTTAAACAAGCGGCCAAATCTCAAGTTGATTTACCATAGCCCCAAAAGGGAACCGATCTTCACCAGGTCTACCAAGCCCAGAAGAAGTTAGCACTAGCTACTGACAACTTAAAAGCGGGTAACCAGCAACTAGCACTTACCTTAACCAAGTTAGAAAATCAAAATACCGCTATATCTAAACTGTCAATAGCTTCTCAAAAAATTAATTTGGGTAATCAGAAAATAAGCCAGGGTCAGAAAAAATTGTTAGTAGGTCTCAAACAATTGGCACAAAAAGAAGCTTTAACGACAGCTTTGAGAAAAATTAAGCATACTAAGAATCGACAGATCAGCCAGGCCTTCAGTCATACCTACTTAGTAGGAGCGGTGATTGTTTTGATTCTGTCACCAATTGCTTTGTTGACAGATCGTAAGCCATTAAAAAGTTGAACTGGGAGCTAGCCATTAACTTTAATACGGATTACTAGCTAAATCTAAAAGGGGCCTCGTATTCGAAGCCCCTTTTGGTATGGTGTAAACAGTTTTAAAATATATTGTTTTTAACTAATTTAAATCGTCGCTGTTGCGTGCGTTTACTAATCCCCGTCTTTCGTTCAATCATTTTATAGGTCATGCCTTGTTTTCGTAACTCGTAGGCAAATCTGATTTGTTCCTCAGAATACGTTTTCGGTCGCCCTTCCCGAAACAACGGATCATGTTGCTTGGCATACACTTTACCTTCTTGTGTGCGCGTGACAATCATATCGCGTTCAAACTGCGCAAAGGCGCTAAATATTGTAAAGACTAGTTGGCCAGTCGGCGTATTGTCAATTAAGCCCATATTCAAAATGTTAACTTTGACATTTTCTTTAAACAACTCTTGGATAATGGCTAAGGCCTCGCGTGTGTT
Organism: Secundilactobacillus hailunensis; assembly: GCF_005405185.1. Classification (GTDB taxonomy): domain Bacteria; phylum Bacillota; class Bacilli; order Lactobacillales; family Lactobacillaceae; genus Secundilactobacillus; species Secundilactobacillus hailunensis. The sequence goes on from NZ_BJDO01000046.1 coordinate 8,274, forward strand.
CCGCGCAAACCGATCCAACTTAGTGACAATCAAAGTATCGCCTGTTTTTAGAACGCGCAACAGTTTTTGAAACTCCGGTCGTTCGGTAGTTGTGCCGGTAAACTTTTCTTGAAAGATTTTTTCTGCTCCTGCCAATTTTAGTAACTCAATTTGATTTGCTAATTTTTGATCAGTGGTACTGACCCGCGCATAGCCATATTTCATCTTTTTATCTCCTTACTTATGTCATTAAGTAATGACACGGTTCTAACCCTTTAATTATACAGTATCAAAAAAGAGGCCACAACTGTTGAGTTTCGTCGCTTAAAGCATAGCACTAGGGAGGCTTAGATGCCTTTTTTTGTTATCAAAAAGGGCCTAGTACTTTTGGAATGGAAATACTTTCCAACACCAAAAATTCTAGACCCAATGGTTCCACCACTAATCGTCAAGGTATCGTTCGCAATTTGCCAAGTGACACCTCCGTCAAGGATGCCGCTGTTATTGTCCTCTGCTTGGTCTTGAGTGGCAATAGTTGTGATCGGTGATGTTTGGGTCGTGGAAGTGGGGCTGGTGGCAGCAAAAGCTGGCATTAGAACCCCTGTCAATAATAAAAATGAAGCCCCCACTGAAGCCGCTGCAATTATTAGTAATTGATTCAATTTATTCATAAAAAACAACTCCCTCTAGAAAAATAGCTTGGTTACCACTCAAAAATTCCCCCGGATTATCGAGTGATCCCTTATCAAAGGAATATAACCTCTTTTTCGCCATTTATGTTTGGAGAATTGTCCAAAATTTTTCGGCATTTTTTGGAGAAAGCTCTAAAAGAGAATAATCATTAAAAGCGGCCACCGCCAAAGGAATATATCCCTCCCTTTGGCAGCAGTCGCTTTGTTTGAATCAATATTAGCGGGATCTAATCAGTTAATACCCCTCCGTTGTAAAGTACCAACGAACGTTGTCCCCACTCTTAAGCTTCGTTAAGTTTGCAGCATGGTCAATAAATTTCTTGTTAACACTGAACATCCAACCGGAACCGGCCTTAACGTCATTTTCCTTGAGGCCGTTAATGCCGTTCACGTAAACGGAGGGGCCCGGAATATAACTAATCTTCAGGTTCGTTTGCTTTAAAATCGAAAACGCGTTGGCGCCCTTTTTAACACGCATCCGCTTCGAATAGAAAACTTTTTTGTATCCATCAACCGTTAAATGGATTTGAATTGTATTCTTAGCATTAGACGACTTTTTAGCCGCATGATGCGTATCCTGAACCACCTTGGTTTCTGCTTTGTGGTTAATTTTACCCAGCTTATCAGATTTAGGGGCATTTGACCGCTTAGTTTTAGCGACCTTGTTAGGACTTGCCTTTGCACTGGATCCGGTTGTCCGATTAGGGCTTGTGCTTGATTGAGAACTAGCAGTTTGGGGCTTGTTGGCTGTTTTTTGAGCCCGCCTATCTGCTTTTGGTTTTGCTTTGCTTGCACCCTTTGCTTTTTGCTGGTGACTTGGCTGTTTAAGATGACTTGAACTTGAAGAAGTCACTTGTTTAGAAGTTGTCGGCTTAGGGGCTGCGTCTCTCGATGAAATCACCTGTTGGGCACCAAAAGCGATTCCAATTGTGAGAATGAACGCAAGAATGAAGCCAATTGCTTTTTTCATATTGTTTTGTCACCTCTCACTCAAAATTTGGCGATTAATTAATTGTGTAAACTGAACGATTCTTTAAAGCAGCTTTATAAGCGGCAACCGCTAAATTTGCCTGACCGACACCATAGAGCTGAGTAGCTGCGTTTTTAATTGAACCGGATTTATTGACATAGGTCAGCATTGCATAAAGCGGCGTCCTAGTTTGACTTGTTTTCATCGCCGTGTTATTCACATATTTCTTCATGCCAAAATCATTTGATAGGGCAATAATTGCTTCAGCGGTTGAATTGGCATTTGGCGTTGTTTTGCCATTAAACGTGTAGCCAAATGCACCACTGGGCTGCACAATACCAGTAAGAAATTTTTGCCCCTTCAGCAAGCTGTCCTTGACGTTAGTTGTATTAACCTTTCCTCGAGCCAGACCGGTTAGAACCATGCTGGTCGTGTCGGCATCCCTAACTCCTTGTTGGTTATTATACGCCCAACCGTGATTATTTAATTGAGCTTTCACTAGCCGAGCACTCAAGCTTGCTTTGCTAAACTTCGCTCCCTTTGGCTGCTTGAACTTTGAGCTCATCGAAATGGCAATCAGCACTTGTGCCTGGGCACTTGTCGTTTGTTTGGAAACACTTGTCCGGTACAACTTGGTTACCAGATTGATTCCCTTTTTGTGGCCATATGGCTTATAATCTCTAGCGTTGAGCCCCATCGCCTGAACAGCCATCACGGCATTGGCCATTGTTGCAGCAGGGGTTGTCTTTTTGATTACCAAGTTTTTTCGCAGCAACGTTTTTTCCTTGGTATTAAATTTATAACCGTTTCCCTTGAGCCCTAACAGAAGGTCAGAGTACCCCGCAGTCGCACCAGTATCAGGATTGAGTTTCTTACTAAAAATAGAACTGCTTTGACCGGAAAGTCCGGTCTTATTTTTAATCATCAGATTCTTCGCGTAACGGTAGTTGGCTTTGATCTTGCTATTTTGATAAGCACGACTGGCGGTCTTAACGCTGGCTGCATTGGCGGTGAAGGCTGGTGCGATACTGCCAAATCCTAATAGGGTTGAAGCAGAGATCATGAGTAGCTTTGATGTTAATTTCATTGATTAATCCATCCTTTTTCTATTGGTTTTTATCCGGTAAAATATTGTATTTGGTGACTAAGCGGTGAAACAGCTTCTCCCATGGCTTATAAAATAGCGCGATGAGAAAGGCATTGGATGCTGCGTGGAACGTGTCAAATGGAAAGAAACTGGCCGCAAAAGCCAAGATAAAACTCTTGATGGTCAGCGGTGATACGTAGGCCAGGGCGTACCAGAGGTCCATGATCCAGCCAAACAAATAGCCCCAGACGCAGGCAAACACGATCATAAAAATCAGACTATGGGACAATCGGGCCTTCATGAAGAGGCCAGCGGTTAACCCCATTAAGCCCCAGGCGACCATCTGCCAAGGCGTCCATGGTCCTTGACCCATAAACATGTTGGAAACCAGTGCCGTGGTAGATCCTGTGATAAAGCCCAGTTCCGGGCCGAGACTGACACCGCTTAGAATTACGACGAAGCTGGCTCCCTGCACACCAGGAATGGCGCCCAGTGGGACCCGGGTGGCAACCGCCAACGCGATCAAAACGGCGACAAACATCAACGTTTGGGTGCTGATTGGATCGTGTTCGAAGCGCCAGTACGCGGGTAAAAGGCTACAGATTAGGCACATAAAGCTAAATAATAGGTAGTGCTTTCCCTTCAATAAGACAATGAATAGCAGAAAAATAAACATTAACAGTAACGCAATTAATAACCGATACCGGTTGAGTAACGAAGATTGTTTCAAGTAACACTCACCCCCTTTCTGGATGGTTCGCCAGCTTCAGATCGACTGGCAGTAGGGCCTCCTTAACCTGATCACGGGCAATCCGGTTGATTGGCGTGGTGAAGAAAAAGTTATCGGCAAAAAATGATTGCGTGGCAAGCAGCGTGTTGAGATGGCCATCAAACATAAACGTGCATTTGTCGGCAAATTTAGCACAGAATTCCATGTCGTGGCTGGCAATCACAATGGTCATACCGGCTTGTTGGTACTGTTTCAGCAGGTTGCCCACCTGAATTTTGGTGTAGGGATCCAGTCCCTTGGTTGGCTCGTCCAAAACCAACAGATCAGGGGTCGCCATCAGTGCGATTGCTAATCCAACCAGCTGTTGTTGGCCGCCACTAATGTCAAATGGATTTTGTTTCTCAATACGGTTCAAATGAAATTGATTAATCATATGGTCAACTTGGGCCTTAGCGTCTGGCAACCGTAATTCAGCCGCCTGAACTTCCAGCTCCTCACGAACGGTATCGGCTGTAAATTGGAGACGAGGAGTTTGCGACAGAAATGCCAGTTTGGCCATTCGCTGGTTAATGGCCATTTTCCAAACTAACTGGTGGACGAAACGAATTTTGCCGTGCTGCGGCGTCATTAGTCCACAAATCAGCGTTAACAGGGTTGATTTGCCGGAGCCGTTTTTGCCGATAATTGCCAACCACGTACCGGGATTAATCGCCAGGTTCAGGTGATGGAGGACGTTATGTTGGCCGTCGAAGCTAAAGGAAATGTTATTGACGGTTAGAATTGGTTTTTCGGCTGGGGGTAATTGCGCAACCTTGCCGCCGGTCGTCCCTGATTGAAATTGAAGATGGTGAGTCCGAATCGCCGACTGGGCATCGGCTACTGAAATCGGCAATTGGGAGGTTCGAATCTGTTGATCTAAGAAGAGCTTGGGAATTGACGGTACGAAATAGGTCAAGTGGGCATCAGTGGCCATTTTTGCCAAGCCGCTGTGGGGATCACCGTCAAAGGTCAGGTGGTGATCCTGCAGGAGAATCATCCGGTTGGCCATGGCTGCTACCGTGCTCAGCCGGTGTTCAGTCAACATAATTGTAATCCCTAATTCTTGATTAATCCGCCCTAAAACGGTGAGAAAATGCTGAGCGGTCAGCGGATCCAACTGGGACGTGGGTTCGTCCAGTAAAATTAATTTTGGGCGCAAGATGAGAACCGAAGCCAGGTTTACCAACTGAAGCTGGCCGCCGGATAATTGATGTATTTGGCGATCGAGGTTTTGATCCAAACCTAAGAAATTTGCCAGTTCGGTAATCCGGCGTTCGATCTCATTGCTGGGACAGCCAATATTTTCTAATGGGAAGGCCAGTTCTTCGATCACCGTTGCCATCACCGGCTGGGTTTGTGGATCTTGGGCCACATAGCCGACGGTTTGGGCACTCACCAACTTCGGCATGTCAGCAACCGGTGTTTCGGCAATTTGAACGTCACCAGTTCGGGCTCCTTTGGGCATGAGCTCCTTTTTCAAATGGTTAAGCAGGGTCGTCTTGCCACTGCCGGTATTACCGGCAATCACAATAAAATCGCCGGGGTCAATGGTGAAGTTGACGTCGTCCAGAACGGAGGTTGATTGATCGGGATAGGTGAACGTGAGATGGGTCACGGTAGCTAATTTTTGCATGAACGATAGACCCCCTCTGAGATTAATGGTAGTAAGAATAGGAGTGCCGTGACGACGATGGGCCAAGTATCGCCCGGCGTAAAAATGGTGGTGAAATTGGCGACTGAACGACTGGTGCCCATTGAAAGAATCCGGACGCCGATAGTTGTAACTAGCATGACGGTGGCAATCGTGATGAACAGCAGGTCACTAAACTGCCAGTGATACGAGCGGTAGTGGGTCCGCTTGGCGGCGCCAAATCCGCGGGCGTCCATTAAATTGGCGGTTTCCATCGCAGAAGACAGGGCGTCCTGCAGAAGAATTTCGAAGATGTGGAGCGTCTTTTGGGTGCGGGTCTTCAATGATCCATTAACCACGTCGACGTTGCGGGTTTTTTGCAGGCGCAAAATCCGTTTGAGCCTATCGGTGAAGCTGGTGACCAGCGTAAACGAAATGGTGACCAGTACTGCCAGCCGGGGCGCAATCGGCGAGAACACGTAGATCAGCTTGCTGGGGGTCAGAACCGCGTTTAGGACTGAAAAAACAAACAGCATTGCGATCAGGACAATTGCCATCGCAATGCCGTACAGAAATGCCGGATACGAAAATTTGAACGTCAGAATGCCCCATTTGAAATGCCAAAGAATCGGCGGAAACTTTTGATTGAGGAGCGTATTGAAAAATAGAATCATTAATAGAAATGAAACGGCGTATTTCAGTTGGCGCGCCGTCTTTCGGCCGCCAAGGTAGTAGGTGGCTGTGATCGTGAGCGCGATGAACTCAGCCACCGCGACCGCCACGTGATTAAACAGCAGGAGGCAGACGATCAGCTCAGTAAAGTACAGCGTGAGCGCTACTGGATGAAGCTGCGAAAAAAACGTCATCTTGATTGGGGTGTGTGTCATGGAAAATCCCGACTTTCTAAGGGTTAGTAAGCCCTTCCAACAGTATATCATCGTTGCCAAGGGTGGTAAACGGCATATCTTGTGTGGTGGCTAGTATTATTTTGAGGCGTTTTTAAATGGTGAAATTTGCGAACTGATTTATCACCTTTTGGATATTATGTACAGCCTTTTTACACTAAATTTACCGTGACCTGCTAAGCTGTCATTTATACGGGTTCATCCGAACAAGCGAGGTGGTTAACACGTAAATAACTTTCTGAAAATCATTGAAAGCAAAAGCTGCAACATCCTTCAAGCAACATCCCGAGGCGGAAAAAGTCATCCGTGTCGGGGCTTTGCTTTGGTAAATTTTATAAGCATATTACTATCTCCCTGGTCGACAGTAGCGCTCTACTACTTAGTAGAGAGAAGATTGATAAGCTTCATAGAATTGACCAAGGAGGAATGTTTTATGCCAAAGACTTTGAAGAATTTATTTGCAAGAACCACTGAAAGAAAGAATCGCCGTTCAGGAACCTTGAAAGATGATTTGAATTCACGTCTTTTCTGGAATTCGGTATTGAAAGGCCAACAGAAGTAATCATGGTTAAATGGTAGATTGTAAAATTAATCCGAACGCTGTTCGGACAAAAAAGATCAGCTTCCTTTAAAATGGTGTTTACCACAAACCCATCTTTTAGGAGCTGATCTTTTGTCTAGTATAACCTATTCCGAACGAATTAAAATTGAAACCTTTTGTGAACTAGGGCTGTCCAATATCCAAATGGGCGTTCGGCTGAACCGATCACCGTCAACAATTTCTTATGAATTATCTCGATGTCAGCCTGATAAGGTTGACAGGGTTTGCTGACGACTGGGAAGAGCGTAAGTTTGCTGATTTTATTGATGTTAAGTCTGGAAAAGACTACAAACATCTGAATTCAGGATCGATACCTGTCTATGGAACTGGTGGATATATGCTAAGTGTAGATAGAGCACTCTCAGATATAGATGCTATTGGGATTGGAAGAAAAGGTACAATTGATAAGCCTTATTTATTAAAAGCGCCTTTTTGGACTGTCGACACCTTGTTTTACGCTGTTCCTAAACAAAATATTGACCTTCAATTTTCACTATCTATTTTTAAAAAAATAAATTGGAAAAAATTTGATGAATCTACTGGTGTACCTAGTTTATCGAAAACTGTAATTAACAGTGTGAGTGTTGCTGTTCCAAGTTATGAAGAACAGCAAAAAATCGGTTCGTTCTTCAAAGAGTTAGATGACACTATCGCTCTTCATCAGCGTAAGATTGAAAAACTCCAGGAACTAAAAAAAGGGTATTTACAAAAGATGTTTTGCTGAGCTTAATTTAATCAAATTTAGGATCCTATGAAACTCCATGACTTAATTTTTATTGTTCTTGGTCAATACTTAATTCACCTGTATAATAGATTACGCAGGAAGTTTTAAGGGCGGTGGCTGTCTTTTCCCTTGCGAGGTGAGGCCCATGGGAACATGGAATAATCTTCAGGAAGGTTTCACAGTCAATGAGCGTCTTCCAGACACTCTCGTTGATGTTGCTGTTTGGCACGTTTTTAATCGCGCTACTCAGCTATATCGACAAGCACCACAAATAAAAAAGCCGCCCTGCGTAACTTTGGTAGGTTACAGGGTAGCTTAATGCTGTCTTATTAGCTTCGCCACCGCCTTTGAAGCGGCTTGCATGGGAAGTCCTGTCTTCAGCAGGGCTTCCTTTTTCTATTACATTATAGCATGCCCTTTAAAAACTGGCTAACGTTTTAGACTTTGATCGGGTTCAGAATCTGGTTGTTTAATTTCTGGATTCTTTTTAGCAAATGCTTTCAGTTGTTTTTGCGTTCGATTACTGGTTTCATGGTGTACATCATTTAACTTATTTTTTAGCCCTAACTTTTGTTGTGGACTCGTTGCTTGCTGAACTTGTTGTTGCAAGCTTTGGTAGGACTTATTAAGATCATGGGCTGATAACTTTTTTAGATCATGCTCAGGCTCTTTTTGGGCTTCTTGTAAGCCTAATTGTTTGGTTAAGCCATCGCTAAGCTCAATCACTTTGTTGCTCACTTGCTGGATTTCACTTAAAGCACTATGGATCACCGCTTTATCTTTAGCCCAGGTAGCCACATAACCAAGTGAGTAGTTACTGGTATCAACGCCAATATTTTGCATGGCAACATACGCAACCGCTTCGGCCTGGGTTTTCTGATAGGCTCGTGGCCGATCTTTAAAGGCTGATTTTAAGCCGTGTAGCTGGCTATGCGCATATTCGTGGTATAACGTCTTTAGTTTCAAAGCATTGTCGGGCTCATTGCCACCAATGACGATTTCATTAGTGCTGGGTTGAAAATACCCCTTAGCCCCCTTTAGCGTCGCTAAAGGCACTTCACTGACTTTAAGGTCGGTTTGCTGGTTTAAATAATCTTTGAACGCGTTATATAAGCTTGTCACATTCTGATGATCGGCCAAATTTTCTTTGACAAAGTCTTTAGCACTTAACACTGGTTCACCGCTAGTTTGTGCCACATCAAAGACGGGTAGATAGCGATAACCGACAATGGCGCGCTCATCGGTGGTATCAAGATGCTTCTGCTCGGCTGGTGTTAGCTTCTTAATGATCGGAGCCGCAATCCGAATCGCTTTTGCGCCCCGGTTGACGGTGCGGTTAAAAGCCTTCTGCCATTGCTTAAAACCGGCGACTTGAGTGGCTTGAGAATTTTGCGCATAAATTAAATCAATGTTTCTGGCGCTATAACGATGAAATTTAGCCAGGGTATTGAGATACTTTTTAAATTGGTCACTATCAGTTAATTTTAGGATTTGCTGTTCAGCCTGGGCGACTAATTGTGCTTTCCAAGCCTTAACATCTGCTTTATTTGGCATAAGTTACCCCTCCTCATCTTCAAAAATATCATTCAGTATGGGAGCCACTTTTGTTTGAATTGAGGTCGTGCCATAAAGGGCAACGTAACCGTCAGACAATTTTTGCCAAGCCACTTGATAATAGGCTCCGTTACCAGTGATTTCTTTTAGATACTTGTAGGTTCCTTTAGCCTGCAAAACTGGTAATTCACTCCCAATGACTTCTAATTTATTATCCATTTTATGATCTCCTTTGCTTTGCTAATCTCACCCGTTGTTTAGGTTTACTTTTGGCTTTATAAAAGTGAACCTAAATGACGGGTTCACCAACCGGAACAACGTGAAGGGCGGTAGGCAGGTTCTAATCAAAATCAAAACTTAATTTATGGCCGTCAAGCTTTAACTTGGCGTCAAACGACTTCCCCTTTTTGCTCTTGAAACCCTTTAATTTGCTGGTTTCACCCTTGGTAACTAACGCTTTAATTGCGGTCTTCCCGAGCGTCTTGCTACTCCATTTCTTAGGTAAGGTAAAATCTTCACCTTGCTTGGGCTTCACAATGTAAAACTTCTGTTTATTTAAAACGGTCGCTTGCGGTGTTTCTAAGAATACTTCGGCGGCTTTTTGCGCTTGCTGTTGGTGATCGATTTGTTGCTTAATGGCTGCACTGCCATGATACCGTTTATTCATGGCACTTTGCAGACTGGATAGTGAGAATAGTTGGGGACTAGCACGCTTTTTGTCTTGTTTTTGGACGTCCTTGATTAAACCGGCCTGTGAGCCTTTCTGAACGCGCTTAGCTTGCATGAATGTTATTAGTCCTGTTTCATCTTTAAATCGCTGATAGGAGTCTAATTTTGCGACGAATTTTTGCTGATTAGCAAGAATTTCAGCATTTAGTTCAAAATAGGGTTCCGGCTTAAAGTTTTTGATTGCCTGGTCTCTTTGATAAACCATATACAAAGTTGGCGTCTGTACTCGACCAATCGAGTACACCCCGCGCACCCCGTTTTGTCTTAATAGCAAGGTGTATAAAGGGCTGCCATTCATTCCAATTAACCAATCGCTAATTTTGTGATTACAAGTGCATGCCCCCATCTTCATGCCGGTTTCGAGTTTGGTGTTGCCGTTGCTTTTTCGTCATTTCCCACTCAGTCTCCTT
>NZ_BJDO01000047.1 GCF_005405185.1 Secundilactobacillus hailunensis
AACCAAGAAAACATGTTTATCCGAATCTTCCAAATCGCTGCTTAGTCCCTATTGCGAATGCCCCTAGAACAAAGGGTTATTTAGTGTACCCAAAATCCATTTAAAGGGTACAAAGTCCCGATATTTCCGATCTCGACCACTCAAATCCCGTAAGCAACAAAGAGCTTCCTCCGAAGAGAAAGCTCTAAATATAATCAAGTCGTTAATCAACACCGTTTGACAAAGACCCCTTTTTTTGTTCCTAATTTATATTATAAGGTTATCCGTGTGATGCTGTAAGAGGTAAATGGTAACCGTATAAGCGCTTATTGTAAGATTGTGAATAAAGAGATATGGAAGCAGGTTAAAATTAATAATAGGGGCCTTTTGACTGCTTTATTGCTAGCCTGATCATTTACTGATTGATATATATGTGTGTAATGTATAGGAAGCAATGCGCAATAAAAAAGCACCAAAGATGATCACTCATTTCCGGTGCTTCCTTTTTAATGTGGTTTAATGACTAATGATTATTCCTTAGTAAAGTCAACAACCATCCGGCCAGTAATCTTACCAGCTTTCATTTCGTCAATAATGTCGTTGATTTCGCTCAAACGACGGGTCTTAACGATTGGGTGTACTAAGCCTTCAGCACCGAATTGGAAAGTTTCGGCTAAGTCTTGACGAGTACCAACCAGTGAACCAGCCACTTGGATACCATCAAGAACGGTCTTAGCAATGTTTAACTTCATGTCACCTTGTGGTAAGGCAACGGCAACTAAACGGCCGTCTGGACGCAATGCGTTAACTGATTGAGAGAACGCTGCATCGTTAACAGCAGTAACTTGGGCGTTATGAACACCGCCAACTTGTTTTTGAATTTCTTCAGCAACGTTTTGAGTTTTACGGTTGATTAAGATATCAGCGCCACCCTCTTTAGCTGCCTTTAATTTGTCAGGGTTACCATCAACGGCAACAACGTGTGCATCGAAGACGTGCTTAGCATATTGAATAGCCAAGTTACCTAAACCACCGGCACCAACAACTTCAACCCATTGGCCGGGCTTAGTTTCGCCGACTTTAAGGGCTTTGTACATGGTAACACCGGCACAGGTTAAACTCGTTGCTTCAACGGGATCCAAGCCTTCTGGAACCTTAACGGCGTAGTTAGCATCAACAATAACTTGTTGTGCCATAGCACCATCAACAGTGAAACCAGAGTTCTTAACGTTACGGCAAAGCGTCTCACGGCCAGTTAAACAATATTCACAGTGGCCACAGCCCTTGTAGAACCATGCGATAGAGACCCGGTCACCGATTTTTAAGTTTTCGACGCCTTCGCCGAGCTTAGAAACGATACCGACACCTTCGTGACCAATGATCCGTCCAGGAACTTTACCAAAGTCACCAGCGGCAACATGAAGGTCGGTGTGGCATAGCCCACAGTATTCAACGTCAACTAAAGCTTCACCATAGTTTAGTGAGCGAAGTTTAACGTCTTTAATATCTACATACCCATCAACTGGGTCGCGTACAACAGCAGCTTTCATTATTCAATTACCTCTTTCATTGTGTTTTCACAAGATTGCCTAAACAATTTGACAATGTTATTTAATCACATAACAACTGAAAATTCAAGTGATTTTTTGAGCAATAATAATTTATTTCAAAAAGGCAGATTTTTAAGAAAGCGGTTTACACCTTGAACTATACAGCTTTTATAAGGATTTATAGTTTTTACTCAGGAAAAACTTATTTCACTAACTTACCAGACTTAGAATTTTCTTCATTGATTCACGTCAGATTCGCCAAATTTTAATTTATATAGTAAGATGTAAACGTAATTTGATTGACTGTATGGTACACTATTAAGGGTGTACCAGAAGTTATCTTGGACGAAAAAAGAAAATTATAAATAAGAGGAGTTCGTTAAAATGAGTCGAATTTTAATTATTGAGGATGAAAAGAACTTAGCTCGCTTTGTAGAGCTGGAATTAAAACATGAAGGTTATGATACAGAAGTTCAGTTTAATGGCCGTACTGGTTTAGACGCTGCTTTAGCTGAAGACTTTGACGTCATTTTGCTGGACTTAATGCTGCCAGAACTGAATGGGATCGACGTTGCTCGCCGGATCCGTGAAGTCAAGAGTACGCCGATCATTATGATGACGGCTCGGGATTCCGTCATTGATCGGGTCTCCGGTTTTGATCATGGTGCCGATGACTACATTGTTAAGCCATTTGCAATCGAAGAACTTTTAGCTCGAGTTCGGGCCTTACTGCGACGGATTCATATTGAAAGTGAACAGAAGGACTTTAAGCAGACCACTGTCACTTACAAGGATCTAACCATTGAAAAGGAAAACCGGGTGGTTCGTCGTGGCGATGAAGTCATTAATTTGACTAAGCGTGAATACGAACTACTGCTGACTTTGATGGAGAACGTTAACGTTGTTTTGGCGCGTGACGTTTTGTTAAATAAAGTCTGGGGTTATGAATCAGAAGTTGAAACTAACGTGGTTGATGTTTATGTTCGTTACTTACGTAATAAGATCGACCGACCAGGTGAAAAGAGCTATATTCAAACGGTTCGTGGTACTGGGTACGTGATGCGTTCATGAGTGAAACAAACCCGTTAGATGGAACAAAGTTAAAAAAGCGACATCGTTTATCGATGAAGTGGAAGTGGGCGCTGGGTAGTGCAACCGGCGTCTTTCTTATCTTTCTCATTTTTTCGGTGCTGATGTTTCAAGGCTTATCAGGGGTGCTGCTACAGCAGGAACGGACTCATGTCAGCAGCACGCTGGACACCGTTATTAGCCAGGTAGATAATTTACAGGGGCATTTTACGGCGTCAGCAGTCAATAATGCGCTGCAGCCTAATTTGAATCAGCCCAGTGGTGCCATATCTGAGAAAGCCAATATTTATCAAAATTCAGTCATTACGGATCTTTCGCGAGACAGCACTGGGGTTTCCGTTTATAATGCGCAGAAAAAAGAAATTTTCAATTCTCGTAATACCCACCTTAATAACAGTCAGTTAACTAAAAAACGGGAAACTAAGATGAAGAAAACTGGCAATTTTGATGGGTTAGTTGGTCAAGCACCGATTTATGCACAAAGTGGTCACCAACTGTTGGGGTATGTTCAAGTAACCAACGCAATGACAGAATATAAGGCGGCCCGTAACCGGTTTACCTTTATTCTGACTGTACTGGTTATCTCAGCGGTGTTTGTGGCCTCCATTTTCAGTTACTGTTTAGCAGATCTGTTACTTAAACCAATTATTGGACTTAACCAAACGATGCGCGCAGTGCGTTCTGATCCGCAATCTGATGAACGGGTGCCGGAAACGCGGCGAAATGATGAATTATCAGATTTAAGCGAACTGTTCAACGATATGTTGGATCAAATGCAACGCTACATTGATCAGCAGCAGCAGTTCGTGGGGGATGTTTCCCATGAACTGCGGACACCGGTAGCGGTTATTCAAGGCCACATTGAAATGCTGCAGCGGTGGGGGAAAGATGATCCGGAAGTCTTAAATGAATCGCTTTCCGCTGCCATGCAGGAATCTAAACGGATGCAGAGTCTAGTGACTGAAATGCTGGATCTGACCCGGGCAGAACAGATCGAAGTGACCATGAATCATGAAACGGCAGATATCAAAGAAGTCGTTAACCAGGTCTTTAACGACTTTAAAATGATCCATCCAGATTTTACTTTTATTTTGGATGATGACGTTAAGGAACACGCCTACTCGCAAATTTACCGGAATCACCTTGAACAAGTGCTGATTATTTTGCTGGATAATGCTGTTAAGTATTCAGTGAAACGAAAGGAGATCCACTTATCCTTATCATCTAGTGGGCACGTGGCGCAAATTGCTGTGCAGGACTTTGGTGAAGGTATCTCTGAAGAGAATCGTAACCGGGTCTTCAACCGCTTTTACCGCGTGGACAAAGCCCGCAGTCGCAACAAGGGCGGTAACGGATTAGGATTATCGATTGCTAAACGATTGGTTGAAGCCTATCATGGTAAAATTAGTATTGAAAGTGCTCTGGGTTATGGTTCAATTTTTCAAATTAAGCTGCCATTGATTTCTGAAGACATTAAGATTCAACTGGATCATGCCAAGGAAGAAGACGAGGAAGAACGGACAGCTGCAGATCCATTAGCAACTAATTTGGGGGCGAATCCAAGTGAGCCTTCAACAGCCGCAATTCCTGGTGTTTATCGCGCAAGTGATCAGTCCAAACCAGACTTATCTGATCCTGATAAACATCAATCTTCTGATGATGATTCAAAATCATAACATAATAAAACGAATAACCGGGGCTAGCTTTAGCTCAGCCAAAACGCGGACTCATAAAAATATGAGCCCGCTTTTTGGCGTTTAGGTTTAACTGATCCTTCAACTATTCATAACGAGATACACAAAGATTTCGGATAGTGTTAACATATTTAGTAAGCTATTTGTAGAACGGAGTGAACAACATGGCAACGATTATTTGCCCTAATTGTGGCAAATCGATCCCTAAAGGTTCGGCTACCTGCCCTAATTGTGGTTACCAATTAACCCAGATTAAAGTCCCTCATTCTTCACAAAAATCAATCAAAAAGCAGATACAAGTTCGTGGGTCAAATTGGTTTGCTCACTTCAAACAGGCTGGTTACTTCTTGCTAAAAGGAAAGTGGCTAACGGCTTTTTTAAGTTTATTTTTAATTTGTCTGGTAGGTTATCTTTTTCAGCAGTATCAATTATACCAGCGAGAGTTCCGCATCCAGCAGCAACTGACACAGGCGACTAACAGCCTTAAACACCAAAGTCAGATTATGGCTAAACAGCAACCGCCAATCCAAGAACATTTACGAAAGATTCCGCAAGATCCTAAACAGCCGATTTTGGTATTACACGGTTTTGGCGGTTCCTATAATTCAGAAAGATACTTGGTGGCTAGTTTAGAGCAAACTCATTTGGCCAAGCAGCAATTAATGGTTGACGTTGACCGGCATAGCCATATTCATCTGATTGGCAAATATCGGCCAACCGTTACTCATAAAGTCATTATTCCAATCGTGATTGAAAATAACCGGGCTGGAGAATTTTACTATAGTGCCATGTTAGCCAAAATCATGCCCAAACTGAATCACCGGTATCATATCAAAAAATACGATGCCATCGGCCATTCAATGGGGTCATATGCGTGGATCAATTATTTTGAAACGCACCCTAAACAAGTTGCTCAGATCAAGCCACACCGGTTAGTGACGATTGCGGGGCCTTTCAATGGTATCTTGAATCGACATAAATCTGACCAGCCAGCTGCTAATTCTAAAGTTGGCCGTTTATGGGATGATCATGTGAATGAAAATAGTTTAGCAAAAAAAGGGCGTCCGAAAATTGAACGGGCTGAATACAAACATCTTTTAAAAGCCAAGCATCGGCTACCAACTGATCTGAGCATCTTAAATATTTATGGGAATCTAAAGGATGGGTCTAATAGCGATGGCTTAGTTACAACGACAAGTGCGCGGTCATTAAGGTATTTGGTTCAGACCAGTAACGTTAAGATCAGTTATCAGGAAAAACAGATTACCGGTCCGAAAGCACAACATAGTCTTTTGCACTACAATAATTTAACGGTTAATCATTTGATCAAAGAATTCCTGTTACATTAATCATGAAATAACTGCTAAAGATAAACGAGATACGGTGGTGAACGATTTCTTATTATGAATTTTACGAATTTTATGATGAATAAACAACGATCGTTATCAGCTAATGATGGCGATTATTTAAATCAGACGGCCAATCAGCAAAATGTTGATCACAAGCGCAAACGAATCGTCTGGTTAGACATCGCTAAGGGAATCGGCATGATTGCGGTCGTTTGCGGACATAATATGCCGGATTACGTTCTCCACGTTCGTGCAAACCGGTACTGGTATGATTTTCTTTACTGGTGGCATATGCCACTGCTCTTCTTGATTAGTGGCTTTTTCTTAAAATCCATTAATATTACGGATATTCAAAAGGTCGTCGCCTTTTTCAAAAAACGAGTGATACCAATTTTGCGAAGTTACTTTATTGCCGGTTTTTTCTTGATTATTGCGTATAAGTTTATTCATAATAAGTCGATCACCTATAGTTTGACCTATGTTATCGATCTTTTTTATGGTGGTAAAACTTTAAGGCATTACACAACGATTTTCTGGTATCCAGAAACCTATATTTTAGGGATTATTGGCACGACTTTGATTATTAGTGTGATTCGCTATAAACCGTTGCAACTCATTATTGCAGCGTATTTTATTTATTGGACAACCAGTTATACCCAGTTAACCACCTTTAAATTATTTAGTGTGGTAACGGCTCCTTGGGATATGGATGTTGCGGTGTTAGTGATGGCCTATATGCTGATTGGCTATAATATTTTCTATTTTGGACAGCATTATTTAACAAAGTGGTACGTCTTTTTACCTTCACTAGCGGTCGTAGGGTGGCTGTTTGTGCAACTTAAAACGCAAAAACTGGCATTTGGCCTTTTCATGCGGAGTCACCAATTTTCAGGTTACTACCAAAACGTTCCCTTTACCCATATTCAGTTAGCCTTAATGGTCGGGGTAGTGCCGCTTTTATGTAGTTTTGTGGTCTTTGGATTGAGTAGGTGGCTTGCTTACCCATTAGGATTTACGCAATTATTTGCGCGAATTATTTCATCGCCCGTGCGGTTCATCGCTAAGCTTTTATCAGTAACCGGTAAGCATACGCTGATTATTATGTATCTGCATAAAATGGTGCTGGACATTCTAAATAGGAGTCAGTTGACCGGTTCATTTTGGGTACAAGTGTTGGTTGCTACAGCCGTACCGCTGATAATTGGGGTTGTCTTTAAACAATTTAAGACGGGTCAATGGCAACTGAATCGGTTGAAAATTAAGCAGCGAGGGAATAACCAATAGCCCTGATAACCGTTAATTAAGCAGCATCTGAAAAACTGACATTAAATTACTCTTGATTGGTAGTCCTTAGCGTAGACTCTTTTAATTCCCTTAATTTTTGGTGCTTTTAGGCTTTCAAGCTCAAAAGTTGGGTATAGTATTTGTATCTTCATAGACCTATTTGTAGATTGGAGTGACGAAAATGGCAATGACACAGTGTCCAAAATGCGGCCACTCAATTCCTGCAGATTCAACTTTTTGTCCGGATTGCGGTTTTAATCTAATTGAAAACGAACCTCCACGGGCATCGCGACTAGTGAAGGATGAAGGGGTTCGCTTGCGGCGGGCAAAGCAGCCAACTGATAGCTGGCAACGCCGGTTGATACCTAATCTGACTCATCTTAAACAAGTTGGCCAGTTTGTGGTGAATAATGGCTGGTTTTTGCTAGCCATCTACGTGATCAGTCTCGTATTCAATGAGTGGCGCTGGGAAATTTTTGGGTTGTTTATATTAACGAGCTACTTATTTTCATTGTTAACCGGTAAAGAGTCGTTCTGGCAGTCTAAAAAATAACCACTGCAAAAAGAATCGTCAAGCTATCATGATAGACCAAGTGATATTCAAGATAACCCGCAATTTAGTGAGCCCCAACTAGCAGCTGGGCCTCCAACCAACCCCAGCCTGAAGCAAAATCAGCAGCGTAAGCTACCGCAACAGGGGCGTTTCCACTTCGCCAGTAACTTAGAATTTCGAGTTGGCAGTCTTTTGATTGTTCCCAGTTTAATTGCTTATTTAGTTGCTAGTCAGGTGATTAATCAGCGTGGAATTCAGGTTAAACAAATTTTTAATCAAACTAACTTAGGCACGACTGCTGATGTGTACTTTATTGGCTTAGGGGTTCTAGGCATTTCTACAGCGATGGTCATTGGCGGTTTAGTTAAATCATTACTTCATCATCCATATGGTGGGCAAAAATTAAAACGGTGGGGACTCATCACAGCAGTCTTGACGATCTTACTGGCGATGGTGATGTATCAAAATGCTGTGGTGGCGACATCGGCTGGTTCAATCGTCAGTTCAATCGGCAATTTCTTATTACCGATATTACCATGGTTGGCAGCCGTCTGTTACAGCCTTGGCATCATTACAAATATCATCACCCGGCAACGGATGATTTGAGACAATAAAAGAAGCTTCCCTAAATCAATAGGGAAGCTTCTTTATATATCTAGATATTTAAGATTAATCGTGACGCTGTTTACCAGCATTCCGATTCTGGTTACGCTTATCTTGAGAAGCGGTACTTGTTTTGGGTGAGGAGGCAGTTGTTGATGATGGTTCAGCAGCGACTACCGGTTTTGGTTTATGCTGTTGCTTACCAGCATTTCGGTTTCGGTTACGCTTATCTTGAGAAACGGTGCTTGGCTTTGGTGCTGAAGTAGCTGTTGATGGTCCAGCGGCAACGACTGGTTTTGGCTTAACGACCTTAGGCGGGTTCTTTTTCATTTCGGCTTCGATCTCGCGACGAATTCGTGGCCGATACAAGTTGATGATCAGTGTTTGGACACAGGCGAAGATCCCACCAATGAAGAAGTAAAGACCTAAACCAGCGGAGGTTGAAATCGTAAAGAACAAAATCATAACGGGACTGACTACCATGGTCATCCGCATGGCCTTACGTTGGTCAGCAGGCATTCCAATCATTGAGAGGTAACCTTGCAGCAGATAGACCAAGAACGAGAGAATGGCCAGCAAGACTGAAGATTTTCCTAGTGGAATTCCCATGAAGGTTGACGATGACAGTTCTGGTGAATATTGAATGGCAGCGTACAAAGCTGCAAAAATGGGCATTTGAATCAGTAATGGTAAACAGCCAATGCCACCAGTCATACTGATACCATTTTGGCTATAAAGTGCCATCATTTCTTGACCGGCTGCGTTCTTTTCTTCTTGCGTGGTCGCGGTCTTTTGCCGGTTTTGAATTTCAGTCATTTGTGGTTTGATGGCTGAGATCTTTTCCTGTTGAACTGTGGAAGTGCGTAATTGACGCACCATTAATGGCAACAGAACCATTCGAACGACTACCGTTACAACGATGATGGCCCAGCCATATGAATGGCCTAACATATTGGCTAACCATTCCATGACGTGCTGCCCAGGGACGGCCAGGTAATCATATACGATACCGTATGGTTTACCACCCTTCGTTCGTTGCACACAACCGCTTAGTAATAGGAGCAGTGCACTTAGCGCAAGCCCTAATTGTACAGGTTTTTTTGATTTCATTTACTTGTATTCAAATCCCTTCTAAACAAATCCGTTAATATAATATAGTAGCTAATTTCCCTAAAGATGACAACAGATTAAATCTTACTTGATATGAGGGGCTTTTTCAATCAGTAATAGTAAATTTTTTAAAGTCTTCAACATTTTTAGGGGTCACTGTCAGATGACTGACTTTGGCATAGGGAGTTGGTGAATGTTTCAAGGCCTCAATAAAAGCGTTGAAACTGGTCTCATCAGCCTGTGCTCGTACCGTTACCGAACCATCGGCCTCATTTTTGACCCAGCCTACGACGTGCATTCGGTTGGCCAAATGGGCAGTGGTCCAGCGAAAGCCGACGCCCTGGACCCGGCCGTGAATTGAAATTATCGCAGATTCCATCATTGCACCCCCTAATCGTGATATTATGGACAATAGTAACAAAAATCGGAAAGAAGAGGCAATTCATGATCGAAGAAATTACATCAACTCAAAACGCGAAAGTTAAAAAGTGGCAACATTTGACCACTAAGAAAGGTCATCAAAAGTTTCATCAATATTTAGTGGAAGGCTGGCACATCGTTTCTGATGCTTTGACAGCAGAACAGCCAGTAGTCCAAATCATCGCAACTGGTGAACAGCTTGATGCCCACCAAAAAGAACTGCCAGAAAACATTGAAACGTTTGAGATCACTCCGGAAATCGCTAAAAAATTATCTGATACAGTTACCCCACAAGGAATTTTTGCCGTTATGGATATTTTAGCCACGGAACACATTGATCCCGAAACCGCAACGGGTGCCTGGTTATTATTGGATCGGATTCAAGATCCTGGTAATATCGGTACGATGGTACGGACAGCGGATGCTGCTGGCTTTAAAGGGGTCGTTTTTGGTAACGGCACTTCTAGCCGGTATACGCCAAAAGTTATCCGGGCAATGCAGGGGAGTCAATTTCACATTGATCTTACCCATGGTGATCTGGAAGAGTGGGTCAAAGCTCTAGAGGCTCGGCAGATTCCAGTTTATGGCTCAGCATTAAATGATCAGGCTGAAAATTACAGTACGGTAACTCCGCAAGCTGATTTTGGACTGATCTTAGGCAATGAAGGGCAGGGCATGTCAGAACGGCTGATGACCCAAACGACAACTAATCTGTACATTCCCATCAAGGGCCAGGCAGAATCGTTAAACGTTGCGGTTGCCGCTGGTATACTAATGTTTAAGTTAAACCAAAAACTGGCTTAAATTACCGGTTTTAAGGGTATTTTACTTGCAATATTTGGTTACATTCAGTATAGTTTACACAGAATAAACTTACAAAAAGTAAAGGAAGCGTTGTATGACACGAAATGATTGGCAAAAAGATTCAGATTATATTGCTCTAGTCGGTGACCTGTTGGCAAAGCCGGAAGTTCAAAAACTGGCTAATTATACGCAACACCACCACTCCAATCGGTTGGATCATTCCATTTCCGTTTCTTATGAGAGCTATTTGATCGCTAAAAAGCATCATTTGAACGTTCGTGCCACTGCACGGGCAGGGTTGCTACATGATTTATTTTACTATGACTGGCGGACCACTAAGTTTAACTTAGGTTCGCACGCTTTCATTCATCCACGAGTAGCTTTACGAAACGCAGAGAAACTGACTGAATTGAGCCCGATGGAAAAAGATATTATTCTGAAGCATATGTGGGGTGCGACCGCCGCACTGCCAAAATACCGCGAGAGTGTAATTGTGAGTCTAGTTGATGATCGACAGGCAGTCGTTGAATTCATGTCACCCATGCGAAAACGGGTCATGAATTGGCGCAAGCGCAATGTTGACCGAGTATTAAATTTGTTGGAAAAATAGGGTTAATATAAATTAGGGGTGTTGAAATGGACCAGGTCGTTAACAAGACCGTAGATGCTGCTCAATTCGAGCTTTGTCCGAAATTTGAGTGGACATTTTCAATCTTAGGGAAAAAATGGAACGGTCTTATCATCGATGTATTGTTAAACCTTGGACCACAACGGTTTAAAGACATCGCTAATAAGGTAAGCAAGTGTTCTGACCGTGTGTTAGTTGAACGCTTGAAAGAATTAGAGTCTGACGGTATCGTTATGCGCAAGACTTACCGCGACTCAGCGCTGATCGAGTATGCGCTGACGCAAAAGGGGCAAGATCTAGCAGACGTGATGCGGTCAGTGCATGGCTGGTCAGAAAAATGGTGTGATAATCAAACCACACCTAAGGTTGACCAATGCCATCAACCGCTGTAAACTAGTGATTGTGCAAATTGAACAAATGCAATGATGAGAGATTAGTAATTCTGATGCCATCACAGAGACGCGGATAGCTTGGTGGAAATTCGCGGTTGGCTAGGAATGAATTCACTTTTTGAGCAGAGGTTGGGCGTTACTACTAAGGTAACAAAAGATCTTCCGGTTAATTAACCGTTATTAAATTACCGAGTGTACTTTTATTAAAGTAAACAAGGGTGGTACCGCGAAAGCTTCGTCCCTTTATATTGGGGACGGAGTTTTTTTATTTTGTTAAGGAGGGTCAGACATGACACTGAGAGACGATCTGGAAAAGATCCGGCAAGAACGAGAAAAAAATATTAAAGACGTGGGTGATCTGAAAAAATTAGACGCCTTACGAGTTGAACTATTAGGTAAAAAGGGCCCCATTACGCAAGCGCTGCGTGGGATGCGTAATTTGTCAGCCGACGAACGGCCAAAGTTTGGCCAATTTGCTAACAGCGTCAGAGATGAGCTGCAATCGGCTATTGAAACGCGGCGGGACGAATTAAAAAAAGCACTGTTAAATAAGCAGCTGCAAAACGAAACCATCGATGTGACACTACCTGGTAAGCCAGTTGCCCAAGGGCAGCCGCACGTGATTCAACAAATTATCGACCAAATTGAAGACCTCTTTATCGGGATGGGCTATCAAGTTCTATCCGGTCCCGAAGTTGAAGAAGATAAATATAACTTTGAAATGATGAACTTACCCAAAGATCACCCAGCCCGTGATATGCAGGATACGTTCTACATCACAAAAGATATTTTGATGCGGACGCAGACTTCACCAATGCAGGCACGGACTCTGGAAAAACATGATTTTAGCAAGGGCCCGCTAAAGATGATCTCACCTGGAGTTGTTTATCGGCGTGACACTGACGATCCGACCCACTCCCATCAATTCCATCAAGTGGAAGGGATTGTGATCGATAAGCACGTTACCATGGCTGATCTGAAGGGAACCCTGGAATTGATTGCCCACGAATTATTCGGTGACCGGTTTGATATTCGCTTACGGCCAAGTTACTTCCCATTTACGGAGCCTTCCGTTGAAGCTGATATCACCTGCTTTAACTGTGGCGGTAAGGGCTGTGCGGTTTGCAAGTACACGGGCTGGATCGAAGTCTTAGGTGCCGGTATGGTGCATCCAAACGTGCTAGAAATGGCTGGGGTCGACTCAGAGGTTTACGGTGGTTTCGCCTTTGGTGTTGGTCCAGATCGGTTTGCAATGCTGAAGTACGGTGTGGACGATATCAGAAACTTCTACTTAAACGATGTTCGCTTCCTCACTCAATTCTCAAAGAAAGGATAATCAGCTAAAATGAAAATTGCTTACAGTTGGTTACAAGAATATTTAGATATCCAAGTCTCCCCTAAGGATTTGGGAGAAAAAATTGAACGTTCTTCCGTTGAAGTGGATTCCGTTACCCGACCTAGCGACGGTTTAAAGAAGATTGTGGTTGGTAAAATTATGTCAATGGAACCGCATCCCGATTCAGATCATTTGCAGGTCTGCCAAGTCGATGTTGGCGATGATGACCTGTCTCAAATCGTCTGTGGTGCCCCCAACGTTGCGACTGATAAGAAAGTGATCGTGGCTCTGCCAGGTTCACGCATTGGCGGCAACGTTAAGATCAAACGTTCTAAAATGCGCGGCGTCGTTTCCAACGGCATGATCTGTGCCTTAGACGAAATCGGTTTTTCAAAAGACGTTGTGCCAAAGGAATGGGCTGATGGGATCTACTTCTTACCAGATGATGCTAAGATTGGCGAACCTGTCTTTCCATATCTGGGCATGGATGACTATTTGATTGATGTTGATGTGACCCCTAACCGCGGTGACATGCTCAGCGTTTACGGTGTGGCCCGTGACCTTGGTGCCATTTACGCGCAGACGCCTAAGCTGAATCATCCACATGTCGAAGAGGTAGGAACAGCTGCTTCTGACAAAGTTTCTATTGAAGCTGACGAAGATTTAGCCCCCATCTATAAGATGCGCATCGTTGAAAACGTGAAGATTCAACCAAGTCCACGCTGGTTACAGATCAAATTATGGAACGCCGGTGTGCGGCCGATCAATAACGTGGTCGATGTCACCAACTACATTTTACTGAAGTATGGCCAACCCCTGCACGCTTTTGATTACAACAAGGTCTCGGGGTCAACGATCAAAGCCCGTTACGCGCAAAAGGGTGAAAAGTTAACAACGTTGGACGAAGCAGAACATGATCTTAACGAAAAAGACATTGTGATTGCCGATGACCAAAAGCCAATCGCACTGGCCGGTGTTATGGGTGGTCTCAATTCTGAAATTGATGACCAGACCACGACGGTTGCCATTGAATCAGCTGTATTCACCCCAACGTTGATTCGGAAAACCGCTCAGCGTCAAAATCTGCATACGGATGCTTCTCAACGGTTTGAACGTGGCGTCAACCGCGGTGGCGTTGAAGAAGCTGCTGATGCGGCTGCTCAAATGATGCATGAATTAGCTGGCGGCGATGTTTTAAAGGGCATCGTTACTGGTTCAAGTTATGACGTTAAACCGGTCGTGGTGAACATCACGCTTTCACGAATCAACCATATTTTGGGAACTGATTTAAGTCTTGACCAAGTAAAGGCAATCTTCAAACAGTTAGGTTTTGGCGTGACGCTCGATGGTGAAAAATACACAGTCACCGTGCCAACAAGTCGTTGGGACATTCATATTCCAGCTGATTTAGTGGAGGAAGTTGCCAGAATCTATGGCTATGACAAGATTCCATCAACACTGCCAAGTGGCCCAACCACGGTTGGCGCTTTGACTGAAAGACAGAAATTAATGCGTGATTCCCGCCACGTGCTGGAATCGTTAGGCCTTAACCAAGCCATTTCATACGCCTTGACGACGGATGCTAAAGCCAAACAGTTTATGATGCGCGAAAGTGCCGAAACGCACTTGAGCTGGCCAATGACGGCTGATCACACCACGCTACGAATGAACATGATCAGCGGCTTATTAGATGACGTGGCCTACAACAATGCACGTCGGGTAAAAGATGTTGCTCTGTATGAACAGGGCCGGGTCTTCTACAAAGACTCAGAAGACGAAGTTAGACCCAGCGAACACGAACACATTGCTGGGGCAGTGAGCGGCCAATTAGTCGTTGATCCCTTGAAGAATGCGAAACATAATGCCATTGATTTCTATCAGTTAAAGGGTATCGTTGAAAAGTATCTGAATAACTTAGCCATCAAGGGTGACATTGAATTTATCGCCACGGATAAGTATCCGGAAATGCATCCTGGCCGGACAGCGGACATATTCATTCACGGTCACTACGTTGGGTTTATTGGTCAAGTTCATCCTTCAGTCGCTGAAGCTTACAAGATCAACCAGACCTACGTGTTCGAATTAGACTTAGATGCTTTGATCGAGATGCCAAAGGATATGAACCAGTTCGAACCAATTTCAAAGTATCCTTCGATTACGCGTGACGTGGCGCTATTAGTTGATAAGTCCGTCACTAACGCACAGGTTTTGGCCCAAATTCACAAACGGGGCGGCGCTTACTTGAAGTCCGTTCATCTGTTTGATATCTACGATGGTAAGAATCTGCCTGGCGGTAAGCAGTCATTAGCTTATACGCTGACATATCAAAATCCCAATGCCACGTTGACGGACGATGAAGTCAACCAGGCTTTCGAAAAAGTTCAAAAGACGTTGGTCAGTGAACTGGGAGCAGAAATTAGATAATGTTTTTAAATTGATCATCGATGTGGTCAATCACTATCAGACCTCAATATCGAGAGTGCCTTATTCACTAGTTAAAAGCGCTAGAACTTGCAAAGCGAGCTGTTCTAACGTTTTTTGCTTTAACTAAATGTGACTAAGCTAGGACTGGTGTCTTTCAAAATTCTTAAGTTCACCCGATTTTTACTGCATTGGCACTTAAAATCTTGTATAATGGGGCAGATATTGAAAGAATGAAACGGAGGAAACACTTTGGATAACGACAAACGCACTTCCAAACAGCCGGGGAAGAAAAAAATGTCGACCGGACAAAAAATAATCACGGGAGTCGTCAGTATTTTAGCAGTTTTGCTTATTATTAGCGGCGTCGTTTTCTATAATTACTTCCAGTCAGCGTTAAAGCCACTGGATCCCAAGAGCTCAGAAGTTGTACAGGTAGATATCCCGATGGGGGCTTCAAGTAAGCGAATCGGTTCGATCTTACAGGATAAGAAGATCGTTAAAAACGGTTCGGTCTTTAACTACTATGTTAAATCGCATAACTATGCCGATTTTAGGGCGGGGTATTATCAACTGAACGCTTCCATGACGCTGAACCAAGTTGCTAAACGACTGCAACAGGGCGGCACCAGTGAGCCGATTCAAAGCCGTAAAGGCAAGGTCCTCGTTCAGGAGGGGGCTGGAATCGCTGATATCGCAAATAATATTTCTAGTACCACCGACTTCAGCAAGGCGGAATTCTTAAGCCTGATGAAGGATCAAACTTACATGAAGGCTTTAGAGAAGCAGTATCCAGCATTACTGTCATCCTCAATGGCGACGAAGCAGGTCAGATACCATCTAGAAGGTTATCTGTATCCGGCAACCTACATCGTGAACAGACATATGTCACTCAAGCAGTTAGTTAACCAAATGGTGGCACATACAAACGATGAATTAACGCCGTACTATAAACAAATCAAGAAGCAAAAATTAACGGTTCAGCAGGTTTTGACGTTGTCCTCATTAGTTGAGCGTGAAGGTGTCAGTCAAGCGTACCGCCGTCAAATTGCGGGAGTCTTCTTCAATCGAATTGATCAAGGCATGCCATTGCAATCTGATGTGGCCGTAGAATATGCAATTGGCCACCATAAGGAGCACCTCTCAACTAAGGATCTGCAATCTAATTCACCCTATAACCTTTATAAGTTCGCAGGTTATGGGCCAGGACCATTTAATAACCCTAGTATGTCTGCTATTCAGGCGGTCTTAAAGCCATCTAAACGCAGTCAGGGTTACCTTTACTTTGTGGCTAATACTAAGACCGGTAAGATCTACTTCTCAAAGACCTTAGCCGAACACAATAAACGCGTTTCATCACTATCAAAAGTTAACAACTAATCATTTTATATTGAAGGGATTAACTTACTCATGTCAGTACAACAGTCAAGACCAGTAATCATTGGGGTTACCGGTGGTTCTAGCAGTGGAAAAACGACGGTTAGCCGTGCGATTTACGATCAATTACAGAATGAATCGATCATGATTTTGCAACAGGATGCTTATTATAATGATCAGGCAAAGATGACGATGGCACAACGCAAAGCAGTTAACTACGACCATCCATTGGCGTTTGACACCGATCTATTGATCGAACAGTTAAAGCAGCTTCGGGATAATCATGCCATTGAAAAACCGGTGTATGATTATACGCAGTATACCCGTAGTACGCAGACCATTCATCAAGAACCTAAGGATGTCATTATTCTTGAGGGCATCTTGATCTTGGATGATGAACGGCTGCGTAATTTGATGGATATCAAAGTGTTCGTCGACACGGATGATGATATTCGAATCATTCGACGGATCGAACGGGATATTAAGGAACGCCAGCGGGACCTTGACGGCATCATCAAGCAGTATCTGACGACCGTTAAACCGATGTATCACCAATTTGTCGAGCCAACCAAGCGTTACGCTGATTTGATCGTACCGGAAGGCGGCGAGAACCAAGTCGCAATTGACCTTTTGACGACGAAGATTCGTTCTATCCTGGCACAAAAGAAAAATGGTCGGGCGAAGTAGTCAGTGTTACCGGATTTAAAATTAAGACTTGCATGAAAGATGGTCGCATGCTATCGTAGGCGACAGTAAACTATAAAATTGTAATGAGGTGCTATTTTGGCTGAACAAAAATCATATCCAATGACCGCCGATGGTAAGGTCAAGTTGGAAAAAGAATTAGAAGATTTAAAAATGAACAAGCGTCCCGAAGTTATCAAACGTATTCAAATTGCGCGTGGTTTCGGGGACCTTTCTGAAAACTCCGAATATGAGTCTGCTAAGGACGAGCAAAGTATGCTTGAAAGTCGGATCACCACGGTTGAACATATGCTGCAATATGCTGATGTGGTTGATAACGGTGCGACTGATAAAGATGAAGTCAACGTGGGTAAGAAAGTTACTTTTAAGGAATTACCCGATGAAGATCCAGAATCATACTCCATCGTTGGGGCAGCTGAAGCTGATCCAATGTCTGGTAAGATCTCTAACGATTCACCGATTGCTAAGGGCTTGTTAGGCCACAAGGTCAACGAAGAAGTCACGATTGCAATTCCAGCCGGCGATATGAAAGTTAAAATTTTGAAGGTTGAAGATGCTTCATAGATTTCACAAACTTTTTTAATAAGCATGGTAAGGAGCCACTCTTAGTTAGGGTGGCTCTTTTGCTGACTTTAAAGGTCTTTTAACGCCAGCCGTTTCTTATGATGGTCCGGATAACTGGGTCTTTGTCAAACGGTGTTGATTAACGACTTGATTATATTTAGAGCTTTCTCTTCGGAGGAAGCTCTTTGTTGCTTACGGGATTTGAGTGGTCGAGATCGGAAATATCGGGACTTTGTACCCTTTAAATGGATTTTGGGTACACTAAATAACCCTTTGTTCTAGGGGCATTCGCAATAGGGACTAAGCAGCGATTTGGAAGATTCGGATAAACATGTTTTCTTGGTT
>NZ_BJDO01000048.1 GCF_005405185.1 Secundilactobacillus hailunensis
AACCAAGAAAACATGTTTATCCGAATCTTCCAAATCGCTGCTTAGTCCCTATTGCGAATGCCCCTAGAACAAAGGGTTATTTAGTGTACCCAAAATCCACTTAAAGGGTACAAAGTCCCGATATTTCCGATCTCGACCACTCAAATCCCGTAAGCAACAAAGAGCTTCCTCCGAAGAGAAAGCTCTAAATATAATCAAGTCGTTAATCAACACCGTTTGACAAAGACCCAAATTTTTTTGTGTTATTTCAAAAGATTCTACAGAATCGGTGATAATAAACGGGAAAAGGCTTGTTTAAATCGTAGCCACAGTGACATGTTTTCAAAATCTTCCGCAGATATTAATTGGCTCTTTTCGATATCAGCTTCAAAAATATCACGTAATTCTTTGGCAACTTTAAAGTCGTAAACAAAGGCATTTGCCTCAAAATTAAGTTTGAAACTTCGAAAATCTAAATTAGCGGAGCCAACTGACGAAATTGAATCATCAATCATGACTACTTTGGCATGAATAAAGCCCTCTTGATAGAAGTAGATTTTAGCGCCATCTTCTGCCAGAATTCGGGCGTAGTACTGCGTTGCCCGGTAAACAAAGGGATGGTCAGGCATATGCGGTACCATGATCCGAACATCAACGCCTGACAGAATAACACTCCGTAAAGCGCTTAAAACACTATCATCCGGAATTAAGTAAGGCGTCTGAATGTAAAGCCGTTTCCGGGCACTGTTGATCATACGCAGATAGCCCATTTCAATCTGCACCATATCAGAATCAGGACCGCTAACAACGATCTGCATCATGGTGTTACCAATAGCGACATCATTAGCTTTAGGAAAATGGGTCATCTTTTGATCAAGTTCATTTTCGGGGACTGTCGCATTCCAATCAGTCACAAAGTGCTGCTGAAGTGCTAGTGCTGCGTCACCGGTAACTTTCATATGGGTATCGCGCCAGTGACCAAACTTCTTAGACCGATCAACATATTGATCACCGATGTTAAATCCGCCAATGTAGCCGATCCAGCCATCGATGGCCACAATCTTACGGTGGTTTCTGAAGTTCAAACGGAAATCACGCCAATTCGAATGGATTCCCAGGAAGGGCTCAGCAAAGCCGCCAGCTTCACGCAATGGTTCAAAAAAGTCCCGTTTAGTGCCCATTGATCCCCATGAATCATACAAGACGCGGACAGTCACCCCTTCTTGTGCCTTTTCAACTAAGGTGCTCAGGATTTCCTTGCCAATCTGATCATTGTAAAAAGTATAAAATTCAACGTACACCACGTGCTGAGCGTTTAAGATTTCTTGTTGCATATCCTTAAACAATTGGGGACCATCGAGAAACAGTTCGGTTTCATTATTTATAGTTACGAAAGACTGATCAATGTTTTGGAACAATCTGATCATATTCTTAACGGATGATTCTTCATGAGTATCACCAGAAGAGTATGCCGGCAGAGAAGACTGCTGTTGTGCCAGAGCATCCGTTAATTCAACGGGTGGCTGCCGCTGAATTTTGTGTAATTGCCGGTGAGTCAGTTTACGGCCAAAGAAGGCGTAAAACAAAAAGCCAATGACCGGCAATAGGTTTAAGACTAGTAACCAAGCCCAAGTAGCGGCAATGTCGCGACGTTCACGGAATACCGTGAACACTGCTGCCACGGTGTTTAAAAGAATAATTAGGATCAGAATCAAATTAAAAAGCGTCCAGTTCATACGTTATCCACCCCGTTTTTATAATACTTTTACATTAACGCAAAAATGAGTAAGAAAACAGGGAAAATTCCCTATTAATTTAGTCAGAAATGACAACGAATAGCTGGACGCTAAATGTTTTTTTAAAATTATTTAACGGGTTCAAGGGTTTTACGTG
Source organism: Secundilactobacillus hailunensis (assembly GCF_005405185.1). Taxonomy (GTDB): domain Bacteria; phylum Bacillota; class Bacilli; order Lactobacillales; family Lactobacillaceae; genus Secundilactobacillus; species Secundilactobacillus hailunensis. The sequence goes on from NZ_BJDO01000048.1 coordinate 1,873, forward strand.
TGGCCAGTTTGGTTAATTCCAGAGTCTGCTGCATCAATGATGTGATAGTCATGGGGCCAACGCCACCGGGAACGGGTGTAATCGCACCGGCAACGTTTTTGGCCGAATCGAAGTCCACGTCCCCCACGAGTTTGCCATTAGCATCACGGTCCATGCCAACGTCGATCACGGTAGCACCTGGTTTGATGTCTGTCCCCTTAACTAAATGGGCAACACCAGTAGCGACGATCAAGATATCCGCAGTCCGTGTAAATGACGGCAAGTCCTTCGTCAAAATATGGGTATAAGTCACGGTAGCACCGGCGTTAAGCAGCAATGCGCCCATTGGTCGGCCCACGATATTTGAATCACCAACGATCACCGCATGTTGACTCTTAGGGTTGATCTGATAATGAGCTAGCATCGTCATGATACCTTTAGGCGTACATGAAACGGGATAGTACCCTTCACTGTTATTAAAGAGTTTGCCAACGTTTTCCGGTCTGAAACCATCGACATCCTTTTCAATGGCAATCGCCCGGATGATTGCCGTTTCATCGATCTGTTTTGGTAATGGCAGCTGCACTAAAATACCATGGACGGTCTCATCACGATTATACTGGTCGATCAGGGCTAATAGTTCGTCTTGTGTAAAGTCTTCTGGTCGACGCTCAATAATTGACGTGATGCCAAGTTTAATTGCTTTACGATGCTTGTTTCGGACGTATATCTGACTAGCTGGATCGTGACCGACGATGATCACTACAAGCTTGGGTTCAATTCCCACTTTGTGAAGTGCTTTAACTTCGGCTTTCATACTACTATCCAGATGATTGGACAGCCCTTTACCATCAATGATCAATACTCTCTCCACCCTTTCGGATTCTACAGAAATGACGACATCTCTTATGTGATATTAGCTAAATAACAGTTAAAACAGGAACTATAGCTTAAATTATTTAGCCATTATTCGTATTATAACCGATTTAACGTAAAAATTAACCGTAATCGGCCTAAAACTTTGTTAATTTTTAGTTTCAAAGTGATTACTGGACTTATTTTTAGCCTAAGATTAAAGCATCTACGATTCAACGTTAGGGGGTCAAAGTCGCCTTTAAACAGAATACCTTATTTTTACCTTATTTTGCTAGTATTTAGTTGAAAAAAATAACCCATTATAGGATTATAAAATAGGATTATAAATTTGGCAAAATAAAGTGATGTGACAACCTTATTACCGGTTACAAATTATAAAGATTGGAATTGATAATAATGCAGATACGCTTTCATGACCGCCACTTTTGGTGGTTAATTGCGTTATTGGCTTGGGTCAGTTTTTTGATCTTAGCCGTCAGCGTTTATCTTCATGCTAATTGGGTGATAGCTTTTGATCACTCGATTCAGCAATTCGCCATTTTGGTCAGGCAGCCAGGCCGAACCGTGTTTTTTAAATGGCTAGCACTTTTAGGAACACCCACCGTTAATTTGATCATCTGTCTGATCATTACGGGCTGGCTTTGGCTGCGGCACGAACACTTTGCAGCTGGTTGGGTGATGACGGCACAGATTGGGATCAACATCTTAACTGTTATTTTTAAACAAATCCTTCACCGTGCGCGACCAGCTGCTAAATTAGTGACTCAAAGCGGCTACAGTTTTCCCAGTGGCCATACGACTTCCACGGCGATCATGGTTTTAATCGTACTCTTGATTGTGGTGCCGCTGTGCCGGCATTTCCCATGGCAGTTATCTTTAGGTCTGTTCAGTGTAATCTGGCTGGCACTGATTGGGTTTGATCGAATCTACCTTTTTGTCCATTATCCAAGTGATGTGCTTGCTGGTCTGTGCTTGGCGCTTGGCTGGTGGAGTATTTTACGACTGACGTTTGGTCGTGCAGTAACAAGAGAACAGAATTAACTATTACATTATTTTTAGGAGTATATCATGCGAACTAAAAAAATAAGTATTACGTCAATTTTAGCTTTAATATTAGCCTTTGCCATGGTGATTGGTATTTTTTCAAATCTAATTGGACAAGCTAATATGAAGTCTAATGCGTTAGTATTGATTGGCTGTGTTGTTATCTGGTATTTCAAGCCCTTCCTATTAAATTGGGCGACTAAAATCTCCGAAAAAAACATGACCCGGATTCTTACGGGAATATTATTAGCAATTGTTATTATTCAAATACTCGTTATTCATTTTCTACCCGCGTCTGTCTATCACGATCCTTTTCGTGTACTAGTTCAGGCCGAACAGCTTGCCCATGGGCATTCGAACTGGAACAATTCCATCTACTTTTTGCGGTTTCCCAATAACGTATCGCTGACCGTTTTAATGGCTGGCTGGTTAAAGTTTGCGGGCCTCTTCCACCTAAGTACTTATTGGGGCATTCATCTGTTGTCACTCATCTTGATAGATGCTTTCATTTTCGCTATTTTACGTTCCGTTCGCCGTTTAAGTCATCAAAACGACGTGGTTTTACTGGCTGCCATTTTCTTCTTGGTTAGTCCATTTGCTTACACGTATTATCTGCAGGTTTTTTATTCTGATCTACCATCTATGTTAAGTTTCGCCATTGTCTTTAACGTCCTCATCGGCTGGTCGGAATTTAGCCGGAATAAGAGGATTATTACTGGTATCGGTTTGGTACTTTCAGTCGTTATCGCTGAAGTGGTTAAGCCCAACTTGATTGTCCTGTTAGTAGCAGTTTTACTGGTTGGTATCTGGCTATTCTTTAAAAATCGAGAACAGTTAAACGCAATTAAAATGCCATTGATCCTGATTGTCCTCGGCTTTATCTTAGCGGTGCCCACCGCCTCTGGTTTAAAAGCAGTCAGTCACTATAAGACTAACAATCAATACGCCTTTCCGACTACCCACTGGATCTGGATGAGCTATGATCCTAAAGGTAAAGGTGGCTATGAACTTAGGGACGTTAAAAAATTGAGTGCCATTCCTGGCAAACAGGCGAAGCAAAATTATCTTAAAAAAGCGCTGCCTAAGCGGCTGAAACATTTAGGCCCAGTTGGTATTGGAAAACGCTGGATTGAAAAAGCTAATACGTTCTTCGGTGTGTCTACGATTCAAAAGGCCTATACGGGCGGCTTTATCGCTGCACCAAGGCTATATCAAAAAGTTCAGCTACCATTTGCGGCAATCGGGATGGTCATCATGCGCGTGGGGTTCATTCTGCTGTATGCCGAAACTCTTTTGCGGTGTTTGCGGTTATGGCGTAAACGGTATACTTTTAACGATGATCCACGGGTAATGCTCACTGTCTTAACGGCACTAGGCTATATTGCCTTTCACACGTTCCTCTGGGAAACCGAAAGTCGCTATGGCCAAGTCATGGTGCCATTACTGGGAATTTTATGTTCCATTCCGAGCTTGTCGTTACCTACCGAACAGCGTCTGGGATCACGAAGTAAAACGCAGCGCTACTTTGCACTGGGCATCTTCGTTGTTGGTCTAGGAGCTTACGTAGCTGCCCCACACAGTTATACGACGATCAAGGGTGACCATGTCGCTGGTCAGGAAAGTCAATTGTCACTTCAATTTGACGCCAAGAAGACGCGGATTCAACCCAACAGTACCTTGACGCAGCAAGTGAAATTAAACCATTCAGCAAAGCACTTTAAGGTTTCATTAGCTCCTGGTGTAAAATTCCGTGGGACCTTAGTCAACGAACAGACGCATCGGCGCTATGTACTTACCCGGACTCCCAAAGCCTTTAAGCTGAAACGGAAATTACCAATGGGTAAGTATCAAATTGAACTGAAAAATAATCAGCAGTACCCACAATCAATTCTGCTTACTAAGACGATTTCTTACTGGTTAGCGCCATATCCACTGGTCATCAATCAGCAGCAACACCCCTACTGGTCCTTCGTTTATACATTCTCACGGTGATGCATTAGCTTAGACATGGTACAATAGGAACGTATGTTCTAAACTCTAAAGGAGGTTTGTATCATGGATCAGTCCGCTTATGTTGCTCATAACGAAAAACTAGTAGCGCAACTACCTGATTACGTTGCTGATTACTATTTAGCTAAGTCCGCTGTACCGTTATCCCCTGCAACGTTATATCAATATCTAAATGAGTTTAAACGGTTTTTTGAATGGCTGATCGATGCTAATGTTTCACCGGCCCATTCAGTTAAACAAATCAAGCTGGAAGAACTGGAGCACCTCAAAAAGCAGGATGTTGAAGTGTACAAGGCTTATCTGCTTAACCGTGGTAAGCAAACGGCACAACATCCGCAAGGCGCTTTGTCACATCGAACGGTAAACCGTTCCCTTAACGCCCTGTCAGCCTTATTCCGGTTTTTAACTGCAGAATCTGAAAACAGTGAGGGTGAACCCTATTTCTACCGTAACGTCATGAAAAAGATCTCGTTAGTTCAGGATAGTGAAACCTATGCTACTCGCGCCAGCCACATTAAGGATCAGCTGATGCTGGGTGATCAAGATAAAGCTTATCTAAACTTTATTCAAGATGACTATAGCCAGCATCTCGATGCTAAACGGCTGCGCTATTACAAGCGTGACCGAGAACGGGATGTAGCCATTAACGCTTTGATGCTGGGAACCGGGATTCGGGTCTCTGAACTGACTAATATGGATGTTAGTCACCTTAGCTTGAAAGCTGCCAACGTGACTGTGCGGCGAAAAGGTGGCAAGTGGGATTCGGTCCCAATTGCTAAATGGGTGCTCCCCTACATTGCCAATTATGTCCAAATTCGTCAGTCACGTTATCATCCAACAGCCAGTACACCGGCATTGTTTCTAACTATGGGAACCAACGAACCTCGGCGAATTACCTCGGCTACAGTGGAGCTGCTAGTGGCTAAATACTCAACGGCCTTTAACCACGTCCGAATTACCCCTCATAAGTTACGGCATACGCTGGCTTCAAAGCTGTATTTAGAAACGAAAAATGAGCATTTAGTGGCCACTCAGTTGGGACAAAGCTCAACGGCAGCCACTGGACTCTATACGCACGTGATTGATACTCAGCAACGAGATGCGCTGAATCAATTGCATGCTGATCAGGACGATTAAAAAATAAGTAAAAAAAATTTTTTTGATAATTTCGCTTAAAAATGTACTTTATTTCCGTGATAAGTGAATTCTTTATTTTTAGGATTTAAGCCTAAAAATGTACTTTATTTTCTGTTTTACTCTAAGTAGATTAGTGAGTTTTAGAAAAGCCAGATTTCCTTGATTACTTGAGGAAACCTGGCTTTTTTGATCCCACCTAGTATATTTTTGCGATTCTTTCCATTCAGTAACTAAACAAAATGTCGTCTCTTTCGACGGTAACCTTTGCAGTATGGACAAGATTTCATATGGCGCTTTCGATAATATAGTAGCTTTTGTGGTGATAATTGGTAATGGTGTGAAGGATTGTCTTCACAAATCCACCAAATTTTTATAGCACATGAGTCTAGAATCTGCTTGGAATTTACCAAGAACATATTAGCTACGCTGTCCCACTGTGTCATCAAATCTGGGTGGTTATCGGCAAATGAATTGAACCCAGGCAGTACTTTAACGTTACGACAATAAGGACAAGCATTATCGCCAACTTGCCTATCTCTAATTACTGCCTGATAATCTCCGTGACAAGTTGGACACGTCCACCATACCCGCCATGAGGAAATATACGTGAAGTCAGCTATATTATCCTCATTTCTGGGACTCCATTCCTTTGCCAGTTCAGGATTCTTATCAATCAATGTATTAAGACCCAGAAGCGGTTTACGATCACGACAGTATGGACAGGCATCATCGTGTAATTCTCTCCGCCTAATTGGTGCTGTATATTCTCCAAGACATACCGGACATTGCCATATTGCCCAGTAAGGTGATGAATACATGAATTCTGATGCTGGACGTTCATTATTTGGACTCCACTCGCTCATTAATTCGGGTTTTATATCGACAACTGTGTTAAAACCGAGTTTTGCTAGTCGGTTATTACAATAAGGACAGCTGTCATCATTTAATTGACGTTCGCAAATCGGATAGAAGTAGTCCTTACCACACGTTGAACAATGCCATTGTGCTCGTAATGAAGACGTTGCTAGGTAATGCACTGGCGGTAATTCGTTTTTAACACTCCATTCAGGTATTAATTCAGGATGTAAGTCCGGCAATGTATTCATGCCTTCCATTGGTAAACGGTTGTTACAGTACGGGCAACTGTCATCTCCCAATTGCCTTTCGCAAATTGGATAGGTGTAACTATGCTGACAGGTTGGACAGATCCAATACGTGCGCATAGTTGAAGTATAGACATAATTAGAAAAGCCCTTTTCGTTCCGGGGACTCCATTCAGATGCTAATTCCGGTTCATAATCTGCAATGGTATTGAAACCAACTAACGCTTTTCGATTATCACAATACGGGCAGTAATGGTCGTCTTCTTCACGGTCACATAATCTTGCGGGATAATCGCCACCACATTCATCACAGTGCCAAAGCACACTGTAAGTTGAGAACGCAAAGTATTCAGACATTGGCCTCTCGTTATTGGCGCTCCATTCAACAACTAACTTCGGTTTCATATCGGCAATGGTATTAATTCCCGATACAATTCGGTATCCTTCACAAAATGGACAGTAGAAGTCCCGGTTCGAATAACGATAAGGCTGATTTTGAAACGAATGTCCGTGTTCACAATGCCACCAAACCAATTCGTTCGATTCATTGGTGTACGTATTAAAGGCACGTTTATTCTTTTCGACATCAAAATACGGTTCCAGCTCTGGGCTTTCTTCGGCAAGCATTCTACCATAATGATAACCTCGGCATAGACTGCAAGCCCCTATTCCAGCAGCACGTCTGCTAAAGGGAGCTTGCCAGCGGTGTTTTGGGTTATTGCGACAAATCCAGTTCACCATTTGCCTGCTGTTCTCGGTTACGTCATAGGGATCAACTGTGTTTTCTGGGTCATATTCATCCATGACTTCAGGGTGCAACACGGCAAAACTTTGGGAGCGTAATACTTTCTTACCTGAACAGTACGAACAACCCATCGATGCGCTGTCTCTGGCTCTAACCATTGAGCTAATTGTAGTTCCAAAGCGATGATGACACAGTGTGCATTGCCACCAATACTTTTGTGTAGAAGATGCGAGGTTGTTAACATCAGTTAATGAGCAATCGTTTAATTGGTTAAGAAACTTAGGTACTAGTTCGGGATATAATTTCCCCCAGATAATTCGTGGCGCAGTTTGCGGTTCAGCGGTGATTTGCCCTGGCACATACCCACAAATTGGACACCCTTTAGGCTGGTACTTACCGGCAACTTTTTCTTGTCGGGCCGTTGGCTTAGTTTGCCACGAGTATTCACATTCTGGACACCGCCACCAGACCGGTTCCTGACTGGTGAAAAAGATGTTTTTTAGTTTTAGACCATCATTCTTTTCAAAGTCAAAAAATACTCTCAATTCCGGTATGAGTGTAAACAAGTCGTTTTTACCCGGAACCTGAACGCCTTGAACCTCACAACACGGACAAAGGCCCTTGGAATCACGACGACTTTTAATTTGGCTTTGCCATTCATAACCGCACTGTGGACATCGCCACCAAGCTAGTTGTTGCGACATTGTTAAAGTGGTATGGATATCTATTTCCTGATTTTTTTCGAAATCCCACTGTTTTAGTAAATGCGGATAGCCATCGATATACATTCGGTTCTCAATGGCACAAATTGGGCACCGCGACGATCTGGCAAAGTCAGCAATTTTTTTTGCGAAATGATGGCCTTCAGGACACACGAAGAAAGCTTTAATTCTGGCGTGTGCACGCAGTTGGTATGGGTCGATTCCCTGATTACGTTGCCAATCCCACATTACTTTAGCTTGTGGGTTTTGCGTAAAGAGATCGGTAGCACCCTTGATTGCTTTAACTTGACTGCCCGTTGAACATTTGGGACAGCCAAAGGGTGGCTTTAAAGGGATCCGTTGAATTTGAATGTTAAAGACGTGTTCGGAATTATTGGGGCAATGCATCCTGATGGTTTTTGTCGACATTGGCGTCACCAAAGACGGCAATATCTCATTGTCAGGCAGCCACAGTTTTGCGGCTTCAGGATTATATTTCTCAAATGAATTGCAATTTTCCGGATTTCCAGCACAAAACGGACAGGTCATAGTGTCAGATTTCGCTCTCAGGCTGCTGAAGGTTTGCTGCCACTGATATGAGCAGTCAGGACATTGCCAAAATCTGGTCTCCACTGATGTTGGACTGATAGTTCTTGGATTGTGGGTCATTTTAGAATAATCCCAAAACTTCAGCATATCGGGTCTGGTCTTGAAAATACTGTAGTTTTCGGTATAGCGGCACTCTGGACACGTTGGGTCACTCTTGAAGTTTCTAACCATTTTAGAAAATTGATGTCCCATTCCGCACTTAAAGTAGGCCCGGACATTAGCAGTTCCAGCTAGATGCTTCGGATCAAGATCCTGGTTTCGCTCATAATCCCACATAAATTTTGCTTCCGGACAAACGGTGAACAGATCGTTGATTCCTAAAATTGTTCGTGATCGCCGGTTCGTACAGATTGGACAGGATACCGATTTGCTGGAACTTAGAGAGCTAATAGTGCGTGTAAATGAATGCCCTTTGTCACAAAGCAGCCAAGCTTTTTTCCCTGATTTAGCAGTGACCGAATCGGGTGTTTCTTCACCATTTTTCGAATAATCCCAGTATTTTTCAACATCGGGGAACGCCGTTTTTAGAGTCTGAATATTGTTTTTAGCAATCACTGCAGCATGTTTCACCTGACCATCAGGACTGCCATCATAACCACAGCAAGGACAAAAAGCTGCAGCACGCCATTTAACTAAAGTTCTTGACCATTCGCAATCACATTTCGGACACTTGAAAAAGGCTCGTTTCCTGGAATGAGTAGGTTCTTCTTGCGGGTCAAATCCGGACGTCTTTTCTTTTCTCAGGAATTCCGCAATGTTTGGTGTCACGGTCCCGATTCTAAATGAACGATCTCGACATGCTGGGCAATGCGATGACTTGGTAAAGTCACTGATCTTCCGCAAAACGTGGTGACCCTGTGGACACTTAAAATAGGCTTTCTTCTGCGATTTCGGTAGTAACGAGCTGGGGTCAATGCTGGTGTTTTTTTTATAATCCCACATAACTTGGGCCTCTGGAATTACTGTCAGTAAGTCAGTTTCCCCTGGGAAGGCAATTTTGGCATTGGGTCCACAATAAATACAACCAACCGAGTGCCCATCTCGTGATGAGGTCATTTTACTGATTCGTTTTTGAAAAACGTGTGCTGGGTTCCTCAAGCAACGAAAGTAAGCTAATTTATCTGAACCAGCCCCAACAGTATCAGGTGTTAAGCCATCTTCATTTAGATCGTTGGCCCACATTTCAGCGGCTTCTGGACATTTCTGACGTAAACTGGTAACCACTTTTTTAGGCATAATGACTAGTCCTCCAGCTTGTCGAAAAGTCCTTGAATGACTTTGCTTCCCGATTTGATGGGTGTATCTGCGGTAATAATTTGGGTCATAGTTTCTGGCTTGATGATGTCCGGTGTATTTTTCAATAGGCCAGCGCGCTTCAAAAGTTCATTGGCAATTTCTGGATATACGTTATCAGCGATAATTGTCCGTAATTTTGAATTTTCTTCGTTTAGTGATTTGATATCCGCTTGTTGCTCGGCTATTTGAGCATTTAATTCTTCGCTTTTGTGCTTAAAATCCGCTATTTGGTCAACCTGTTGTTCATTAGTGTTGATTAAATTCTTCCCCTTACGAACTAATCGCAAAGCAGAATCGCTCACGGTCTTATAGTAAGTATCACGTTCGACTAAGGACCGCTTCAAGGCTACTTGACTATGGTTCTTTTCGAGAAAAGATTCGACATCCAAATTCTTAAAGGAGGTGACAACAGCTTGATCTTCTGTGCGTGTCGACTGCTTCAAACTGGTAAGCCTATCCGATACGATCTGTCGCCTTCTGATTAAGTGATCTGGAATTTGTGGATAGCCGTTTTGTCTTAAATAGTCGCCAAACTTTGGTACCCGAAAGCGATTGGCGTCCCCATCACATTGACGCACAACAAATTCTTCAACTTTGGCAAGCAGTTCCGTATCGCTGATTAGTTTTTTTCGTCCCATACGTTTCGACCCTCTTTTTCTTGATTGGCAACTTTTTCCTGATAATATTTTTGATAAGTGAATGAACTGCCTTGTAATTTCAATAGTGCTTGTCCAATATCTTCGGTATCACCTTTGCCGGTGCGGACCTGATGGACAGCTGCTTCCAGCAGTTTGCAATTGTCTTCAATTCGGTGTTTGTAATAGGCATCAGAAGAATAGTAGTTATGCCCTGGACGACGATAAAACGGACAGGTCGGACAATAACCGATTTCCCCAGACTTACCAACGGCTCCCAAGCAGTCGGTCATATCACCCTGCTTATATTTTTCGGAATAGCAGCGCCCGCCGTTAGCCAGTTTTTCAAAAGCACGCTTAGTTGCGATAGGCGCTTTTTTAGTGCTAACTTCATAGTGAACTTCACCTTTTGTGATCAAACGATATTGACGATACGTTTGGCATTCAATCAAATTAGTAATATTAGAGTAGTAGTGTGCTGACATTTCAATGTTATCGTGACCTGCCAGTAGCATGGCTGTTACAGGAGTACCGCCTTCTGCCATGATATTGATCAGCGCCAAATGTCTAGTGTCCCCTAAGTGGAGATAACTGATTTCGTTTTTATCCAGATGGCTGTTAGATGTGTTATAAACCGTTTTTAAGCCATATTTTCCTTCAATCACGTCGTGGAAAAAGTAGCGCATGATGGTGTTCATATTGATGTACGTTAAGAAACGGCTGTTACTATGTTTTCGCTGGTTCCAGTGTTTATAATGAGTATCTGACACAAACAGCGTATTGATATCGGTATGTTCAAACTTTTCAGTGAAAGATAAATATCGGACAAACTCTTTAGCTAATTTATCAGGGATCTGATAAGTTACCGGGTAGTAATCCTTGGAGAGCTTGTAGGCAACGCTTTTCTTGTTACCCTTTAAGTTATTACGCTGCAAGGTCAGGTAGTACTTGCCATCAGTCTTATTAAGACAGTCCCGGCGTGTCAGGATAAATTCTTTCGGTCTTAACGGAATAACCCCAGTTACCTGCCACCAAAGATATAAGGGGTAGAAGAACATGCGTGTGTTTTCGGCAATTTCTCCTGCCCAGTAATCATTAAGAATATCGTTAAACATGAAATAACTATCAAATTGAGCCAGTTGGCGTTGCTGCTTGGCGTTATTCTGATGGTTAATGGAAATATAGGTATCTAGTATTTCCAATAATTGTTCAAAGTCTTCGTTGTCTTCGGTAGTTGGTAATAACGCCAGGAAATCAATGCAAAGACTAGGAACTGAGAACTTTATATCGGCATCTCCGTTAATTAAGTCAGTAAGATTGGTCCTTATGAGCCGCTTTAGGTCATTAACTACGGACTGCAAAGTTTTTAAAACATTCTTTCCCAAAGTATAGGTGACGTAGACCTTTACGTAATTCACGAAGCTTTGGTACTGTAAGCCAAATAAACTGCGGTATGAGCGATTATAAGCGAGCTGATTGAAATTAAAATTCAGCCCGACTCGCGAATATTCATCAGTTGAGTTCCACTTGGTGTCGTCAAAATGACAATCAAGGAAAATTCCGTTATCACAAAAGTTTTGAAAAATCGTTTTTGCTTCAGTTAGGTTGGCGTCACTAAGTTCCTCGACACTTAAAAACGTTTCAAAAAGCGAATTATCTACTGCGCTCATTTCGTTCATCGGATTTCCTCCTTGATTAAAGCCTCGTAAGCTTCGTAAACTTGGGCATCATAACCATTCTTCAAACACGAAAGGACTTCGTCTAAACACGGTACGATTGTCTCTGAGAGTAATTTCTTATTTTTAGCTTTTTCTAGTGGCGTTTCGGATTGTTTATAGAGCTTTAGCAAACGCTTGTACTCGCTGATTAGCAGTAGCATTGTTGATTTTGTTTTGATTTCAAAAGGGCAGCCAACGCATTGTGCTCGCTGATTGTAAGGACAAAGTTTATTGCAGGCTGACATCAAACAAAGGCTCTCAGCCTGTTTTGAAAACGCGTGACCGGAACCAATACGGTGCAAAATTGCCAAAATGTCTTCTTCACTCAATTCTTCACTGATCAGTTGTTGCACTACTGTTTGCGCTTGTCGTTGGGCTTTTGAGACCAACCCAACCGTCCCTTCCACTTCTGCCGGCGTTAGGTCTAGTTGTTGAATTAATTCGGTTTGCTTTGAAACTGATAAGTTATTGTATTCCCCATGCGTTACCATTTTTAGCAGCATCGAAGGAATAAAAGACAAGACACCACGTTCAAATAGTTCTTTGGCTACAAATTCAGCTGATAGGCCACTCATTTTAGCGTCTTTAAGATAGACGGCAGTGGTTTCTGCAAACTTGCCATACGATCCCTTATGACTTCGTGCCAGCGCTGCTAGTATGTATCCTTTAACCTTTGGTCCTGCTGTTTCGGTTGCTAAAATATCGTCAGCTAACATATATACTGATTGCAGATATGACTTATTGGCTGACCGGGAATGAAAGTTGGATTCCAAGAATAAAGAACCAATTTCATCGCCCATGTAGCGTGAGATACGGTCATAATCAGCAATTTTACGAATCAGGGGTTCTTCTGTTTTTCCACTCAGTTGATAGTGAGCTTCACAGAGTGCAAATAAGGTACCGATATGGACTTCACAGCTCTCAGGTACTGTGAACTTGATCTGCGCTATATTTTGATGAGCGGACGTTTTTTGGGGTGTTAATGGCAGCATACAAAGACGCTCTGTAATTGACAGCAGCACATACCTGGCATTTTTATCTGAAAAAATTCCAGCATTTACTTCATCGAGCACCTGCTCCGCTGGTTCCGGTAGTGTGGGATGGGTAATCCGCACTAAATCGGTCATTCGCAGCGAACAAATAAAATGCAAGGCTAGGAACAGCCAAGTATCGGCATAGTTTTTCGATTCCGCTGCCAACTGATACATATCATTGTCTTGAATATAGTCGCTATTAAACAGATAGAACAATAATTGCAGGTATTCATCAAAGTCATAGGCTTCGTTCTTCTCACCTAGTGTGTAACGGTTCTTCATCACGTATTCGTTATGATAAGCGGTTCGTTGCTGGGACTTTAACCAGGATAAGAAAAAAGTCAGCGAATCCCCATGAGCCTTGATAAGTTCTTCTGTAGCGCTTTTTAACAGCGCTGATATTTCTCCATCGGACATCAAAAAAAGGTCTTTATGCAGGTTGTAGAGCAGAAAATCTTGCAGGTAGAATTGGGCTTCAGCAGAAAGTGAGGTTAGCTCAGAAAAGTGACTAAACTTTGCCGCAGTTTCGGGGAACTTGGCGGTAAAAAGTGCCTGCATACGATCATTCTCATTGTTATCCGAAGGTGTTAAAAATGCTAAGATTGGCTGTTTAAGCAAGTCGACTTGTGCTCGGGTTAAAACTACCTGTTCACCAGTTAACTGGGGTTTGGAGCCAAACCAGTTGTTGTTTTGAAGGAATGCTATTAAACGCTGGCGTTGAGTGAGATCATTGGGATCTAAATCAGCCTGCTTTAATATGGCACTAAAAAAATCAATTAAATCAATCACGTTCACCTTCGTTTCTATTCTTTTCTTGGGCTGCCCAGCTGAAGTAATCAAACATGTGGGAGCTGACCTTGCGGTACTGTTTTTCTAGTTCGCCCTTGTTTTGTAGATAAACTAAAGAACTGTCCGGAGAACTGTCACCGCGTGCTGCCATTAGTTCTGCTACATTATCCACTCCTGCCAGCACCAGCTGTACCGTAAACCAGTGCCGGAAGACATGGGGCGAAATATTGTTCTCCAGCAATAAATGTCCATACATGACAGTTTCATCATCTCCACTAGCCAAATATTTTGGAATCATTTCTTTTTTGATGATGGTCCTGAATTTTTGATAGTAAGAGTCATAGGTTAATGCCCTGCCCTGTTTATTGATGCTCAAGGCACCGAAATCGCTCTCATACTGCTTACCGGTTAAATAAGCCATGTAATTGTTGTAGCTTTCGACGAAGGCATCAGTAAACATCAACGGCACAGTTTGCAGTCGTTCTTTCTTGATCCTGCCGGTTGATTTCAGATCACTACGTAAACATAATTCATGGCGCAGATCGATTTGCACTTTTTCAACTTCACCCTCGTATGTTGAAAAAATCAGCCCGATACCGAGCGGACTATCAGTCCGTCTGACGTTGCAGGCTTCTGCTGGTCGCAAACCAGCAAAAGCTGATAGGGAAACTAGCATGAGGATTTCCTTGTGATATGCGGCGATGTGTTCAAACAGCATTTCAAACGCTGAATTAGGCATATCCCGAAAAATATGACGTCGATTTTCGCTGTAAAGAACATCAAAAACCGGCACTTTTTTCTGCCGAGTCATTCCCCGTTTGTCGCGGAACGGCACGAGTTTGTAGAAGTCATCAATTCTTAATGAACAGTACCGTTTCCGGTGTTTAATAAATAACTCCAAAAAGTCCATCACAGCACTGATACAAGCTTCAACCGTAGACTTTGCCCGACCACGGGAATCACCCGGTAATTCACCTTGACCATAAAGATTAAAGAAATCCTGAATAAGTGGGACCGTTAAATTGTCTAGTTTAGATAGCTGACGGTTGAAAAAAACATAATTGAGCATTTTAACCACAAAATCAAAGCGCCGGTTACCATCATCACTGATGCTACGAACAGTGTTATTACGGGATTTTATATATTTATGAAAATCGGTGAATTTAATCTGACCGTCTGAGAATTTAATCACAATGAATTTTCGATTTATCAATTGGTTATCCTTGATTACTAAGGCGTGATTATAAACAATGAACTTTGGGGATTGTTTCAATGAGTGTCGCCTCCTGCTTAACCTGCTAATTAACTATGTAGCTTAAACTATTCTGAAAAATAGTTTGGATAAAGAAACCTCCTAACATCATCGGATATCGGTGTTGAAGCCTGTATCGGTGACGTTAGGAGGAGTAGACAATAGAAATGACAGTTTTGCTGCTTACATCTATATGAGTTATCTTCCTTATTTGGTATAAATAAGAGATTATTTTAAATTAAGTTTAATTAATATTGTCAAAATTTTCAACAAAATAATTCAATTGAGGAGTAATATCAGTATTTTAATTAAGTTGATTGCTTATTAATATGTCAGCAACGGTTGTAAAATGTTGGAAAATACCGATTAGAAAATGTCGGTTTTCCAACATTTTTTTACGGTAAAATAAACGCATCTCAAATTTGGAGG
>NZ_BJDO01000049.1 GCF_005405185.1 Secundilactobacillus hailunensis
AACCAAGAAAACATGTTTATCCGAATCTTCCAAATCGCTGCTTAGTCCCTATTGCGAATGCCCCTAGAACAAAGGGTTATTTAGTGTACCCAAAATCCATTTAAAGGGTACAAAGTCCCGATATTTCCGATCTCGACCACTCAAATCCCGTAAGCAACAAAGAGCTTCCTCCGAAGAGAAAGCTCTAAATATAATCAAGTCGTTAATCAACACCGTTTGACAAAGACCCAAAAAGACGAATGTTCGATTTATGAACAGGTTGATAAAGGTAGTTTTATGGGCAGGACAGCAGATAGCAGTCGAATAACGAAAGCGTTTTAGCTGTGGAAAATTCGGAGTTCAATAAATTTTTATGAACCTGTGGATAACTTTGTGGATAAGATTTAAGCTAGTCAAAATACCGTGATAGCTGAATTCTTCCAGGCGTGTCTCGAAAATTATGAACAGGCTGTGGATAAGTTGGAAACTGGTTTAACCGATTTTTAATAAAACGTTGGTATGACGGCGTTTACATTGGTACAATAAGAGCTAGGAAGTCGTATGCATTGAAAATGAATATTTAGTATTAGGCCATAAAAATTAGGCCACAAAGGAAAATAAATTAGGTGGCATAGCCTGTGGATAACTTTGTGGACAACTTAAAAAGAGGGAAAAGTTATGAACATTAAGCTAGTCGTAGTGGGAAAATTAAAGGAGAAATATTTTAAACAGGGGATTGCGGAATACGCTAAACGGTTATCGCGGTTTTGTAAATTCCAAATCGTGGAAGTTCCTGACGAAAAAGCACCTGAAAGTTTAAGTAACGCTGAGATGGCTCAGGTGATGCAAAAAGAGGGACAGCGAATTTTATCAAAAATCAAAGATCGGGAATACGTCTATGCGTTAGCTATTTTAGGGAAGGAGCGTTCATCGGAAGAATTTGCGAAGGAAATTAAGGACCTGACGACTTATGGCCATTCAGACCTTACGTTTGTGATTGGCGGATCATTGGGGTTAGCACCAGAAGTTTTGAAGCGGGCGGATACCCAGATCTCATTTGGTCGCTTTACGTTGCCCCATCAGCTGATGCGGTTAGTGTTAACTGAGCAGATCTACCGGGCGTTTATGATCAATGAAGGCAGTCCGTATCATAAGTGATGTGATTACAGTTTGTTTATGGAGGAAAAAACATGGCTGATTTTGAAGAGATTTTAAATTCCGGAAAATTGTATCGTGTTCAGGATAGCTCAGATAGCGATTCTCACTACCAGGAGTATCTACAGTTGATGGAAACCTTTAACCAACTGGGGTACACGAAAGCTGCCGAACAGAAAAAACAACAGATTTTAAAGCAGATATTTGCTGAAGTTGGTGATAATGCTTATATTCAGGCCCCTTATCATGCGATGTGGGGTGGCCACCATGTCCATTTGGGTGAAAAGGTCTACGTTAATTTTAACTGTACGTTTGTAGATGATGCGCAGATCTATATCGGTGCTGGCACCATGATTGCGCCTAACGTGACCATCATCGCGGCTTCGCACCCGGTATCACCGACTTTACGGGCGGAGGGATACGGGTGTAATTACCCGGTTCATATCGGCAAAAACGTGTGGCTGGCAGCCAACGTAACCGTTTTGCAAGGGGTCCACATTGGGGACAATTCAATTATTGCTGCCGGCTCATTGGTTACGAAAGACATTCCCGCTAACGTGATTGTGATGGGGACACCAGCCAAGGTGGTGAGGAAGATCACTGCGGATGATGAGGTTTATTATGATCACGGGAAATTGATTTCTGACAATAAGGTGTAAATGGTCTGTATCGGGCAAGAAATACCTGATAAAAGCCAGAACGACGGCAGTTACGGTACTTTTGTGTCGCAATCTGTCACTAAGTTAATCGAGCAGTTGCGGCAGCAAACCGGTAAAGCGATTTGGATCATGGGTGGTGCAAGTATCGTGAAGCCACTCATTGCTGCGGACTTGATTGATGAGTATCACCTGATGATTGTGCTAATTTCGCTGGGAGCTGGCGTTCGTTTATTTGAAGAATAGTTCCGGCAAATACCATTGTATTTAGTGAAATTCACCTCTGATAATGGTATATTCAATTGCGTTTAAAAGCGGCTGTTAAGGTATTTATAGCCCCAAATATTTAAAAAATCACCACGTTAGAATTCTTCAATGTGGTGATTTTTAGTCTCTAATTTTAATCACTACTAATGCCTAAAATTAGCCTGCCGATTGATTCGATGTAACAGGACTAGCATCGCCTGTTTCTCCTCATCATCCAACGGCGCACTGACCCGTTGCTCTAACTCAATGAACACGTTGTGGACAGATTGGACTAACTCTTGACCAGCAGGGGATAAATACAACTTCTTGCGTCGCTCATTATCGGCTGCAACACGACGGATAACCAGCTGCTGTGTTTCGAGAACCTTCAAGATATTGGTCGTTGAGGCTTCTTGTTTACCGAGGTAGCGGGATAGTTCCTTTTGAATCGATCCTGGATTATTGGCGATGAAATTCAAGGCCTGTGCCTGTAAAACATTGAGCCCATACTGTTTTAATTCGCGTTGAATAAATTTTTTCTCTTCACGAGTCACCTGGAAGAGCTGTTCTACCAATTCGTTATCTGTTCCTAAATTCATTTGGATCCTCCATGATTGGTTTAATCATCACTGACAATAAAGGAGTGACTTTTTAATTAAAATTACAAGTTTATTGTTGACAATCTTTTAAAATACGCATATTCTGTAGCTTGTATTTACAAGATTATTTTACCACACGGAGGTTAATATGTCTCTAACACCAGCACAAACCAAAGCATCGCGTCAGGAATTTAAAGAAAATATTAAACGGAGCGGTCTTAGTTTAACTGAGATTGCGGCTGCACTTGGGACTACAGCGGATGTGATCGCCCAATGTATTGATATGCATCCCCGCCGCATTGATGATAACTGGATCATTCGTAATTATCTACTGCAATATATGATCGACCATAATATTGAACCGGTGCCATTTAGTGCCTTGGTAGGCGACTATCATGATTACTGGTTCTTGAATCCGAAAATCGTTGCGCGCGGTATTATTGATTAGTTGATGAACCTTGAATTTAAATTTTAGGAGGAAAAATTATGTCAGATATCGAAGAAATCAGTCAATTAGTATTATGGGAACGCCAAGCTCGTGGCCGCGGCCTTGATGACGAGCTGGCCAACTGTTATTGGGAAGATGGCACGGTAACTACCAGCTGGTCTAAAGGTAACGCCCGCAAGACCTTTATTGGTCAGCGTCCCGTTGACTATGCCACTACATTGCCGTTAGTTGGTCGCTACGCTGCACCAATCGTTCATTTGAATGGTAACCGGGCCTACGCTGAGCTGCCTTCTACGACGAAGCACTGGGTCGATCTGGACGGCAACATTGCCATTGTTGAATCGTTTATGCGCCTGATCTACTGTGTCGAAAAACGCAACGGCAAATGGAAAATCAGCGATATGAGTGCCATTAATGAAGCTGACACGATTGCCCCTGAGATTCCCGGTGTTGACCTGCACATTGACGTCAAATTAGCTAAGAGTCTTCGGACTTCTTATCGGTACCTGGCCTACACCCGCATTAAAGCCGGGGGTAAAATTGGCCAAGATGGAATCGGTTCGGATAAACCCGAAACGGTCAAGCCGGTTTACGACCGGGCAAATGCTTGGATTAAATAGCGATTGAAAAGACGTAGCGTTTATCTATTAGATAAGCGCTGCGTCTTTTTAGTACAATTATTTACCTGTTTCATTCAATTCCAATAACCGTGCCCGTAAAGCATCATCATAAGCAGTCAGGTAGAGACCATACTTACCACGCTTGATTAAAACGTTCAAAACATTAGCGATAAACGCTTTATATTCGTCACGCGTAAACTTGATATCTTTGCGTTTCTTGAAAACTTCCTTGTGGGAATACTTTTCCGGAATAACGGTCATAGTATCGGTCTTTTTATCATAGCCAAATGACGGTCCGATAACCATGCCGACGTAATTTAGGTCAAAACCTTGTAAGGTATAAATCGTACCAACTTGGGTAATTGAACCTTCCCGTTTAGCCCATGGTGTGCGTTGTGGATCCCATTCGTCCCAAGGCAGGTTAAAGGTATCCATTTCAACGTTATGGCGACCATCAATGCGTGGAAAACCGGATGTGGCAACCATGCGGCTCATACCGTATTCTTTGTTACGCGCCTTAATTTTCTCAAACATCTCGCCAGCTTTATCGTAGACCTTGAATTCGAAGTCACTGTTGCGAGGGAATGGTTTGATTTTTTTTCTTCAGTTAAATCGTTCATCCAGGTGACTTGCTCATCACTGGCGACCATCCGATACTGGAAGTTCATCTCAAACCGTTTGTAAGGGTGGTTACCGATGGTTTTAAAGAGCAGGTCCTTATCCCAGTACATTTTGGATTGGAAAACCTGTTCAAAATCGTACACAACGACCACTACTTTGGCTAAATTCATCAGATCTGTTAGTTGGTTTTGACCGCGATAATGAGCGTAGGGTTCTGATTTGGAATAGAGCAGATGCGCTTCATCAACAAAGATAATGTCATATTTTTCGTGATTTTTTTGCGCGTAGTTGATCAGGGATGTGGGCCGCCGAATGGTGCTGACGTTCATATTAGGAATGGCAGTACCCATTTCACGGTAAGCCTTGTACAATTCGGGATGGTTGACCACCAGTGAGGTCTTATAGCGCTTATCAGTCATATACTGACGCACCAGTTCCATCAAAACAACCGACTTGCCGGTTCCCGCGGCCCCTTCAATAATGGCAACGGAGGACTGCTTACCGGTCAGACCTTGCTTGATATAGTCGTTGATATTAGTGATGACATTTTTTTGATCATCGGATAAATCATCGACGAAAAATTGAGCTTTTAAAACTTTGTTCATTGGTTTGGTCATTGGAAAACTCCTAATTGATTAATTATTTGATATTGTTGAGATTTTTAGATGGTTGTAAAATCACGCACCAAATAAACATTATACTGCTTAACGTATCAGTGATACCAGTGAACTGAAATTAAATTGTGTTCCGGACTTGTTTCGTTGCCTGCACCATTCGGGCCAAACCAGTCAGCGCGCCCGGTTCATCCAATAGTTTTAACCCGCAATCTGGATTGACCCAGATACGTGTTGGTCCAAGTTGCGCAATAGCAGCTTGTAATTTTGCCACCATTACGGCTTTTGTAGGCACTTTAAATTGAGCGGTATCGAACATCCCTAACCCTACTGGGGTGGCAAAATGGGCGTTATGTAACGCGTCTAACAGCGCTGGATCCGTTGCAGACAACGATAGTGCATCCGCATCCAACTGATCCAGTACGTCTAAAATATCCGTATACTGCTGATAGCACATATGAATATGAAATCGGGTGGTTGGCTGTAGGTGGCTTGCGACGAGTCGAATAACTGCAATTGCCCAGTTGAAATAGTTCGTGTACCAATCGCTCTGACGTAGCGGTAAGTGACTGCGAAAAGCCGGTTCATCAAATTGAATGATGTGAATGTTGTGCTCTTCTAGAGCATGTGCTTCATCTTGTAACGCCAGCGCGATTTGAGTAGCACTTATCCGTAAGGAAACGTCCTCACGCGGATAAGCCCAATTAACTAAAGTCAAAGGACCGGTCAGCACCCCTTTTACAGGACGTGTTGTTAAGCGCTGAGCGGCAACGGTTTCTGTGACGGTTATCGGATGTGTCCAGGCAATGTCGCCCCAGATAATCGGCGGTTGCGCACAATAGGTGCCGAAGGTCTGAATCCAAGCATGCTTTGTAAACAAAAACCCGCTGAGTTGATGATCAAAGTAACTGATCATATCATCACGACTATATTCACCAGTAACGAGAACGTCTAGTCCAAGTTTGGTTTGTTCCGTGAGGCATTCTTGCAAGCGTTTATGAGTTGCGTTTTGGAATTGCGCTTTTGTCAGCTGGCCCTGTTTGAAGGCCGTTACCCGTTGCTTATCGGCTGCAGTTTGTGGGAAGGAACCAATTGTCGTCATTGGCAGTACTGGTAACGGAATAGCCTGCTGTTGCCGCCGTTGCCGCTTTTTACGCTCAGGTCGGCGGTGATAATCAACCTTGGTTAACGCGTGAAGTCGGGTCGTCACCTGAACATTTTCAGCACCGCGTGAGTGATTGAACAGTCGTTGGTTAGCCGTTAGAAATTCAGGATTGCGTCCTGCTAGTAAGTTGTTTATGGCAACTAAATCAGTGAGCTTTTCCTCTGCGAATGCTAGATAGGGTCGCACGGTCTTAGGGAGCGCTGGTTCATTTGCTAAAGAAATTGGCAGATGAAGGAGCGAACACGAGGTAGAGAGCACCACGTGTTTAACTGGTAAACGGTGCAATAGGTCTAGTGAAGTTTGATAATTGGTGCGCCACACATTGCGGCCGTTAATGATGCCCGCAAAAAGGACCTTGTTATCTGGGAACCCCTTGTCTTGAATGCAGGCTTCAGTTTGCTGACCATCGATAAAATCTAGTCCAAGACCATCAAAATTTAATTGAGTTAATTGAGAATAGGCTTCTCGAACATCACCATAAGCAGTTTGGAGTAATATTTTTAGACGTCCTTTTTGGGGTAATAATGTGGTATATATCTGATTAAAAAGCTCTAAGTCGGCTTTTGTGGGGGCTAATACTAAAGCCGGTTCATCTAATTGCAGCCAATCAGCATTTAGTTGATCAAAACGATCAAATAATTGGGCGTAAGCAGTTACTAGACGATTCACGTAATCCGTAATTTTTTTAGTACTGGTGATTCGGCTGAGCTTTAATAATGTATAGGGCCCGATAATTGTTGGCCGAGCGTGATAGCCAAGTTGTTGTGCTTCTTTAAATTCGTCAAAGGGTTTGGTTCCAACCAGCTGAATAGTGGTGGGATCCTCTAGTTCAGGAATGAAATAACCATAGTGGGTGTTAAACCAAGTTGCCATCTTTAGCGGTGACAAGAAAGTTGTGTTTGCTTGCGTACCGCATGCCATCGCGAAATAGGTGTCTAGCGGTGAAAAATGCAATTGGCGAAAGCGTTGCGGAATAACATTAAAAAGTACAGCAGTGTCGAGTAATTGATCCTCATACGAAAAGTCATTAACCGGTAGCCAGTCAATACCAGCCTGAGCCTGTGTTTGCCAGCTTTGCTGTCGAGTTTGAGCTGCGACACGATTTAGTTCAGACGCACTAATCGTCTGTTTGTGATAAGCTTCAACGGCAGACTTCAATTCTAGGTGCCGACCGATATGCGGGTAGCCAATGATGGTCGTAGTCATGGATGGTCACACTCCTTCAACATTACTATTTTACCGCGTTGCTGCATGGGTTAGTAGGGGATGACCGATAAGCACAAATCAATCTCATCATGTTTAATGATGAGTTACGCTTAGTTTAATATTTCGTTACTTAGAAGCAGCTTAATGACTATAATTGACCTTGAGGTGAGTAGCATGACACGCGATGAACTAATTGAATATTGTCAAAATGAATACAATTCAGAAATTGATAAACCCTTTAAACACTTCCCAGACTACGTTGCCATTCGGCATCCAAATGGTAAGTGGTTTGGTCTGGTGATGAACGTACCGGCCAATAAGCTTGGTCTATCAGGTACGGATGAAATAGACGTTGTTGATTTAAAAGTTGAACCAGAATTGAATTCTATCTTGCAAGTTCAGCCGGGATTCTTGCCGGGTTATCATATGTCTAAAGTCCATTGGATCAGCGCGCGATTGGATAAGTTTAAAAAAGTCGATGAGCTGGCTGATTTAATTGAGGGCAGTTATAATGCAACAATGTGATTGGAACTCTTTTAGAATGAACAGCAAAGACGCATTCTTTTGACAGATTTTGAGCTGTCTAAGAATACGTCTTTTGTATTTTTAAGTTTATTCGTCCATAAAATGTTTCATGTGAAACATTGATGTTAGCTTAATTCTAATTTAAGGCTTCAATTACTTGTTGTGTTGACCGTACCTGTCCCATTTTAGGGAAGATCGTTTCTGTTTCAAAAGTTTGGGCTTCTTGCGACCAGGCTGTCATGGCGTCTTCGACAAAGATTTGGTTGTAACCGCGGTCATAGGCGTCACGGGCGGTAGTATCTACACCATACTCAGTGGCAACCCCAAAGAGAACGATAGTATCAATGTAACGGCGACGTAATTCCATTTCTAAATCAGTGCCGTAAAAACCACTCCAGGCGATTTTAGGGGTTACGTGGACACCGTCGACTGCAGCTAATTCTGGTAATAATTCTGGCTTAGCAATTGGCGCTTTACCAGTCTTCAACGGCATATCAGTTTTAGGCATTACCCGATCTTTGCCATCAGTGACAGGAATCTGGGTCAAATCGATAAAAGCACCAGCCTTAGCAGCTGCATTAGCGAGCTTAATGGCGTTGTTGCTCACTTGTTGGTAAGTGTAAGGGACGTAAGGCAGATTCAAACCAGCGTGCAGATCGATGCCAACGAAAGCGGTGTGTTTTGGATCAATGATTAATTCAGTCATAATAATTACCTCCTAAGGTAGAAAATTAATTGCGGCTTAATAGTTTTTCAGCATTCGTACTAAAAATCTTGTTTTTAGAGTTTGGATCAATTGGTAAATCTTCAACGAATTTACGGGTATCTGCCATTGAAACGTAGGGGTAGTCAACGGAAAAGAGGATGTGGTCGGCACCGACTTGCGAATAGAGTTCCATAAATTGCGGTTCAGAATTATAGCCTGAAATCGTATAGTAGATATTATTCTGCAGGTAATAGCTGACCGGATGCTGTAATTTAGAAATTTCGGGTGGTAATAAGGTATCTAATCGTTGAACGGCGAACATTAAGCCTTCACCTAAATGGCCGGTCACTAATTTCAAGTTCGGGTGCTTATCGAAAACACCGCCTAAGATCAAGTGAATAATGTGAATGGCCGTTTCGATGTGCCAGCCGAAACCAGCTGAACTGAACTGGGCAGTGACCTGTTCCGAAAAGTTACCGCGATAACATTCATCAATAACCGTTTTTGAAGGTAGTCCCGGGTGTAAATAGATTGGGACGTTCAATTCTTCAGCTTTAGCGAAGATGGGGTCGAAATCAGGATCATCCATGTAACGACCTTGGCTGGTACCGTTGATGAGAGCGCCGGAAAAGCCATATTCAGTTACCGTTCGTTCTAGTTCAGCAGCTGCTTCTTTTGGTGCGCTGGTTGGCAGTGTCGCAAAGCCACCGAAACGGTCTGGATATTTTTGAAATGCTTTGCCGAGAAGATCATTCGTCTTTTTAGCCAACGGAACGGCTTTTTCAGGATCCATATTTTCGGTTGCTGGTGCAGTGAGCGAAATAATTTGCCGATCAATACCAGCCGCATCCATTTCGTCAATCCGATTTTGACCAAGATTCTCGCAGCGGTCTAAAATTTGGCGAATTGCTTTTGCTTGAGGGGTGTCACCGGTTTTAATGTTAGTTTCAAAGTCTGGGGTAATGAAGTGTTCTTCTAAAGAGATGATGGGTTGTTTTGTCATGTTGGTAGTACCTCCGATAGGATTAATGACTAAAGTGTGATAAACTTAATTAATAAGTTTAATTCTTAATTGCCAAGTTAATGTTGTTAATGATAAACTTAATCATTAAGTTTAGCAAGCACTTTTTTAATTTTTAGGAGAGGTTACCGTGAAAAAAAGAATTTTAAATGAGGAATTAGTGATTGGCGCAGCGGTGGAAGTTGCAAAAGAATCTGGTTTTGAAGCTGTGACGTTAAGCCGGGTAGCCAAGAAACTCGATATTCAGCCTCAGTCAATGTACCGCTATGCAGACAATAGCTATGACTTACGAGGCAAGACCATGGCTAAGGGTCTGCAGGAACTACTGACCTATTTATATCAGAATTTAGTGGGCGAAAGCGGTAAGGCTGCGTTGAAGAAGCTGGCGTTGATCATGGTTTTTGGTAACCAAGAGCAGGCACTCCCAATTAATTTGGGGTTACTCTCTCAATATCGAGAGCACCCAGCCGTTACTGAAGCATTTCAAGGACTGCACGGACTGATTGTTCAACTACTGAAAGGTAGTATTCAGGACGAAGAGGATTTACGACAGACTGCCCAATTGCTGATTGATCTAGTTTTGGGTGAGAATATTTCGGTTCACTCACAGACAAAAACTAACCAGAAAACGGTTCAAGTTGATTTTGAAAAAAACTTGGACCGGGTGTTAGCCTTAGTTATGGATTAAAGCTACTATAGAAGATAAAGAAACGACTCAATCCAGATAGGATTGAGTCGTTTGTTGATTCATTATTAACGTTTAAAGGTAATGGCACCGAAATCTTCATTACCAGTGTAATTACCAGAAAGACCTTCAACGTGTTTAGGAACAAAGTAAAAGTGCTTTGAACTAACGATCTTTACTTTAATCAGTTCTGAGTATTTTTTTGAATAGTGCAGCCGACCATAGTAAGTTGACTTGCTGTGTTTCTTTAGTCCAGTCAGCGACCAATGACCATGGCCAACCGTCATATGATTACCCTTAAAAGTGGTTTTATCATGATAACCGCCGGAAGTACCGTCAGTCAAGCGATACCAGCGATGACTGCGGACTGCTGAAGGCAAATACGTGGTTTTCGCGTTGGCTGTTAGCGGTGCGGAAAAGATTGGTAAGAGCATACCTGCAGCCAGTGTCAGTGCAACGATGCGTGTTGATTTTATCATTAAGTGTCATCTTCCTTAGTAGATTTATGAACGGCATCATTATACCGCAATCTAATCGGATAATCCTATCCAACGATAATTAAAATTTAATTATCTCCCGCCGACATCTTACGCGCATCAATCAATTGACTATCCAAGAACCAATACTGGTGCCAATCACCAACTAAAGCGGTGAAGGGAACGGGCTGTTTACCGGCGTCTTCAACCTTTTCAGTCAGGTAGTTTCGCAGGATCCAAGGATCGTTCAGTGAGCTTTGGGTTAGCGTGAATAGGTGATCTAATTTGGTGAGGCTGATCTGCAGGTCACTGGCAACTTGTTCCTTGGTTAAACCGCTGAGTTCAAAATTTTGTTGTAGTTCATTTCTGGTGTTTTTCATTTGTTGTGGATTCAGTGACATTTTATTAGATTCCTTTCGCTTTAAGACTTAGTTTAAATGGAAAATTCTTTCGGCGTTACCATGCGTAAATGCTTCTAGCTGATCAGGTGTTAGGTCAGTATTATCAAGGAATGTCCGCCCATTTTTAGGCTGCTTGTAGGGGTAATCGATGGAATAGATCAGGTGTTCTGGGCCCATTTCAGCCAGCAAAAAGTTCAACTGCGGTTTGCTTAAGATCCCGCTTGGAGTGACATAGACGTTGTTGCGGTAGTAATCAGAGAATGACTTCTTCAAGCCGTCATAAGCATCTAATTCATCGTCCAGCCGTTCTAAGAACATTGGGACTAATTCACCCCAGTGACCAGAAACAAGCTTCAAGTTAGGCAGTTTGTCGAAGATGCCAGAAACAATCATCCGCATGACTTGAATTCCCACGTCCATGTGCCAGCCATAACCAGCAGATGACAGGATTCCCGTGACCACATCAGACCAGTTATCACTGGTAAAGTAATGCTGCGTTACGCTTGGTGCAATAAATGATGGGTGGAAGTAAACTGGAACGTCCAACTTGCTAGCCATCTCAAAAATTGGGAGGAAGAAGGGGTCGTCGAAGTATTTATTTTGATAGTTACCCTTGAGTAGGACGCCGTTGAAATGTAGGTCATTAACCGCGCGTTTCAGTTCCGTTGCGGCAGCGGCTGGATCACCCACGGGCAGTACTGCTAATGCACCAAAACGGGTCGGGTTAGTCTTGACAGCTTTGGCAAGTTCATCGTTAGCGTCTTGGCAGAGCTTAACGGCAACCTTTGGATCAAGGTTCTGCGGTGATGAATTACCGTATGACAAAACCTGTTGGTCGATGTCGAATTTATCCATAAATTCGATTCGGTCTTTAGTGACGTCCTGCATAATTGTGGGAGTTGGTAGAGTAGTTTGCATATAATGCAGCATATCTTTGCTGACGTTGGGCATGGCTGCTTTACCAACAGCCTGATTAATTTCCTGTGTAATTTTAGCAGATTCAAAATGTTCTTCTACTGTAATGATCTTCATTGTTCTGACCTCTTTATTAAAAATAATGATGTTTGTACTTTGACGCTACATTGAGTATTATAGAGGGCAATAAAATGGCATGAAAGGAAGATACGAGACATATACGGGTCTTGTGTCGCAGTAGATAAATGGCGCGAGCATTTTTAAATAATTCAATTAAAATCGATCAGCGTAAACAACGGTCACACGAGAAGTTATTTCAAGCAGTGCTGGAAAAGTACCGGGCTGGCGTGCCCTTTAAACAGATTGAGATTAAAGCCTTTTGTCGAGATGCGGGGGTCTCGCGAGCGACTTTCTATCGGCGCTATAAAGATTTAGCGGACATTATCGTGGTTCATTTTCTGATCGTGATTGAAGATCTTAAGCAGCAAATTGATGCACTATCGCAACCCAACTTTGAGAACAGCAGCCAAATTGTGGTGTCTGAGATCGAGGCTAATTTAGACTTGGTCAGGCTGGTTTCTTGGAGCGGCACACAGCAGGCAGTTCAGTCGGTACTCAGCGGTACCGCACAGCAGATCCTGATTTTACGGGATTATCCAGCTTCTAAGCGACAGTTTATCAGCCAGTTTCTGGGGGCTGCAATTTTAAATTTTGCCCAAGAAGTCGCTGACTCTCCTGAACCGCTTTCCGGTGCAGAAGTCCTGGGATTATACCGGTTATTGATCCCCAATAGTTTACAGTAAATAAAAATAACGTTAGCAGGACTCTGACTTGAGACCTCGCTAACGTTATTTACTTATCCGTGTTTTCGCGGATCTGATTCAGTGGCGATTGTTTATCAGGGGTAATGATGCCGGCTTTGATCATCAGGCGGATGGTTTCTCGCAAATGATGCGTCAAGGCAGTCTGTTCATCTGCTGATAGGGTCTCGGTGTGAGCCCGAATACGGTCGGCAATTAGCTGACTATGCTCGCGGATGATGGTTTTACCATGTTCAGTACCGTAAACGTTGACTATCCGGCGATTATTTTCATTATGGCGCCGTTCAACTAAACTGCGATTTTCTAGTGAGGTAATCAAACGGGTCAGCTGGGCGCGTGAAATGCCGGTGATATCGGCCAGCTGACTCATACTGGTACCTTGTCGTGAGTAGACGTTTTTTAAAGTCATTGCTTGCAGATGCGTCAGGCCAAATTCTGCTAACGTTCGATTTTCGGTGATAGCCTGAGTGAGATCGGTAAATAGCTGTTCTAGTTCTAGGGCATCGTCGTTACTAGATGTCATCTCATCACTTCCTTAGTAGAATAAAATGGGTTTTAGTAGCTGATTGTAAATAATTGACAACTATCAAGTGTAAGTATAAAGTAGATTATTGTCAATTATAGACTACTTATTATTGTTGACAATAATATTAAAAAATAACGTTTGATTGAAAGGAACGTGGCCACTAATGAACGATTTTGAAGCAATTAGTCAATTGGTTTTAAAGGAACGGATGTATCGTGGACGGCATGTTAAAGAAGCCGCTGATTGTTATTTTCCTGATGCGACCGTGACAACTAGCTGGCAAAGCGGGCCGG
Source organism: Secundilactobacillus hailunensis (assembly GCF_005405185.1). Classification (GTDB taxonomy): domain Bacteria; phylum Bacillota; class Bacilli; order Lactobacillales; family Lactobacillaceae; genus Secundilactobacillus; species Secundilactobacillus hailunensis. The sequence continues at coordinate 13,679 of NZ_BJDO01000049.1, forward strand.
TTTCAACCTTTTTAGGTAAGCACCCGGTCGATTTTGATAATCCATTGCCAATGACTGGCCGTTTCGGCACACCTATCGTCCATCAAAATGGTGACCGGGCCTACGTTGAGCTTTCATCAACCACTAACCACTGGCAGATGGTCAATGACGTCGAAGCGGTGATCGAATCGTATATGCGTCTGATTTATCGGGTCGAGAAACGCAACGGCGATTGGAAGATCGTTAATTTAACCTCAATTGATGAAGCTGATAAAATGCAGCCGGCAATTCCTGGTCAAGAGCTTAAAGTTAACCCGGATGACGTCGCTAATCTACGTAAGAGTTACCGTTGGTTGGCTTATGGTCGTTTAAATGCTGGTGGCAAGATCAGCCAAGACCTGTTAGGGACCGACCGTAAAGCAGACGAAGATGGTCTTTATCAAAAAGCAGAGGATTGGATTCACGAAAAAGATTAATTAAACAACCTTTTTTGAAATTCATAGATAAGGAGCATTCAATTATGTCAGATAAAAACGAAATCATTACATTAATTACCGGTGCTGATAAGGGGATTGGATTTGAAACCGCGCAAGCACTTGGTCAAAAGGGCCAGCACGTATTAATCGGCGCCCGCAATCAAGAACGCGGTGAAAAAGCCGTTAAACAGCTCGAAGCAGCAGGGGTCAAAGCTGATTTTATTCAATTAGATGTGACTGATAAAGCACAGATCAAAACGGCTGCCGATAAAATCAAGACCGATTACGGTTATCTTAGCATTTTGATCAATAATGCCGGAATTGCCATGGATCACCATCAACCAGCCTCACAGCTTAGCACCGATACGATTCGGCAGGATTTTGATGTTAATTATTTTGGCCTGATCGATGTTACTCAGGCGATGATTCCACTGTTAAAGGCGGGCAAGCCGGCTAAAATTATCAACGTGGCCAGCAACATGGGGTCAATGGGCTTGGCTAGTGACCCTAACTCACGGTTCTATAAAGTGAATTCACTGGGCTATCAATCATCGAAAGCATCCGTTAACTTTGCAACGATCATCTTCAGTAAAGAACTGGCAGCGGATGACATTACCGTTAACTCTGTTAATCCAGGCTGGACAGCTACTGGTTTCGGTGGCCGTCCAGAAGATGCACCGGCTCCAGCAGGTATGCAGGACGTGGCAACCGGTGCAGCGCAGATCATTAAAATGGCCAGTTTACCACAGGGTGATAAAACGACCGGTACCTTTACGGAAAATGCCGGAACATTGCCTTGGTAAACGGGTTGTTGTAAGCAATTGGTCATGCAAACGGAAGGGAAGCATTCGAGATGCAGGCTGTTGTTTTAAATGAACCGGGCGATGCCGGCGTACTCAAAGTGACCGAGGTGCCTACGCCAAAAGTCAAACCGGGCTGGTCCTTAATTAAAATCAAGGGTTTTGGGATTAACCGTTCGGAGATCTTTACGCGAAATGGCTGGTCGCCAACCGTTAATTTACCGCGGATATTAGGCATTGAAGGGGTTGGCGAAATTGCAGATACTACGGATCCTAAACGCTTGCCAAAAGGGCAAACGGTGGTGACATTGATGCATGGCATGGGTCGTGAGTTCGATGGGAGTTACGCTGAATATGCACTGATTCCTAATGACAGTATCTATCCGATAAAAACGACATTAAGTTGGACCAATTTAGCAGCGATTCCAGAAACTTATTTTACTGCTTACGGTTCACTATTAAACCTCAAGATCACTGGGTCTGATTCATTATTGATTCGCGGTGCCACCAGTGGAGTTGGTGTAGCAGCTGCTAAACTGGCTAGGGTCATGGCGCCCAGAATTAAAATTTACGGGACGACTCGCAACTTGGCTAAAAGTGATGAGCTGGCTAATGTGGGCTTTGACGGTGTGATTGAAGACCGTCATAATGACCTGCAAACAGATTGCCAATTTGACAAGGTTTTAGAATTAGTCGGTGAATTAACCTTGGTAGATTCGCTGCAGTACCTGCACGAAGGCAGTATCCTTTGCCTGACTGGTTCCGTGGGTGGTAGCTGGAGCGTTAAGAATTTTGGATTAATTGGGACACTACCATCTGGGGCCTATCTGATCGATTTTAGTTCCGACAGCGTCACTGAGGATCGGTTCAATGATTTGTTAAGTATCATTGATAAGAATAAACTGGATGTCGCACCAGTTAGAACGTTTGATTTAGCGCATACTGGTGATGCACAGGCTTACCTGGATAGTCAGCATAGCTTTGGAAAAGTCGTTGTTTTACCTTAAATAGTGAACTACTCGTCACTAAAGTAACGAGCTTCTAGGAACACCGCTGACTTACACAGCATTCTCCGAATGTCATGCAGCGGTTACGGCTATTTACTAAGGCACGTTCCATGCCAGATAGTCTTTTAGATGCTAAGTTACGCAGTCACTTGTAGAATATTAACTGCGGCATTGATGTCTCGATCATGACTAACGCCACAATTAGGACAGGTCCACTGTCTAATATCTAAAGTATGCTTACCATCATCATAGCCACAACTTGAACAAATCTGGGAGGTTTTTCTAGGGTTTACAGCGACTAGCTGTTTCCTATACCAAGCGCACTTATATTCCAGCATTCGACGCAATTCCCGCCAGCTTTGGTTAGCAATCGCTCTGGCAAGTTTGTGATTTTTAAGCAGATTCTTGGTTTTCAAATCTTCTATTTTAATCACATCATATTGTGCTACCAAAGTTTTAGTTAACGTATTTAAGTAATTGTTACGCTGGTTGGCTATTTTTTCCGCATACTTAGCGACCATTCTTTTAGCTTTTTGATAGTTCTTAAAGTCAGCAAGCTCGCGGGGTTCGCTGACTTTGTTATGCTTGTCCCAGGCGATTTCTTGCTGGGCTTGTAACCTTCTTCGAGCCAACCTTTTTTCCCAGTAATGCTGCTTTTTACTGAGTCGTTTATCAAAGCGAATCGTTGGGTATTTCACGCCATCGGAGGTGATCATCAAGTCAGCAACCCCCAGATCAATACCGACTGGATTACCGGTCTTAGCTAAGGGCTTAATATCAGTGTCGACTAGAATGACGGCATAGAACTTACCAGTA
>NZ_BJDO01000050.1 GCF_005405185.1 Secundilactobacillus hailunensis
TAGTCACCTTAGAAGCTACCGCAAATGCGGGGTTTTTGCATATAATTTGCTTTAATCAATGGGCTACTCGACAAATGTTACAAAACTAGCACTACACGTTAAAGTATCAATTTAATGACATTATTTGTGTATCGGACCAAAAAAGCTTCGTAATGGTTTGTTTTAACCATTACGAAGCTTTTTTGGTGTCATTTATGATTTATTTGAACACTGGGTTACCGTTCCGGTATAAAATGTCGTCTTGACCATTTTTCACATTAGCGTAGCGGGCTGCGGCAAAGAAGTAATCGGACAAGCGATTAATAAATACCATGGTATTGGCATTAATACTATCTTGTTCTTGCAGTGCCACTATTCGGCGTTCTGCACGACGGGTGATCGTTCGTGCCACGTGAAAGGCGGATGCTTCCGGTGAACCACCGGGTAAAATGAAGCGGTCGATCTTCGGTGCTGCTGCAACGTACTTATCAATTAGATCTTCCAGCCACTTCGTTTGTTTAGCAGACAAGTCATCGGTAAATACGTACTCGTGCTTTTTATCCGTTGAAATAGTTGCTAAGTCTCGGCCAATATCGAATAGAATTTGCTGAATTTCTTCTAGTTCAGCACGCATTTCCTGCGTCTTGCTAGTTAAGATCGAGGCAGTATAACCGACCCATGAATTAAGCTCATCGACTGTTCCGTAAGCTTCAACCCGACTGTCACTTTTAGGGATCATTGATGCCCCAATAATTTGAGTCTTACCTTTGTCACCATGTCGCGTATATATTTTCATCAGTTTACCTCCAGGTTTTCTTACTTTTTATAACATATGTGTATATAAGTCAATAAATATTTGGAATATTAACAAGATAGTACCAAAAAAACCAGCTGATGTACATAAATTTGATAATTACTTTTTAAAACTGTCAGTATGCCAAGTTGTATTGTGAAAATAATACTTTAATGCAAAAAGTATCAATATTGTGACCTTGTGATGTTCATATCAATCATAAAAAGACCAGGATTCTCTAAGATAGTGCTAGCAAAATCCCATATAATAAAAGCACTTTCAATTGATGGAAGCGAACAAGTTCACAAACTTAAGGAGGCTATACAATTATGGGACAAGAAGCTCTTGGATTAATCGAAACTAAAGGTTTAGTTGCGTCAATCGAAGCTGCCGACGCCATGGTTAAAGCTGCAAACGTTAACTTGGTTGGACAGGAGAAAATTGGACACGGGCTGGTAACAATTATGGTTCGTGGCGATGTTGGCGCTGTTAATGCATCTGTAGAAGCAGGTGTTGCAGCAGCTGAAAACATTGGCGAAGTGGTTTCGAGTTACGTAATCCCTCGTCCGCATCAAGATGTTGAAAAGATTTTACCAACAACACCATCACCTGCTGAAAAGAAGTAGAGAATGGAACGATAATTACTTAACCTTTATTGCTGATTAAAGGTAGTAGAGATTACTTAACAAGTCAGGAGGGAAGACATGAATGATTTTCTAAATTCAACGAGCTCCATTTCTGAGTTCGTTGGTGCAAGTCATATCGGTGACACAATTGGGATGGTTATCCCAGCTGTTGATCAACTTTTACTGGATAAATTGACTTTAACTAAGAAGTATTCAGTAATTGGTATTTTAAGTGCTCGTTCAGGTGCCGGTCCACAGATCTTATCAATGGACGATGCCGTTAAAGCAACCAACACTGAAGTAATTGATATTGAATTGCCTCGTGATACTAAAGGCGGTGCCGGTCATGGGTCTTTGATCTTAATCGGTGGCTATGATCCTTCAGATTGTCGTCAAGCGATTCAGGTTGCTTTGGATGGTCTGCCAAAGCACTTTGGTGATGTTTATAACTCACCAGCAGGACATTTGGAATTACAATTTACTGCTAGTGCAGCGGGCGCATGCCACTTGGCATTTGGTGCACCTGTTGGAAAAGCATATGGTTTAGTTTGTGGCGCGCCTTCAGGTATTGGTGTTGTCATGGCTGATACAGCAATCAAGACGGCTTCAGTAGACGTCTTATCATTTGCTTCACCAGGTCATGGTACCAGTTTCTCTAACGAAGGTATGGTTCACATGAGTGGTGATTCAGGAGCTGTTCGTCAAGCTGTTATGGCCGGCCGTGAAGTCGGACTGAAGTTATTAGCTGAATTAGGCAAACAACCAGTTGCTGATTTTCCATCTTACATTAAGTAGGGAGGGCAAAAATCTTGAAAAGACAAAAACGATTTGAAATGCTAGAAAAGCGTCCCATTCATCAAGATGGTTTTGTTAAAGAGTGGCCTAGCGAAGGTTTAGTTGCCATGATGGGTCCTAACGATCCAAAGCCAAGTATCAAGATTGAAAATGGCGTTGTGACTGAACTTGATGGTAAGAAGCGCGAAGACTTTGATTTGATTGATTCATATATTGCTGAATATGGGATCGTATTGGACAACGCCGAAAAGGTTATGGCCATGGATTCTACTAAGATTGCTAATATGTTAGTTGATCCCAATGTCTCACGTAAGGATGTTATCAAAGTTACCTTATCATTAACCCCAGCTAAGGCTGAAGAGGTTATTAGTAAGTTGAACTTCGGTGAAATGATCATGGCCGTTCAAAAGATGCGTGCTCGTCGTACACCAGCTACCCAAGCTCACGTTACCAACGTTCGTGATAACCCAGTTTTGATTGCCGCTGATGCTGCTGATGCCGCTCAACGTGGGTTCCCTGAACTTGAAACCACCACTGCGGTTGCTCGTTACGCTCCATTTAACGCCATTTCATTGTTAGTCGGTGCTCAAACTGGTCGTCCAGGTGTCTTATCTCAATGCTCTGTTGAGGAAGCTACCGAATTAAACTTAGGTATGAAAGGCTTCACTGCTTATGCTGAAACCATTTCTGTTTACGGGACTGACCAAGTCTTTACCGATGGTGATGATACACCATGGTCTAAAGGATTCTTGGCATCTTGCTACGCTTCACGTGGTTTGAAGATGCGGTTTACTTCCGGTTCAGGTTCTGAAGTTATGATGGGCTACACCGAAGGCAAGTCAATGCTTTACCTTGAATCACGATGCATCTTTATCACCAAGGCTTCAGGTGTTCAAGGCCTGCAAAACGGTGGTGTTAGTTGCATTGGTATTCCAGGTGCCGTTCCTTCAGGTATCCGTTCAGTATTAGGTGAAAACCTCTTATGCATGATGATGGATATCGAATGTGCTTCTGGCTGTGACCAATCATTCTCACACTCAGATATGCGTCGGACTGAACGTATGATCGGTCAATTTATCGCTGGTACTGACTACATTTCATCTGGTTACTCATCAACACCTAACTACGATAACACCTTCGCTGGTTCTAACACTGATGCTTACGACTACGATGACTACTACATCATGGAACGTGATTTGGCTGTCAATGGTGGGATTCACCCAGTTGACGAACAAGATATCATTAAGATTCGTAGCAAGGCTGCCCATGCTATCCAAGCTGTCTTTGATCAGTTAGGTCTGCCAAAGATTACTGATGAAGAAGTTGAAGCTGCTACCTATGCTAACAGTTCAAAGGATATGCCAGATCGTAACATGGTTGAAGATATGAAGGCTGCTCAAGAATTACTTGATCGTGGTATTACTGCCATTGACATCGTTAAGGCTTTGAATGACTCCGGCTTCAAAGACGTTGCTCAAGCTGTTCTTGACCTTCAAAAGCAAAAGGTCTGCGGTGACTTCCTGCAAACATCATCCATCTTCGACAAGAATTGGAACATCATTTCAGCTGTAAACAACCCTAATGATTACCAAGGCCCTGGTACTGGATATCGTCTACAAAACGATAAGGATGAATGGGAACGAATCAAGAATGTGCCATTTGCGATGGATCCTGGACACATGCAATTCTAGCCAGCTAAGGAGGTAAGTGCTGTGTCAAATACTATTGATGAAGATTTACTCAAACGAATTATTAAACAGGTACTAGTTGAATCAGGTGTTAAGACGACTGATAAGCCAATTTCATTCAAAGATGACAAAGGGGCTGCAACTGCTACGGCAGGTACGCCAACTGGAACTCAGACCGCTGAGGACCGCTCAACTTTGGATCATGCCGTACCTGAAGAAAAATTGGATTGGTTCAAACATACCGGTGTCGCTAAACAAGGTTTCTCTCAAGACGAAGTTGTGATTGCGGTTGCCCCAGCTTTTGCTGAAGTTTTAACTAAGAACATGACCGGATTATCTCACAAAGATATCTTACGTCAGCTTGTCGCAGGGATCGAAGAAGAAGGACTCAAGGCCCGTGTCATTAAGGTCTACCGGACTTCTGATGTTTCGTTCTGTGCCGCTGAAGGTGATAAGCTTTCTGGTTCTGGAATCGCAATTGGTATCCAATCAAAGGGTACAACTGTTATTCACCAAAAGGACCAAGACCCACTGTCAAACTTGGAATTATTCCCACAAGCACCAGTTTTGACGTTGGATACTTACCGTCAGATCGGTAAGAACGCTGCCCAATATGCAAAGAGTATGTCACCTAGCCCTGTTCCAACGGTCAACGACCAAATGGCTCGTGTGGCTTACCAAGCTATTTCAGCATTGTTGCATATTAAAGAGACGAAACAGGTTGTTGTTGGTAAACCTGCTGAAGAAATCGAAGTTAACTTTGATTAGGAGGTATCAGAATGAGTGAGATTGATGATTTAGTCGCAAAAGTTGCTAGTCAACTCGGTGCACAAGTAAACCAAAGCTCAAGTTCATCTAATACAGACACTGATAACACTTCAAGTCTGCCATCTAAAGAACTTGATGCCAGCGACTATCCACTATTTAAGAAGCACCCAGACTTAGTAAAGTCAGCATCAGGTGAAGATTTAAAGGACATTACCTTTGATAACGTCTTAAACAACAAGATCGGACCAAAGGATCTGCGGATTGCACCAGATACATTACGGATGCAAGGTCAAATTGCTAAGAGTGCCGGTCGTGCTGCTATTCAACGTAACATGCAACGGGCCGCTGAATTAACCAAGATCCCCGATGCTCGTTTACTGGAAATGTACGGTGCATTACGTCCATACCGGTCAACTAAACAGGAATTATTGGATATTGCAGATGAATTATTAAACAAGTATAACGCCAAAGTATGTTCAAACTGGTTCAAAGAAGCAGCTGACAACTACGAAACCAGAAAGAAGCTGAAAGGCGATAACTAGTTAGGAGTGGACGCGATGAAACGAGTTATCGGTGTAGATATCGGGAACTCATCGACGGAAACTGCCTTAGCCGAAGTTTCGGATGATGGCCAAATTAAATTTATTGGTTCAGGAATAGCGGCAACGACTGGCATCAAAGGGACTAAGCAAAACATGACTGGTATTCGAGAATCAATCAGCCGGCTGCTTAAACCCACGAAGTTCGAAATTGACGATATTGACCTGATCCGGGTAAATGAAGCCACACCAGTTATTGGTGATGTGGCGATGGAAACCATTTCTGAAACGATTATCACTGAGTCAACGATGATTGGGCATAACCCCAATACTCCAGGCGGTCTCGGCATTGGTGCCGGATATACCATTGGACTATTGGATCTGGTTAAACAAGCCGATCACAAACGTTCATACATTGTAGTGGTACCTGGTGGCATTGATTTTGCTGATGTTGCTAAGCTGATCAATATGTACGTTAATTCTGGTTTTAAGATTACGGCGGCAATTCTTCAAAATGATGATGGTGTTCTGGTTGATAATCGGCTGGAACACAGGATTCCAATCGTCGATGAAGTATCACTGATCGATAAGGTGCCAATTAACATGTTGGCGGCCGTTGAAGTTGCTGATAAAGGGCGAGTCATTTCCCAATTATCCAACCCATACGGTATTGCAACGCTGTTTAATCTGACATCGGAAGAAACTAAAAATATCGTGCCTGTCTCACGTGCCTTAATTGGCAACCGTTCCGCGGTTGTCATTAAGACGCCTGAAGGTGATGTTAAAGCGAGAATCATTCCTGCTGGGAGTATCAAGATTCAGGGTGATACTGGCAGTGAAAGCGTTGACGTGGCTGGTGGTGCTGATGCCATCATGAAGAAGGTCGGCGATTTCCACAGTATTGCCGATATTACTGGTGAATCTGGTACTAACGTTGGCGGTATGCTGGAAAAGGTTCGTCAAACCATGGCGGATCTGACTGGTAAACAGAATAAGCAAATTGCTATTCAAGATTTACTAGCCGTTGATACCAACGTGCCCGTTAAGGTTCAAGGTGGTCTAGCCGGTGAGTTCTCTAACGAACAAGCTGTTGGGATCGCTGCGATGGTTAAGTCAGACCACCTGCAGATGCAACGCATTGCGGACTTGATCCACGCTCAAATGGGCGTTCAAGTTGAAATCGGTGGTGCTGAAGCTGAAGCTGCGATTCAAGGTGCTTTGACCACCCCAGGGACGACTAAGCCAATTGCCATTCTTGATTTAGGTGCCGGTTCAACCGATGCTTCGATCATTAACAAGCAAAATGACATCGTTGCCATTCACTTAGCCGGCGCTGGTGACATGGTTACCATGATCATCAATTCCGAGTTAGGATTGCATGACGAAAGTTTGGCTGAAGAAATTAAACGCTATCCGTTAGCAAAAGTAGAGAATTTATTCCAAATTCGTCACGAAGACGGTTCCGTTCAATTCTTCGAAAAACCGTTACCATCTGATATTTTTGCAAAAGTTGTTGTTGTTAAGCCTGATGGTTTCACACCAGTTCCGAATAATCTCAATATTGAACAGATTAAGATGGTGCGCCAAAGTGCTAAGAAACGGGTCTTCGTTGAAAACGCTATCCGAGCATTGAAGCACGTGAGCCCAACAGGTAACATTCGTGATATTCCATTCGTGGTCATTGTGGGTGGTTCAGCATTGGACTTTGAAATTCCACAATTCGTCACCGATGAATTATCACATTACAGCTTAGTTGCCGGTCGAGGTAACATTCGTTCGATTGAAGGGCCACGAAACGCTGTGGCAACGGGGCTAATTATTTCTTACTCCCGTGAAAGAAGGGCTCAGTCATGATCGAAACTGATAGTCATATTCCGTCGATCGTTTTGGCTGTCCCCCAAAAGGGAGCGGATTTAACTAACCTGTCCGAATTATTAAATGGCGTCGAAGAAGAGGAAATTCCCCTCTCCGTTGCCGTCATTAATGAGGGTGACAAAGTTGACAATGCTTATCAAGCAGCGCTTCATTCTAAACTGGCAGTCGGAATAGCGTATGATGCGCAATCAGTTGTCTTGCACTATAAAAACCTGCAGCCACGAGAACCATTGTTCACCGTCCCAATGCAAAATAATGCTCAACTTCGCGCACTGGGTGCTAACGCTGCTCGATTGGTGAAAGGCACGCCATTTAAACTGTTCAAAGGGAGTGAAACCGAATGAAATCATTAGGGTATCTAGAAGTTGAGGGTTTAACAACCGGGATTTTTGTAGCGGATAAAATGCTCAAAACAGCCGATGTTGAATTGCAACCTATCCAAAGTGCCATGGGCAGTGGCTGGTCAATGATCAGTATCACTGGCGATGTTGCTGCGGTGCAGGTCTCAATTGAAGCTGGTAAAGAAGCAGCTGGTGATCACGTGATCAGTTCAGTCGTGATTCCTAATCCTGCTGAAGGTATTCCAGGTCTTGGCGATGATGATGCCATTTTAGGTAACACCAAGCCTCAACCAAAGAAGACCACTTACCCAATTAATAAATCTGCCAAGAAGTCTGAGTCTGTTGCGCCTACACGGCCGAAGTCTTCATCAACAACGACTAGGTCTAACACGAAACCAAGTTCACGGCAGAATGCTAAGCCAAGTCCGAAGCCGAACACAAAGTCAACTGGGAATAAACCAACTGACAATAAAGCAAACAATAGTAAGAACAACAGAAACAATAATAACGACAAGTAATAAATTGGAGGAAAAAATTATGAACAATGCATTAGGAATGATCGAAACTAAAGGTTTAGTAGCCTCTATTGAAGGTGCAGATGCCATGGTTAAAGCTGCTAACGTCACTATGGTCGGCCAAGAAAAGATCGGTAGCGGATTAGTTACTGTTATGGTTCGTGGCGATGTTGGTGCCGTTAAAGCCGCAGTTGATGCCGGTGTTGCAGCAGCTGAAAACATTGGTGAAGTTGTTAGCTCATATGTCATCCCTCGTCCACACGCAGAAGTTGAAAACATTTTACCAAAGGCTTAATTCTTATCAACAACCATTAACAGCATTGGGCAATAACTGCTGAAGTTGATGCAGATGAGGTCAATGCTAACGTTGGTACAGACGCAGCCGGTAAAATCATCGAATGTGTGCGAATGAGAATGTGGGGTGATTAAGTGAATGAATTAATGGCGAAAGTTATTAAAAAAATTCGCGACCGCCAGACACAATCTATTCAAATCACTTATTTCAATAATTCCAGCGCACCAGGTCCTGAGGTTTTTGTCAACAATGCAACCGTTGACATCATGAATATATCATTGCAATTGCTGAAAGATTTATACAGTATGAACACCGAAAATGAGTGGGTAAAGTGGATCGCTCAAGGGTTTGAATATGATATCAATTTTCGCTTTGAAGTCTCTGCGAAAGTTGCCAAGTTCCTGCCCGTTAAGATGATCCGCGACTGGCCGGTACTCTTCGTGGTTGACGCGAAGCGGCCAGTCCATTCATTCAGACGTCGATATGTATCACGTGCCGCAGTAGCCGACATCGCTGATAAATCCGTCGTTGTATTGACACAAGATCAAAGATTAACTGCTGATGCAGAAGAAATTGCGAGATTCAAAGACATTCAATTACAAGTTAGGAATGATGTAGATTGTATATGGCAAAAGTGATTGGCAGCGTGGTTTCAACTCAAAAGGATAAATCACTCGTCGGTCGTAAACTAATGATCGTCCAACCAATTGATGCTGAAGGCAAATCTACGCGTTCTCAGGAAGTCGCTGCTGATACAGTCGGTGCGGGAGTTGGCGAATTCGTACTGCTAGTACATGGTGCCGGTGCCCGTAAAGCTAACGTCGGTGAGCGAACACAACGCGATGTTGTTGATTGCGCAATTGTTGGAATTATAGATACATTTGATTCTTGAAAGGGATGATCTCTTGGCTATCTATACAAAGGGTGGCGATAAAGGACAGACCAGCCTGTATGATGGGCTGAGAGTCGACAAAGGTTCTACTAGAGTTGAAACTTACGGTTCGTTTGACGAGTTAAATGCAAATGTCAGCTTGGCAGAGAAGATGTGTGTCTCAGAGAAAAATAAGGAGATTCTACGACGAGTAGAATATAAGATGTTTTTCTTGCAGGGCGAAATTGCCACATCTGATACGAAGAAGTTCTTGCAAAATAGTAAGTCAATTACTGATAAGGATACCAAGTATCTCGAGTCAGTCATTGATCAGTACACGGAAGAACTGCCCAAAGTTGCCAGCTTCATTTTACCCGGAACGAGTTTAGCAGGTGCTCAACTTCACGTTTGTCGAACAGTCTGTCGGCGTGCTGAGCGACAATTTGTTCGCTTCTCAAAGGAGAACAAGACTCGCCCAGAACTAGAAAGATACGTCAATCGCATGTCTGACTTTTTCTACATCATTGCCCGGTCAGAGGATCATGAGGCCCAGCTCAATGATCTAGTAGATGAAGTTTTCAAGCGATATAAAGCATGTAAAGAGGGATAATACGATGAATGAAGAACACATTGGCGAAATTATTAAGGGTATTTTGGCAGAAGATCAAAGTGCCGATCCAGTTTTCGATAAAAAGCGGATGGAAGATGCCATCAATGATGGGATCGCTAAAGCTAACGAATTAGGTGTCGGCGTAACGTTCTGCTTTCTCGACTCAGGTCGGGTAGAGCGGATGCTTTACCACATGCCAAATGCTAACTTAGTAAGTAGCGAATTGGCTCCTAAGAAGGCTTGGTCAGCATTCTCAATGAAGATGCCAACCAAAGACTTCAGCAAAGACATTCAACCAGGTGGCCCATTGTACGAAATGGGAACCAGCTTGGGTGGTAAGTTAGTATCATTCCCAGGCGGTATTCCATTGAAGATCAACGATAAGTTCATTGGTGCGGTTGGTGTCAGTGGCGGTTTAGTCGAAGAAGACGAAGCCATCTGTGAAGCCACAGTTGCTTCCTTTATGAAGAGGCTGGGTTAACATGGACAAAGTTGAAGAGCAGATCAAGCAGATCTTGGCTGAGGAACTATCCCATTTCGTAACTGATGGCGATAAGAAACCAGCCAGTAAATAATGATTGAAAAATCTTCAAGACTGTCGATGAACTCATGAGACTGTTTTAGCCACTCACAAATTCTAGATGATCTTACGTTGGTACGGGTGCTGTTGTTAATGTGCACGCTTAGGTGCGTCAGTATTAATAACAGCACCCACTGGTGAAGAAATAGTTGTTGCGTACATCAGCGTCGTTTCGATCCACCAGAAGTATTTTTACTCGTATATGGGAGGCATAATAAGTTATGGAAACATTTTCAGTTCCTACAAAGATTTTTTCCGGAGTTGATAGTCTAAACCAGCTGTCAACGATTTCTAAAGAAAAGATTTTTATGGTGTGTGACGCGTTTCTGCCGAATACACCAACCCTTAAAGAAATTACTAGTAAGGTTAACGGTTCTAACGAAGTCTCCATCTTTTCAGATGTGAAACCTAACCCACCGCTGCCAAATATTATCGAAGGTGTTAAGCAGTATATCGGTGTTAAGCCAACGGTTATCGTTGCCATTGGTGGTGGTTCAGCAATCGATACTGCCAAAGCCATTCGGTTCTTTGGTGAAAAGATTTTGGGCGAAGAAGTTAAGTGCTTCTTTGCAATTCCAACCACTAGTGGTACTGGTTCAGAAGTTACTAATACCAGTGTCATTTCTGATCCTGATGCAGGGCGTAAATTCCCTATTTTGGACGATCATCTGACACCAGACTATGCACTTTTGGATCCTAAACTGGTTATGACGGCACCTAAGAGTGTATCCGCTTACTCCGGCTTGGACGTTATGACTCATGGGCTAGAATCATTAGTTGCCCGTGATGCTAACGTGATTACTGAAGCCTTGTCTGAAAAGGCCATTGATGTCATTGCACACCACTTAGTTGGCTGTGTAAATGATGGTACTGACGTTCACGAACGTCAGATCGTGCACGAAGCTTCTTGTGCAGCCGGTTTGGCCTTCAATAATGCCGGTCTTGGAATCTGCCACTCAATTGCCCACCAATTAGGTGCCGAGTTCCATGTTCCGCATGGCTTAGCATGTGCAATTCTGTTGCCTTATGTTGTCAGCTACAATGCCAGCAAGAGTCCTGAAGCACTGAAGAAGTACGCCGATGTTGCTCGCAAGACTGGTTTAGCTGCTCACGGTATGGGCGATAAGATTGCGGTTCATCATTTGACTAACTACATCAAACAAATGATGCGTGAGATGCACTGTCCTGCATCATTGACTGCATTTGGTGTTGATCCTAGTGAAGCCGATAAGAAGTGCGCAACCATTGTTGCAAATGCTAAGAAGGATGCTACGTTCCCTGGCAATCCTGTTGTACCGACTGACGAAGATTTAGCTGCCATTTACCAGGACGCTATTTAGTCTGAGCCAGTGGTATTACAGCCGGCTTCGGTGAGCATTCAAATCTGGTTTGCAAGATGATACTGTAAATCAGGCTATGGGGGATTAGCGTTAATCACCCAAAATGCCCAAAAGACTCTGAAAATTAGTACGGATGGCACTCCGGTTCATGTTGCAGTCATTCCAACTAATGAAGAGCTTGTTATTGCAAAAGATGTGATGAGCATCGCAGGACTTTAAAAAGGGGGTGTTACCTTGGCTAGAGACATTCAACGTACGATTCAGGAATATGTTCCAGGTAAGCAGGTGACGTTAGCGCACATTATTGCTAATCCCACACCGGATATTTATGAGAAACTTGGGATCCAAACACCTAAAAATGCACTTGGTATCTTGACCATTACCCCTGCTGAAACTTCTATCATTGCTGGCGATATTGCCACCAAGACTGGCAATGTTAAACTGGGCTTCATTGACCGGTTTAGCGGCTCAGTTGTGATCGTGGGTGAAGTATCTGAAGTCGAGTCGGCTCTAAAGCAAGTGATTGCAACACTTGGTGATATGTTAGGCTTTGATACACCTAACATTACTAAAACTTAGGAGTGATTAGCATGGACATATCGCCCATTTTGAAACCGTTTAAAATTAGTAACAAATTAGAATTACAAAATCGCATCGTGCTTGCGCCACTCGATATGCAAAACGCACTGTCTGATGGCCGGGTTAGTCAACGCGCAATCACTTTTCATCGTGGCCGGTCACGTGACGTTGGTTTGGACGTTGTCGGTTCTGCGTACGTTTCGCAGGACGGCAAGCCTGGTAAGCACTCTTTGAGTGTTTCACGGGATGCAGATATTCCGGGACTAACGAAGCTAGCGGCAACGATTCACGGTGATGGTTCTAAGGCCATCTTGCAGTTAGTCCACGCCGGTCGAATGACGACCAAGGCTACCACGGGTACACCAATCGTGGCGCCAAGCGCGATTGCTGCTGGTTATGGTGACTTTCCAAAGCCGACTGCCTTAGATGAGGACGGTATTAACCGCATCATTAAGGACTTCTTATCCGCAACGGATCGGGCCTATAAGGCTGGGTTTGATGGCGTTGAATTGCACGGGGCAAGTTCGTTTCTGCTGCAGCAGTTCCTGTCACCAATGTCCAACCGCCGGCGTGATCAGTTCGGTGTTAATCTGGTTGGCCGCTTACGGTTTGCAACTATCTTAGTGACCAAGCTGGTGAAGTTAGCCAAGTCGTTATCACCAAATTTTGTGGTTGGCTATCGTTTAAGCCCAGAAGAACACCAAGCCGAGGGAATATCATTAAGTGACACGATTGGTTTAGCAGCAGTGTTGAGCCACCTCGGAATTGATTATTTGAGCTTATCGTTAAAGAACTATAAGCAATCCGCTTTGGTATTGCCTGAAGTGACTAACGTCGTCAAGATGTTCTCTAAAGTGGTTCACTGTCCGGTTATTACGGTTGGTGGAATCAACTCGGTCGACACTTTAACCGATGCACTGAACCAGGCTGATTTGGCTGGTGTTGCATCTGCACTGATAGATGATCCAAATTGGGTTAAAAAATTGGGGTTGTAAGGCATGGTGAATTTATTGACGGTCCCGGGTGCATTTAATGTACGTGACCTAGGCGGTATTCTAGGCCGGGATAATCGAAAAATTATTGACCATAAATTGATTCGTGCAGGGTACTTATCGGATATTAACGAGACGGGGAATCAAAACCTGTTAAATTATGGGGTGAAGACGATCATTGATCTGCGTTCACCAGATGAGGTCAAGACTTATCCCGATAAGCTATCCGCTGAATTTAACTATCTTAAAGTGCCCATTTTTCCCGACGATGTCACGGCTAGTACGTCGACATTGGATGAAATTAATACTCGATACGCTCGCGATTCGGAGTATGGCTACGAGCGTATGTTGCAATCATATCGGAGAATGGTAATTGATCCGCACGCAATTTGTGGCTATCGTGCATTCTTTCAAGCGATTCTTGATCATCGAACTGACGGTGGAATCCTATTTCACTGTTCAGCTGGAAAGGATCGGACAGGCATCTGCAGCTATTTGCTTTTGGCAGTACTGGGAGTGAATACTCAGCGGAACCTGCAGGATTACTTAGACAGCAATTCCGCTTCGAAAGACCGTATCAACTCGCGGATACAAGAAGCTAAAAATAAACAGCTAGGACAGCGTTTCGTGAATTCTATCCATGATTTAGCTGTTGTCAGTTTGGATTACATTGAGCAGCCGCTGTCGCTGATCAACTACGAGTTCGGTGGTATGACCGCTTTTATTAAAGATGAAATCGGTCTTAGCGGCTCTGATAGTGATGCAATATGCGATGCATTTTTAAAATGATTAGTTGTTGGATCAAACTAGACTTAAGAAACGTGGTGAAAACATGAATGGTTTTATTGGAGAGTTTTTTGGGACGATGGTCCTGATTACACTAGGTGCAGGTACCGGTGCCAGTTTTAACTTGAACAAGGCTTATGCCCAAGGCGCAAACTGGCTGTACGTATCTCTTTCCTGGGGTCTGGCCGTAACCATGGGTGTTTATACTGCTGGTGTTTTGGGGTCTGCTGGACACCTTAACCCTGCAGTAACGATTGGTTTTGCGGTTGCTGGACTGTTTAAGTGGAGCTTGGTTGTTCCTTATCTGTTAGGACAATTTTTAGGAGCCTTTGTTGGGGCGGCAATTGTGATAATTCACTTTTATCCGCACTTTAAGGCAACTAAGACCGAAGAGGAAGGTAACCAAGTTGGGATCTTCGCAACTGTACCTGCAATTAGCGCACCAATTTGGAACTTTCTTTCAGAAGTCATTGCAACGTTCTTCTTTGTTTTTATCCTACTGAACTTGGGTAACTTTACTCAAGGTCTCAAGCCACTGATTGTTGGGTTAGTCATCACCGTCGTTGGTACTGCACTTGGTAGTACTACCGGATTCGCCTTGAACCCAGCTCGTGACTGGGGTCCACGGTTGGCATACACGATTTTGCCAGTACCTAATCGTGGGCGCACACACTGGGAATATGCATGGGTTCCAATGTGTGGACCACTCGTTGGTGGTATTGCTGCTTCGTTACTAGAAGTCGCTTTACTCAAATAGCAATTTATATTACTCG
Source organism: Secundilactobacillus hailunensis (assembly GCF_005405185.1). Classification (GTDB taxonomy): domain Bacteria; phylum Bacillota; class Bacilli; order Lactobacillales; family Lactobacillaceae; genus Secundilactobacillus; species Secundilactobacillus hailunensis. The sequence goes on from NZ_BJDO01000050.1 coordinate 14,746, forward strand.
TTTATGAGTAACATCATTTTTAGAGTCAGTTTAAAAAATGCATTCACATTAACTGTGGATGCATTTATTATTATCTATGTAAGATGTCATCATTTGGAGGTAAGCATAATGGGCAAACGACCAATGTTTGTTGGTCCGATTGGGTGCGGTAAAACGTCGCTCATTCAGCGATTAACGGATCAGACGTACCATTACAATAAGACACAATCAATTGAATATATTCAAGACTACATTGATACGCCGGGTGAGTTTATTGAACACCGGAGAATGTATACAAACATTGCCACTACGGGAATGGAAGCCAGTGTGATCGTGATTATTCAAGCGGTTAACGATAACCGCTTGATTTTTCCTGAAGGCTTCTCCACCATGTTCAGCAGTCCGGCAATCGGTGTCGTTAATAAAATTGATTTGATCGATAACGATACTGAATCAGAAGACTTTCAGCGCGTTGCTGGTCAGTTAAAGCGTGCAGGCGCTTCAACAATCGTACCGGTATCAGCCTTAAAGGTCACCAATATCGATCAATTATCACAGCAGATTCATAATTACTTAACACCCAAGGATTGGGATGTTAAGCAGTAATAATATACGAAAAAACGAAGTTAAGTTTCCTGAATGGGGAAATTTCACTTCGTTTTTTAGGGTCTTTGTCAAACGGTGTTGATTAACGACTTGATTATATTTAGAGCTTTCTCTTCGGAGGAAGCTCTTTGTTGCTTACGGGATTTGAGTGGTCGAGATCGGAAATATCGGGACTTTGTACCCTTTAAATGGATTTTGGGTACACTAAATAACCCTTTGTTCTAGGGGCATTCGCAATAGGGACTAAGCAGCGATTTGGAAGATTCGGATAAACATGTTTTCTTGGTT
>NZ_BJDO01000051.1 GCF_005405185.1 Secundilactobacillus hailunensis
AATTAACCAGCGACCGCTTAAAATACTCGACTGGCAAACACCGTATCAGGTTATGCTGACAAATTTGTCCAAAAATTCGGATTAAATTTGCAATCTACCTAATGAACAAAATTATTTTAAAGTGTAAGGGCTTACATTGATGTTAAATCAACCTTGTGGTACATTAAAAGTGTATCAAGGATTTACCAATTTGTTACATAGGAGATGAGCTTATGTTTTCATTTCTGAAGCCCGCACCAGATGCTAAAGTGAAAGTTCCTACTGAAAAAGTTGTGGGGACTTATCGTTTACGGCAGACAGGTGTTTTGTTGTCAATTTGTATCGGTTATATTGGCTATTATATTATTCGTTTGATTTTTACAACCGAGCAAAATGACATCATGAAGGCGTATGGGTTTACCACCGCAGATATTGGGTTGGTTATGTCTTGTTTTGGGATTGGTTACGGGATTTCCAAGCTGTTCATGGGGGCACTGAGTGATAAGAGTAATCCGAAGTGGTATTTGGCCACCGGTCTCTTTATTTCCGCCATCCTGAACTTTGGCTTGGGCTCCACGCGTAACCTCTACGTGATGATGCTCCTCATGTTGGTCATGTCGGTGGCCCAAGGCATGGGTGCGGCGGCCTGCCAGCGAACCGTACAGCTATGGTGGGGTAAAAAGTGGCGGGGAACCGTCTATGCCGTCTGGTCTTCGGCGCATAACGCCGGTGCTTTTATCTGTGTGGCCGTGGTCCAAATCGCCACGTTGATGTTTACGCACTCAATTGCGGCCGTCTTCTACACGGCATCGGTTGTCTCGATTGTCATTGCCATCTTCATTGTCTTAGCGGGCGCCGATCGTCCGGCAACGGTGGGGTTACCTAGCATCGGCGAGTACACCGGTGACGAAGTCGTTTTAGATGATGGTCAGGCCACGAGGGCCGAATTAACTGATCTCTCTTTGTGGCAGATTTTCGTTCGGTACATTTTGACCAACAAGGTTGTCTGGGCTATCACGTTGACGTCAATGTCCTTATATTTAGTCCGTTACGGCATTATGAGTTGGATTCCGAGTTACCTGACGCAATTCAAAGGCTTTGATCCGGGAACGGCTAAATGGTTAGTTGGTATCTTTGAATTGGCCGCAGTTCCAGGCGTTATCTTGATGGGGGCCATTTCTGATTTACTGAAAGATCGGCGGGCGATCGTTTGTATCGGGTGTGTGATCGGGTTACTGATCTGTCTCACGACGTACTTCTTTAGCACCAGTCATCTAGCGATTATTATTGTATTACTCATCATGGGTAGCTTGATTTACGCGCCGCTAACTTTGGTGGGTCTGATGGTCAATGAGTCTGTGCCAAAGTTCGCTGTGGGGTCGTCGACAGGCTTCATGGGTTTCTTCCAGTATATCTTCGGTGAAACGTTGGCAACGGCTTTAATCGGAATTTTGGTAGCAAAATTTGGCTGGATTGCCAGCAACACGGTGCTTTACACGGCGGCTGGTTTAGCTTTGCTGTTATTGTGTTACATTGCCATTCATGAACATCACGTGGCAAAGATCGCGGCTGGCGAATAGTACAATGAGCCATTGTACTAATGATCATGAAACTTTGACGATATGCTAAAAATCGGTTTTTTCAGAGAGCAACATTCTGGAAAAACCGATTTTAGCGTTAGTTGTTCTGATAAAATTGGGTCTAGAATTTTTGGTGTTGGAAAGTATTTCCATTCCAAAAGTACTAGGCCCTAATTTAAAAAGCCATTGATAATGGATCAAAAACGGCCACTAGGGTATACCCTATTGGTCTTTTTTATTTCTGTGCTATACTAGGAATTACAAGTGTTCATTAGAACTGTCCAAAAGGAGAATTGGAAATGGCTAAAATCGGTTATGCGCGTGTGAGTTCCAAGGAGCAACATTTAGATCGACAGTTAGCGGCTTTAAAAGACGTTGATAAATTATTTACGGATAAATTAAGTGGGGCTAACACTAATCGGCCAGAACTGCAAAAAATGCTGGCCTATATCCGTGAAGGCGATATTGTCCTGGTTACTGAATTAGACCGCTTGGGCCGAAACAACCAGGACTTAACTAAGATTATGAACACCATTCAGAACAAAGGTGCCACCCTAGATGTGTTGAATTTGCCGTCCATGACGGGGATTGCGGATCCTAACTTACGTCAACTGATGACTAACTTAATCATTGAACTGTATAAGTATCAGGCCGAAAGTGAACGGAAGCGGATTATTGAGCGCCAGCAACAAGGGATTGCTTTGGCCAAAAAGCAAGGTAAATATCATGGTCGCAAACCTCAATATGCCCAAGATGACCCGCGTTTGTTGCATGCGTTTAAACTTTATCAAGCCGGCATGAGTGATGTGGATGTTTCCCGTAATACTGGGATTAAACGGTCGACTTTTATTAGGTACCGTGTTAAATATAGGATTAAAAGAAATTAGAGATACCTTGAGTTAAGATAATACTAATTGGGTTGTTGCTGAAGATTGAAGGTGAGTGTTTGCTTAAAATAAAAATCATCTTACAATCAGTAGTAGCTTAGGCCCTATCTAAAAACTATTTGGGCCAAGCTAAAATAGCGGCAAATGTATATGGCTTTCAAGAAGACAAACGCCAATTTATCATAGCGCATGGTGATACACTTATAATTCTTAATCTGGTTGAACATTTTTTATGGCGTTCGCAATAAGCATAATAGTCGCACACTCATGGCAACTGGGCAGTGTTTTTCGAGGCAATTATATATTAGCCACTTTAATCTTTCCCAGTTTAATATATTGGCATAACTTATTCCTCGTCAGTTTTATTATCAATTACATTAACTTTAGTTATATCCATATTATTTAACAGGGGAGTGAGCAACCTGACCATCACGAATTAAACCAAGGGCTTGATTTTCGATGATGCAATGGGTATTTTTTAGCGACATTGGATTTTTGATGCTCGCAAATATTGGTAGAATTTAAACGCATATTTTTTAGGTATGGATCCATAGTTGTTTTGTTTGAGTTGGGATTACGATAAAAAATCACAAATAGGACTATTAATGAAACCGCTTTTAAATTATTATAAAAATAAGGGCTTTTTTATACTTTTAGACCATTGATTCCATATTATGATTATCGATCAAGAAACGTATTAGAAAAGCAAAGCAGTAAAGGGTCGATTACGTAGATACATGTATCGGAAATAAAGGAGTGTGATAGTTCTGGTTACTTTAACGAATCAAGCGACAAGTCTTTGGGCTAAAAAACGATCCGAGGATGATGAGCATTACTGGTTACCACTAATTACTCATCTCATTGATACACAGAGTACGATAAATTGGCTTTTTAATCATTGGTTAAGTCCTGGGCAAAGACAATTATTAACGCAGCAGTTTTCCGAAGAGGACGCGGAAAGACTTGTTAAGTTTATAGGCTTTACGCATGACATTGGGAAAGCCACACCGGCCTTTCAAACGAAGCGGTCGTTTGATGGAGATCTAGGCCTTGACGCGGAACTTTTAGAAATGCTAATTCGCCAAGGTTTTACGGGTTTAGATAATGTGACCTTGTCAGATTCTCGTAAATCACAACATGCGCGTGCTGGTGAAGCACTATTAGATTTTCAAGGCGTTCCAGAATCAGTGACTGCCATCATTGGCGGGCACCACGGTCGCCCAGAGGATTCGCCACAAACGCAACAGATCGATACCTATACTGCCAACTATATGCAGGTAGACGTGGCCAAAAGTGAAGCTGACAAAACGATTCAGCAAACGTGGCAAAGTGTGCAGGAACAGTTATTTAAATATGGCCTGAGCAGTTCAGGTTATGATAGTGTCGATGAAATTCCTGATATTAATCAGCCTGAGGCAGTATTGCTGGAGGGACTGCTGATTATGGCGGATTGGCTGGCTTCTAGTGAGTCGTTAGACGATTCGGAAAACACACCGTTATTTCCTTTGATTGGTTTGAACCAAACGTGGTCTGACATTGATATGAGTAGCCGTTTTAGAAACGCAATTTCGGCTTGGTATCAGAGCGGAGAATGGGTACCTGCTCAGGTAGGTATTGAAGCGGATCCTTATCAAAAACGCTGGGGTTTCAATGCCCGTCCGGTTCAAAGGACCATGACTGAAGCAATTGAGAAAACAACTGACCCCGGAATGGTGATTATCGAAGCTCCGATGGGACTGGGCAAAACGGAAATCGCCTTAGTTGCAGCAGAACAGCTAGCCTATAAAACAGGTTGCGATGGTATCTTCATGGGATTACCCACACAAGCCACTAGTAATGCGATGTTTGAACGGGTAGAAGAGTGGTTAAAAAAGCTTGCTAAAACACAGACTGATAATTTTGACATTAAGTTAATGCATGGGAAGGCGGCATTTAATGAAGATTATCAGGCAATTCCGAATGCCTCGAACGTCGATGATTTGGGTTCAGTGGTTGTTAATAGCTGGTTTGCTGGTAAAAAATCGATTCTAAGCAAGTTTACGGTTGGCACCATTGATAATTTTTTGCTCTTAGGCTTGAAACAAAAACACTTGTTTTTAAAACACCTTGGGTTAAGCGACAAGGTCGTTATTCTTGATGAAGTGCACGCATATGACGCTTATATGAGTCAATACCTGTATAAGGCAGTTGAATGGTTGGGCGCTTATCACATGCCAATTGTCATTTTGTCTGCGACGCTACCTAAAAAGAAGCGTAATGCTTTGCTTGAAAAATACTACAAGGGTAAATATGGGAAACATTTCAAAAAAAACGTCGTTGCGCCAGATAACTGGCAAGATAATCAAGCTTATCCGCTTCTAAGTATTTTTGACGGTAAAGAAATTAAACAAATTACAGATTTTTCTGGTCAAAGCGATCAAAAAGCCCTCTCCCTGCAAGTCACAAGAGTTCAGGCAGATGACGAAGAGGTCATTCACTCAGTTTTGGAAAACCTTCAGGGTGGCGGAATTGCTGGCATTATTGTGAACACGGTAAAGCGGGCGCAAACACTTGCACAACTGGTTCCACAGGATGTGCCATTGATGGTTCTCCACTCTGCATTTTTAGCACCGGACCGAGTTGCAAGGGAACGAGAACTGGAGGACGCGATTGGTAAGCATGCTAAACGTCCGGACAAAATGATTGTGATCGGGACACAGGTACTGGAACAATCATTAGATATTGATTTTGACGTCATGTATACAGATATAGCGCCGATGGATCTGATTTTACAGCGTGCTGGGCGTTTGCATCGTCATGATATTGAGCGGTCGATCAAGCTGAAAAATCCACACTTGTATGTTATGGGCATCAATGGTTATGGCGATTATGGCGATGCCAATGAATCGATTTACGAAAAATATTTATTAATGAAAACAGATCATTATTTGGCTAAAACAATTGAATTACCGAATGATATTTCCCGCTTAGTGCAAGCGGTCTATGATTCTGAAACGGATAAACTAGTAGACGGTCTTGACAGTGCCCAAGAGAAATTTGAAACCGACTTGGAAAAAGAAGAAAAGAAGGCCAAAATTTTTCAGATTGAGGCGCCCAATTTGACGGTATCGGCATCTGATGACGACGCAACCATTCACGGTTGGTTAAGTCGCGGTCAAAGGCGCGTTGACGTAGACGAACAGAAGGCAAACGCAGCTGTGCGTGATATTCAAGAAACGTTAGAAGTTATTTTGATTAAACACACGAATAATGGCGATTTCTTGTTGACTGGTCAAAACATCAATAACGTGCCACCGGTCAAAATAGCACAACAGGTTGTGAGGTTGCCACTCGCGGTGACACCAAGCTATAGGATTGATCAAATTATTTCAGATTTGGAAACACAAACCGGTAACTATTATCCTAATTGGCAGGAGAGTCGTTGGCTGCGAGGCGCTCTTGCGCTCCCACTGAATGAAGAAAATACGGCTCAGCTCGATAATTGGCGACTTTATTATTCGTCAAAATTTGGTCTGAGTTATGAGAAGGAGGATGAAAATGAGTAAACAATCGTTCAACTTGGTTATCGATCCATGGATTAAAGTGATTGAGAAAGACACGAATCAAGAAAAACTTGTCTCCTTGACCGAATTTTTTCAGGAGGCACAAAATTATCGCCAGCTCGCTGGGGAAATGCGGTCACAGGATTTGGCCATTCTTCGGTTCTTTCTGGCAATTTTAACGACCGTTTATTCACGATTCGATGCGAATGATGAACCGTATGAATGGCTTGATGTCGATAAAGAAGCACTGCAAGTTAGTCAATCTGTTGATGACGATGAATACGATCAAAGTGATTTACAAGAGACGTGGCATCAATTGTTTCAGGCAGGTCATTTTTCTGAAATTGTTATTCGATATTTGAATCAACACCAAAAGCAATTTGATTTATTTGGCTCACAGCCTTTTTATCAAGTAACTGCGGACCAATATGACCTATTGGTTCCGACTAAGAAAAAGGTTGCAAGCGGCTCTGGAACAGTATCAATCAAGCAAATGAATCGACTGATTTCAGAAAGTAACAACACGCCCTCGTTATTTACACCTAAATCCGAGGATGAAAAAAACAAAATTGCTTTAGATGAACTCACTCGCTGGTTGATAACGTATCAAAACTTTACTGGTGTAACGGATAAAACCAAAATTGAAACTGATGAAAAATTTTCGACACCTGCTGGCTGGTTGTACAAGCTAAACCCGGTGGCTGCAAAGGGACAGTCAGTTTTTGAAACATTAATGCTGAATCTTATTTTGTTCAATCAGGACACCAAAGACCACTATATCCAACAGAAGCCCGTCTGGGAATATGACAACATCAATGACTACGTGACTGAGCGTAAAAAAATGATCTTGCCAGATGATGTATCAAGTCTTTATACCGCATGGGCACGGCTGTTACACATTGAATGGGACGAAAATGAGCAGCCAACTATTTTCAGCGCTGGTCTGCCGATGTACAGTAGCGAAAATGCGTTTAAGGTTGAACCAATGTCAACCTGGAAGCACGATGCGCAGGGAGGTGCCGATGACCTTAAACCAGCGGTGAAAAGTACTCGGTCGCTTGGCATTGCCATGTGGCGTAATTTTGGGCAGTACATTAACGTTGAAAAAACTGATGGAAACGTGACTGGCGTGGAACCAGGGTTGGTCACTTGGTTACACGCACTTAAAAACAAAGGGTTAATTGAAAAAAATCGACATTTGAATTTAATAAGTGCTGTGCTGGTTAGTGATGGCAATGCAACGTCACAGGCACCGGTCGTTGAGGTCACCGATGATTTAACGATTAGAGCGGATGTCTTGTTTGATACCGAGGGCACGCAACGTTGGCCAATTCGTATTGAAAATATGATTGACACGACGCAACAAATTGGCAAGGATTTTTGGCAATTCGCGGCCACTATTGGGCAAATTCGCAATCTTGATGCACGATCCTTTGCGAGTCAACAAAGTGCAACCTTTTATGAGCAATTGAACACACCGTTTAAGCTTTGGCTAGCGAGTCTGTCAAACGATGATGATCGAGACGCTAAAGAATTGGCGTGGAAGCATGAGCTGCGACAGATTGTTTTGGATTCGGCCGAAGCTTTTATGCAGACTAGTACATCACGAGATATAACAGGCATTATTGTGACCACTAAAGAGAAGAGTAGAGAAATAAATATTTTTACGGCAAATAATTACCTACGGCACAACGTTCAAAAACATTTAGAGGGGTGATTTAATTTATGGCAAAAACAATAACGGGTTCTGTTGATAAAATGCTGCAACAACTTTATGATCACGGCAATCCTAATAAAGCAGTATTAGCTAGTGCGCGCCATGCGGTTTCCTTAGAAAGCCCGCAGGCCCAGGCGGTCTGGCCAATTATCATGGCGGGAATAGAAACGCCGGCGATAGTTTCAGAGACTTTTGCCCCTAAGTTGAGCAGAACTGGTGAACCAACGTACGCTGAAACTGCCGCTTTTGCAGCAATTCGACTCTACGCCATTCATCAGCAAGGGACAGATGCTTGCGTCTATGGAAGAGCTTATGGTGATGAGGCGGAAGGCACGTTGTTTTTTAAAGCCCTAGCACAACTTCGACTCAATGAGAATATTCAAGTTGCTCTTGATCGTCGGGTCAAAGCGCTACTAGCTACAACTAACGTCACCAGTGTCATCAACTCACTGACCCATCTAGTGTCCATTCTAAAGGCCAGTCAACGAAACCAACAGATTGACTACGCGCGCCTAGCAGGCGATCTTTTTCATTTTCAATTTAGTTATGAATCGGCTAATCAAGTGCGACTTACTTGGGGTCGTCAGTATTATTCAAATGTAGAGTCTTCACAAACTAAAGGAGAGAAAAACTAATGACAACCAAAAATTTATATCTTGATGTTCATGTGATTCAAACCGTCCCATCATCCAACATTAATCGTGACGATACAGGTGCCCCAAAGACAGCGCTTTATGGGGGCGTGACGCGTGCTCGGGTTTCCTCACAAAGTTGGAAACGTGCGGTTCGACAAGGCTTTAAGGAAGAAAATGTTTCTGCCGGAATTCGTACTAAAGAAGCCGCTAAATTATTGAAAGATGAATTGATTAAACTAGATTCAAGTTTAAGTGATGAGGATGCCACTGAAAAAACCGCTGACCTTTTCAAGACGGCTGGCGTTAAATTAGATAAAAAAACGAACTCAACAGGTGCACTTTTACTTGTTAGTCATGGCCAAATCGAAAAATTAGCACAGTATGCGCTGAATAACGATACTTTTGATAAAAAAGCGCTTAAGAATGTGTTAAACGGCGATCAATCTTTAGATCTCGCCTTATTTGGGCGGATGGTAGCCGATAATCCGGAACTAAATGTAGATGCATCTGCTCAGGTTGCACATGCACTTTCAACACATGAGATCGTCCCGGAGTATGATTACTTCACGGCCTTGGATGATCTTCAACCAGAGGATAACGCTGGTGCAGCCATGCTCGGAAGCTTGGAATTCAATTCCTCTACACTTTATCGTTACGCAAACATAAATATTAACGAATTGGCCTACAACCTGGACCAAGACAGTGCAATCACTGGTGCAGTGTCGTTTGTGAAAGAATTTTTATTAACAATGCCGACTGGTAAGCAAAATACGTTTGCTAACAAAACGCTTCCAAGCTATGTCATGGTTAATTTGCGGACGGATACACCAGTGAACCTTGTTTCGGCTTTTGAAGAACCAGTTAAGTCAAAAGATGGTTATGTTAAAAAATCAATTCAAAAATTTGAAAACGAGTTTGAAACCAGCCAGGATTTTGTCGATACACCAAAATTAAGTGTGGTCTTAAGTAAATTTGATACCAACGATGGTGACAAAGTCGCTAATGTCACTGAGCTTTTGCAAAGCGTCACCGATGGGTTAAAAAAGGCGGTGCAGGATGAAAACACTAACGATTAATTTCAACTCACCGTTACAATCATACGGAAATGAGGCCTCGTTTTCCCGCCGAACCTCGAGCGATTATCCTTCAAAGAGTGCGGTTATCGGAATGCTCGCCGCTGCCATGGGATACCGACGCGATGACAACCGGATCACGGCGTTGAACGATCTTAAATTTGCCGTACGAGTTGACCAGCCTGGACGGACATTGACCGATTACCAAACAGTTGAATGGAAAAAAGGAACCCGAAAAATCACTTATCGAGACTATTTACAGGATGCCGTCTTTGTCGCAGCTGTGGGCAGTGATGATTCACAATTGATCGACGAACTTGCGGATGCATTAAGACACCCAAAATTCCAATTGTTTTTGGGTCGCCGTGCAAATGTTCCTGCGGGTCCGTTGAAATTACACACCGTTGCTGATGAAAATCCAGTACAGGCCTTAAGTAATCTTGAGTGGCAGGCATCAACGTGGTTTCAACGTCAAAAAAAAGAATCTGTTGTTAGTGTCGATTTGATTGCAGATGCTGATCTTTTACCGAAGTCTCTTCACACTAGCGGATTAGCGAAGGACAACGTAATTTCCTTTGATCAGCGTCACCGACAATTAAGTTTTCGAGCAATTGCCAGTCAAAGAATTCAGTTGACGAATCAGAGCTTTGAAAAAACGACAGCTGGCACGGATCATGACGTCTTTAATATTATCTAGAAAGGAGGACCCTATGTTTTTATCGAGAGTTGAAAAGGCGAATAATAATCGTCAACAAATTAAGAGCTTAACTCACTTAGGTGCCTATCATGACTGGGTTGAACAGAGTTTCCCTGAAGAGATGAAACAGGGAGAGCGACTACGACATTTATGGCGACTAGACCAAATCGCTGGTCGTGAATATCTGTTGATATTAAGTCAAAACAAACCGGATCTGCAGGCACTGTCCCGGTATGGTGTTCCTGGTACCGCAATGACGAAGGCTTATGATCAGTTTTTGAATCAGTTACAACCAGATGAATTGATGCGATTTAGACTTACTGCAAATCCAAGCTATGCAGTGAGTCATACGGGGGAAAAGCGAGGGCGCGTTTACCCGCACGTCACAGTAGAACAACAGCGGAAATGGTTAATACAACGAGCTGACAAGGCTGGGTTTAAACTCGTTAGTCAAGCATTATCTGACGCAACAGATCAGGATGATCTAGCGTTTGATATTGTAAACCGTGAGCATCCAGTGTTGCATCGTAAATCTGGGCGGGGTGTCCGGCTAAGTCGGGTGACCTTTGAAGGACTGTTACAAATTCAGGATTTGACAGTGTTTAAGCAAACCCTGATCAATGGGTTAGGACGAGAAAAAGCGTTTGGGATGGGATTAATGACGGTTATCCCTGAGAGGTGATAAAATGTCAAAAAAATTTGGCGCCAAGAAAGCAGAACTTTCTGAATTAGGCCGCGAACGTGACCGGGTAACATTTCTCTACCTTGAGCATGCCAAATTAAATCGCCAGGATAGCGCAATATTAGTTTCAGACAGCCGGGGCATAGTTTTTGTCCCGGCTGCTGTTGTCAGTGTCTTATTGCTTGGACCAGGTGTGGATGTGACACATCGCGCGATGGAGCTGATTGGTGCTTCCGGTATGGGATGTGTTTGGACAGGCGAACAAGGCGTGCGCCAATATGCATACGGACGGCCACTGAATCATTCATCATCGTTACTTGTGGCTCAGGCAAGACTTGTTTCTAATTCAAAAACACGGATTGAAGTTGCACGTAAAATGTATCAAATGCGTTTTGGTGATGTTGATGTGTCAAAACTGAGTATGCAAGAACTCCGGGGAAAGGAGGGTGCCAGAGTTCGACGCGTTTATCGTGATCAAGCCGAGAAAACAAAAGTTGCTTGGTCGCGTCGGGAATATAATCCCGATGATTTTGACTCGGGAACGCCAATTAATAAAGCGCTCACGGCTGCTCATCAAGCACTTTATGGGTTGAGTTATAGTGTGATATCAGCTTTGGGAGCATCTGCGGGATTGGGATTCGTTCACACGGGCCATGACCTTTCATTTGTTTACGATTTTGCTGATCTCTATAAGGCGGAGTACTCTATTCCCATTGCATTTAAAACCACCGCAAAATTTGGAGCAGATAAAGATATTGCGTCGAAAACGAGACTAGCCATGCGTGATACTTTCAAGGAAAGCAAGTTGCTGGTTAGGATGGTAGCGGATTTAAAATCTTTATTAGGTGAAACTGATGTTAAAGAAGATGTTGATGTGCTGAATTTGTGGGATGACAAGCTTGGACTGCAAAAAATGGGTGTCCAATATCAAGAAATGAGGGCGGACGCGCCGATATGATTGTAATTACGTTGACGAAAGTGTCTAATTCACTGCGAGGCGATCTGACAAAGTGGTATCAGGAAATTCAAACCGGCGTTTATGTTGGCAATGTAACTGCTAAAATCAGAGATGAATTGTGGAACCGCATTATGCGAGATATTGGTAACGGACAGGCAACTATGGTTTACAATATCAACAACGAACTGGGGTACACTTTTAAAACAACTCGACCCGATAGAGAAGTGGTGGATTATGACGGCATTCCCTTGATGATGCATTTGGTTTCTGCAGATAAGCCAATTAAGCACGGTTTCAGCAATGCTGCTAAATTTCATAAAGCAAAGGTAATGTCGAAACGGGTCGAAAGTAAAAGTGGTGAGGGACAACAGCTTAGCATCCAGTCAAAACCGTTCGTTTCAATTGATATTGAAACGACAGGCCTAGATGTTGCTACAGATAACATAATAGCGATTGGTGCTGTCAAATCGTCCGGTATTGCTGTTGAAAAATTTTATCAACTGATTAACATCAATCAAAAAATTCAGGCAGCCGTAACAAAGTTAACTACTTTAACGTCAGAACAATTGAATTCTGAGGGTATATCTTTAGAAGATGCCCTAAGTGGACTTCAAAAATTTATTGGTGACTCACCTCTGATTGGATACAACGTTCACTTTGACGAAAGTTTCTTAACGGCAAGCTTTCGAAAAACTAGGTTGTCAATTTTGGCCAATCATTTTTATGATTTGATGCCCGTTGTGAAAAAAAATAACCAATTTTTAGATAATTACCGGTTAAAAACAGTGTTGGAAACATATAAAATTAAAAATGAACATCCACATAATGCATTGGCGGATGCTCAAGCAACTTATGAGTTAGCAGAGCAACTCATAAAAAAACGGGTTTTGCGATTTTAAGAATGCTGCTATAGTGGGATTTGTTTAGTGTATTCCCCGCATGTGCGGGGGTGATCCTGGCAATTACATTATCCAATGGTAAAGAAGTCAGTATTCCCCGCATGTGCGGGGGTGATCCCAACAATTCCCGGTGTTGTGGTAGCCGTAACCGGTATTCCCCGCATGTGCGGGGGTGATCCCTTTCTTAGATCGTGCAATTTCAGCAGCATGTTGTATTCCCCGCATGTGCGGGGGTGATCCCGTCATCAAGTTTCCTAAAGACGATGACACCCTGTATTCCCCGCATGTGCGGGGGTGATCCTGAGCGATTGAATACCACTAGAAGCTGATTTTTGTATTCCCCGCATGTGCGGGGGTGATCCCGAAACCACAAGCTGATCAAATTCATCAAAAAGAGTATTCCCCGCATGTGCGGGGGTGATCCCGATTGACTTAACGGTATCAAATACTTTCTTAGTGTATTCCCCGCATGTGCGGGGGTGATCCTTATTTATTTTTGTCAAATTGTACTTAATCACTGTATTCCCCGCATGTGCGGGGGTGATCCTGAAATTATGGCACAAAAAAAGAGCCCCAGGGGGTATTCCCCGCATGTGCGGGGGTGATCCTACCACGATTTCCTGCGGTGTTGTAAGCAAAGAGTATTCCCCGCATGTGCGGGGGTGATCCCAAACGCGATTCAATCAATGTTACCGCCAGAATGTATTCCCCGCATGTGCGGGGGTGATCCCAGTTGGGACAGTGTCAAAGTTGTTTGCTCCAGGTATTCCCCGCATGTGCGGGGGTGATCCTACAGTTATTCTAGCATGACTGGTGTGATTTTGGTATTCCCCGCATGTGCGGGGGTGATCCTCAGTATCTGAAACATAAACGTCGTTTGAATTAGTATTCCCCGCATGTGCGGGGGTGATCCCATGCGATTAAAGACGGCTGAGAAACTTGGCGAGTATTCCCCGCATGTGCGGGGGTGATCCTATCATCCTGTGTGTAGGTCTTGCCAGATGGCTGTATTCCCCGCATGTGCGGGGGTGATCCTGACGGCCATGACTCACCTGAAACTGGCAATCGGTATTCCCCGCATGTGCGGGGGTGATCCTGGTATTCAGAATTTAGCTTCAGGTATTTGGAGGTATTCCCCGCATGTGCGGGGGTGATCCTTTCGTTGCCGGTATCATCTTTGGCGAAGACCCGTATTCCCCGCATGTGCGGGGGTGATCCTTGTTTCAAAATCCATTTTGATAGCCTCCTAGTGTATTCCCCGCATGTGCGGGGGTGATCCCAACCGATGATTATGATACAATTGCTGGCTTGAGTATTCCCCGCATGTGCGGGGGTGATCCCATAAATTGGTACCGTCTCAGCCCGATCAAACGGTATTCCCCGCATGTGCGGGGGTGATCCCATCGTACTCAGCTATCAGTGACGGGATTCCCGGTATTCCCCGCATGTGCGGGGGTGATCCCAATATTCGATTTCCTCTAGCTGTGGCTCTGCGGTATTCCCCGCATGTGCGGGGGTGATCCTAGTTAAGTCTTCAGCTAATTGATCGTTCATAAAGTATTCCCCGCATGTGCGGGGGTGATCCTAAGCATGGTATCACGGCACAGGAAGTGGATGGGTATTCCCCGCATGTGCGGGGGTGATCCCCAGTAGTTTGCAATGATTGAGTAACAATATTTGTATTCCCCGCATGTGCGGGGGTGATCCCGGTTTTGTCCATTAATCCCCATGGGCCACGAGGTATTCCCCGCATGTGCGGGGGTGATCCCAATTGAGAAAAGAGAAGTAACAATCTTATTCAGTATTCCCCGCATGTGCGGGGGTGATCCCAATGTTCAATCCGAACAAATCATCAGCAGTTAGTATTCCCCGCATGTGCGGGGGTGATCCTAAGAAAGAGCTAGACTATGTCGATGTTTCCCGGTATTCCCCGCATGTGCGGGGGTGATCCCTTTTTTGCGAAAGGTATTGACGAGGGGCAGATAGTATTCCCCGCATGTGCGGGGGTGATCCCAGTTAATTGTCGATTTGAGTCGGTTTCAAGAGGTATTCCCCGCATGTGCGGGGGTGATCCTAGGCTGGTATTATAATGACCGGGCTGTTCCAGGTATTCCCCGCATGTGCGGGGGTGATCCTAATGATTGATTATGGAGCTTTAAATGAGTTGGGTATTCCCCGCATGTGCGGGGGTGATCCTATGGCCAAGGGTAACTGGGTTTTAGATCCTGAGTATTCCCCGCATGTGCGGGGGTGATCCCTGGGCGTTGTACGCGTATTTAACACAATTAGGGTATTCCCCGCATGTGCGGGGGTGATCCTGAGGCTAGTCAGGAGGCCATTAATCGCTTATGGTATTCCCCGCATGTGCGGGGGTGATCCTGTTAAGAACCTACTTAGCATCAACAATGGGTGGGTATTCCCCGCATGTGCGGGGGTGATCCTAATCACATTGTATTTTTTAGAATCGCGTTCAGGTATTCCCCGCATGTGCGGGGGTGATCCTCCAGAGGTTAATACTTTCCTACTTGCCAAACAGTATTCCCCGCATGTGCGGGGGTGATCCTAACACCTACATTAAGCGCATCATTGTTACGGAGTATTCCCCGCATGTGCGGGGGTGATCCCGAACAACTGTCAACGCCGATGTGAAAATGTCGTTTTTTGCCGATTAAAAAATGCTGTTTTTTACCGATAAGGTTTACAGTGTCTCACTGCTCCTTTCTTTATTTTG
>NZ_BJDO01000052.1:0-9954 GCF_005405185.1 Secundilactobacillus hailunensis
AAATTGTTGCCGAGTAATATTGCTGGGATAATTTTTCATAGCTTAAACTCGCTTTTTACATAGAAGTATATCAAAAATCATAGATCTTGGACAGCTTCTAAGGAGTAACCAAATGAAAAAAATCTATTTTCTCTGTACCGGGAATTCATGTCGAAGCCAAATGGCCGAAGGATACGCAAAAGAACTTTTTCCTTCCGATAAATTTGAAATTAGAAGTGCGGGCGTAGAAAAGCATGGTTTAAACAAAAATGCAGTACAAGTTATGGCAGAAGATGGTGTCGATATTAGTCAGCAGTATTCAAAACTGATTGATTTAAATTACTTCAATTCAGCTAATCTAATTGTTACTTTATGCGGTGATGCACGAGATAAATGTCCAGTTATTCCACCACAAGCTACAAGTATTCATTGGCCATTACCCGACCCTGCAAAAGCCACTGGAACAGAAAAAGAAAAACTACAAGCCTTTAGAAAAGTTCGAAACAAAATAAAAGATAATCTATTCGAACTTGTACAAAATTATAAATAGGGTCCATTTTTTGACAAATACCCCCTCGAAAACATTGAAAGAATAACCCCTAATATCTATAATGTAGATATTAGGGGTTATTTATTTTCATATTATAAAAATAACTTCTTCTATTTGTCATTTTTTCGATACCTTTTAGAACGATTTTGACCAGGAAATAAACGATCATGCGATCCGACTCGAATGCCAATTAAGACTAGTTCATCTTTATCAATCATATAAACCACCAGGACATCGTTAGTTTCGCTTGGTGTTTTGTTTTTCGGGGTATCTCGTAAGTGAAATTCATTATAACCGCTCATTCGTCGATTAAGCTCATGATCTTCAAATTCTGGTGGTAATTGTTGTTGCTCAAGCAACAGGTCAATGGCTGCTCGAACTTCATCAATAATAGATTTGTCTAAACTGGCTAGCCGTTTTAGATCAGCATTAAAGGTTGCACGTGGTTTAAATCTTAGTTTTTTCATTATTTAAACTGACCCCAATAATCATCATCTGATTCAACAATTTCATCGTCAGGTAAAACATGGCGTTTAATTAACTGATCACGTGCAATTGCATATTCTAACGAACCTTCTTTAGCTTTTAATGCTCTTTCTAGCCAGTCCATTTTTTCTTGTGAAACGATGGCTACTGCGCGACTATTTGAACGAGCAATATAAACGGTTTCGTCTTCGTCATTAACTTGATCTAAATATTTTTTTAGGTTAGCGCGAAAATCGCTCTGTGTTAGTGCTAATGTCATATTTACCACCCTTTCATTGTACTTAATATTGTACTTTAATTTGTACTAAAAATCAATTTTTTAAGGAGCTAAAACTATGCAACAAGTTGTCTTACCCATCAAAGATTCAAACGTTCTTAAAGAGGTTCAAGATACGTTACTCAATAACTTTAAAGCTGGCCGACGTAACTATACAGTTTTTCAAGTTGGCAAAGCGACACTGTTGCGAGTCAGTGATGTCATGTGCTTAAAACAGATCGACATTTTTAATCCGGACGGGTCTATTAAACAAAATGTGTTCATTCACGATCGAAAAACGGGTAAGCCTAATACCTTGTACCTTAAACCAGTTCAAACAGAGCTCTTATTGTATCGCCAATGGCTACTTGATCATCAGCTGGATTCTGAATGGCTCTTTCCTTCCATTCAACACCCCGAACGCCATATCACGGAAAAACAGTTCTACAAAATTATGAGTAAGGTTGGCGAGCTGTTAGGCATTAATTATCTAGGGACCCATACGATGCGCAAAACCGGGGCTTATCGCGTCTACACGCAATCAAATTATAATATTGGCTTAGTCATGAATCTGCTCAATCATTCCAGTGAGGCGATGACTTTAGCTTATTTAGGCTTAGACCAGGCTAGTACCGAAACGATGCTGGATCAGATTGATTTTGGTTAGGAGGTTGTCCTTATGGATTTAGATTTTAAAACCAACAAATATGAGCTGTTTGATGATTGGCACCAAAACAAGACTAAACAAGACTTTACACAAAAGTTGCAACAACAAGCTCAAATTGAAAAAACACACCTGCCAAAATTATTGTCGCGTGAAGACTTAAAAATTCGTTGGCAGATGAACTCTCGTCAAAGTGTTCATCAAGTTGCTAGTAAGCCTGATTTTCCACAACCCGTTTTTGCTTTTAATCATGGCAAGACCCCACTTTACTTAGCAACTGAAATTCAAATTTTTGAAATTAATCACCCCTGGGTGATAACTCCCAGTGCTCGTCTTGCTTATAGTCATTGGATCCTTCGCAATGTGATTGATCAATCTTGATATTCAGCTCTAGGTTTTTGAGGGTTTACTCTAGGTTTTTTATAGTTGGCGCTAGCCTTCTAATACAAATAATCCCCATCGAAATGGGTATTAAATCTACCCTTGACACTTGTCAAGGGTGTAAGTGCACATTGACCTCGTTTCACTCGGCCCGCTGATAACCATAAAATCAATTTCTGCTGTTGTTGAATTGACTGTATTTTTAATTCAATTTATGTTTGCACCTAACTAAGATTGTTATGGTTTAAATACTTAAAAAGTGTTTCAGATTATACTGTTTTAAGCCAAAAATTTTTAAGTGGTTTGTGCAGAGAATCTTTATAACCTTGGTGACAAATTTTGAATAACTAACTGTAAGAACTGTGTATCTGAACTGAAATTATTATTTTGATGTTAGGAGTCATTAAGACGGACGAAAAAAAGTATTAAAACCAATTAATGAAATGCTTACTGATCCTTGGCAAATTGATATTCAAGAATTGTTTGAAGCTTCTGTCAATGAACCTGATGAGATCAAGAGGAATTTTTATGATTCCTTATACACTTATGTTTTGCAAAAAAAGCAAGAAGATATTATTAGTCGTCCAGGTTTCGTCATTTAGCCCTCTAAGAGCCTGCTGAGGGCTTTTTATTTTTTCTTTGGTATAAATATATATAAACAGTCTCAAAATCGCTAGAAACGAGAAATAAGGCCCTTAAAAAGGAATATAGCAGTTAGATTCTTGTTAAGATTCAAAAAAAACTAACTGTTAGCTGTCAATGGTAGCGTGGGAGCATAAGGAATTGACAGCTCTAAACCAGTCTTAACACTGAAATGGCGAAAGCCAAAGTTTTATAGAGACTTTGCTTTCCTGCCTAACGGCGAGTGAAAAAGCGGTCAAGCTGGTTCAGCTTGGACGGGGTTCGGGGCGTCAGCGCCCGAATAAACGTGGCTTGTCACTCCTTTGTAGGCAACGAACGAAGTGAGGCGCCAAGAGCGTAGCGAATGAAGTTTAATGTGAGCCTGTTTTTGGGCTCACTCCTTTGTATTTTTGTTTTAGATTTTGATCTTGTACAGTGGTACCTCTTTTAAACCTCTTTTAAACCTCTTTTAAACCTCTTTTAGACCCCTCTTGAGCCTTACTCTCCCAAGGCTTATAGAAGTTTATCAAGTACCTTTTGTCTGTTTATCAAGTACCTTTTGTCTGTTTATCAAGTACCTTTTGTCTGTTTATCAAGTACCTTTTGTCTGTTTATCAAGTACCTTTATAAATTCTGTACTTGATAAAAAAGTGCTTTTATTTTAATATGCTTTTGAGGTGATGATTATGTCTAATGAGTTAGTTAAGTATGATCCTGAGTTGAATACTATTCCCTTGAGAAAATTTACCCCGATTGAGATGAATTTATTCTTTTCAATTGTTTCCCGCATGCGAGATCAAGGGAATAAAACTGTTCGTTTCTCTTTTGATCAATTAAAAGAGCTTAGTAACTATAAACCAACCGCAAATAAACGTTTTATTGATGATATTGAAAATACATACCAAAAAATCCTCAGCCTTAGGTTTGGCCGTAGAAGTAAGAGTGGCTTAAATCGCGAATTTTTTGTTATGTTTACTGAATTTGAAATTAAGGGTGAAGCTGAAGAACCTTATGTTGATATCCAAATTTATCCTAAAGCATTGCACTTACTAAACGATTTGGAAAGTTGGGTTCGTTATGCCCTAACAGAATTTAGAAATTTAAAAAGTAGTTACGCTAAAACAATGTTTCGTCTAATTAAGCAATTTCGAACTACTGGCTATTCTTATTTCTCCAAAGAAGATTTTTTTGAATTGCTTGATATACCTAAAAGTTATTGGAATAGTCCTTCAAATGTTGATAAAAAAGTTATTAAGCCAATTAGAGAAGAATTAACCCCGCTTTTTAGAGGCCTAACGATTAGAAAAAAATATGGTAAAGGCAGAGGGAAACCAGTTATCGGTTATTCTTTTACTTGGAAACCTGAAAAGAAAGATGCCAATGATTTTTCTCAAGGAAAATTTCAAGATGAACGTCAAAAACTCTTTAACATTCAGCACAATGATGAATTATCAGATAAAGAAAAGTGGCGTGCAATTGACAAAGTTAAATGCTTACCTTTAGGAACAACTGAAAAACAAGCATTGGCTGAAAAGCAGATTGAACATGATAAAAAAATCAGAGATCAGGCAAGACAAGAAGTACTTGCCGAACTCCGAAAGGGGTTTGGCAATCATGCCTAAAACCATTAGAGAACTTGCTGACGAGTTTGGTGTATCAAAACAAGCCGTTAGGAAAAAACTAGATGCAAACTTTAGAGTGAAATATGTGCAAACCGTTCCTAGGAGCGGAGTACAAACCTTAGTTGTCAGTGACTCGGGATATTTGCTGTTAAAACAACATTTTGATGGTGGTAACAGTCAGAAACTTGGAGAGAAGAAATTTACTAGTAACACTGGTAACATGAGTATAAATACAATAGAATTGCTCAACCAGCAATTAGCAATTAAAGATACCCAAATTAAAGAAAAAGATGAACAATTGAAATCAATGCAAAAATTATTGGATCAATCACAACAATTGCAATTAATGGCTGAAAGAAAAATTGAAAAATTCAAAGCTATTACTTCTAAACAAAGTAAGCACGACAATCCAAATTTGAATAACGCTAATGATTTAAAACAAAAAAATGCCTGGTGGCATTTTTGGTAAGAATAAAATTTAACCATGTCAGGATGTGAAAATAGTGGATATACTGTTTAAGTATTACTTGATATTGGTTTTAATTACTTTAGTTAATGCTTTTTGAGCTTTTGTCAGACTAGAGTTGGCCTTCTTCAAATTTTTACGAGCTTGAGTCTTAGCCTTTGTAGTCTTAGCTTTCTTCAAAGCCTTTTGGTATTTAGTGACTTGAGCCTTAGCCTTATTAACCTTAGTTTGTGCAGCTTTTACGGCTTTATTATTATTTAATAATGCCAAATTAAGTTCAGCTTTGCTGAAACTAGTCTCGGCCTTCTTCAAATTTTTACGAGCTTGAGTCTTAGCCTTTGTAGTTTTGGCTTTTTTCAAAGCCTTTTGATACTTAGCAATTTGAGCCTTAGTTTTAGCAAGTTGAGCTTTAGCAGTTTTAACTGCCAATTGATGTTTAGGTTGACTTGGGTTAACCGGCTTTGTTGGCGTCGTTGGTTGACTTGGGTTAACCGGCTTTGTTGGCGTCGTTGGTTGACTTGGGTTAACCGGTGTTGCTGGTGTAGCTGTTGCATTGCTGCTTGTCGCTGCTTCAGGTGTTGAACCTTGAGTCCTTGTGGCACTTGACCATTTAAATTGAAATTGGGCTGATTGATTCATTGTCCCAAGACCTGGCACTTGTAATCCAAATGTAACTGGTACCAGGTCACTTGGATTTGTCAAGTTGACAGTCAAATTTGCGTTTGAACCGGATTTGTCTTCTTCATGTACGGGTTGACCACCAACTGTCACAGATGTAATGTAATCTGCTCCACTTGTTTGTAACTGAATCTGATAAGTGCCCCCAGTTACTTTAACATTAGCAGTTTGTGTAAAAAAACTGTTTGCAATTGAAGTTGAACTACTTCCTGCTTTCAGTAACGTAACCGGTACCGTATACGTTCCGTCACTAAGATTAGCTTGATCAGCCTTCGCTGGAGATGTCATTGTTAATCCGATCAAAAAAACAAAAAAAGCAGTTGCAAACCATTGAATGAGACTGATATTCCTTTTTTTCATATAAACTCTCCCAAAAACATAATTTATGATACAAAATAAGTTTACATTACTGCTCAGTGAAAGTTAATAACTTTGTTAAAAGTTTCCCAAACAAATTGTAAACTTTTGAATCGTCTAAAATATTTCCGCGAGTTTCAATATGTATATAAAGTCAATACTTAAACATACAGCTTAGGGATACTACATTTTTGACAGTCCACTTTATACATTTTTTAAATTTTTTTGCGAGTTACTTTACCATTTGTTTGTTCTAATGTCACTTTGGTGGGTCGATCAGTTTTGTAGTCTGTTGTACAGTTTGGCGTCATACCAAACAATGTCCGATATATCCCCTATTTTTTGAATGTTTTTGAAAATCGATAATGTTTATTATCCTTCTTCATCAAATTGACACGCATATTTTTGTACATAAGGCCTCTTCCCATTAATAATCGTTCATAAGACATTACAGCAAGAAAGTAATTAGATGACAAGAATTTTTTGATTTGGAGTTAACTCATTTATTGTAAAGGTAGATTGTAAAATTTAAGTTGAACATATTAGTGGACAGAAAAACCCATAAAGGTCTTTAATGGTGTCACCACAACATTCCACTAGAAAGAAGGACCTTTATGGGCACCACTATTTTAGCTCTTTTTACTGGCGATAAGCGCCAAGCCCTACGTGACATGTTGGCTTTTATTTCTGAAAATGAAATTATGCATTTAAAAGATTTTGCAGATTATTGCATGTCTGAGGAAGCACCAGCTGGCTGGTTCGAACTTCTAACTGAAAGGAATACGCTTTTTATTAAAGAATATATCAAGTCAAATTGGCAGAAACAACAGTATGCTAGTAAAAACATCAATAAAATGTCGGATTAAAATTTTATTGATGTTGTTGCTATATTATTAGTGAAAGGATGGTTTACTTTATGCCAACAAGAAAAAATATTTTAGATGATATTCAAGAACATATTGACAATGAAGAACGTGTTTTGGTTACTAATTCAAGCAAAAAATGATTTAACAAGTTGTCTGTTTGCTAAAATAAAATATTGTTGGTACTAATCTGACCATTAAATAGACAGCTTAACGCTTCAATCTGATTGTTGTCACAAGTATCAATACCCTATCTGGACAATTACATGACTAAATTACAGACAAGCAAAATTAACTAGCACCACGCGTATAGAGTGAGTTAAAATAACTAACATCGTTTTTATTTGAATTTAGAAGGGAAGAGATTTTTATTAAAAATATAGGTTTTAACTCAAATTATTTTAAAACCTGGTATTTTTGGCTAGGCATATTAACGGTAGTGGGATTAATCGGTGATCCCATTTTACACTATCATTCTTCAACTAGTCCGTGGTTACAAATACTTATTGCTATTTTATTATTTGTAGCAGCATTTACCAAAAAAATAAATAATAACTGACGTAAATCGCAATTCACTCTAAACTTTTAACAAATTTGTTATCATAATTGGGTAAGGTGTTTGCAAGTTAAGTATTTTTCCCGATATCTGGTTAACTTTGATCACATTAGTGATCAAAATTCATTTCTTTAGCCCCATCAAACGATCAGTTTGCTTTATGAAAGTAACTGCTTGATGGGGCTTTTTCGTTTACCTTTTGTCAAAAGGTAAGGTGTGACGGGCTTGACTTTGGGTGGCGTTGTGCGAAGCGCAATCGACACGATTTTGACTTTGAGGGGAGTTAAGAGGGGAAGCGTAGCGCCCCTCTTACAAGTGTAAAGTGTGGACAAGAGAGCGTAGCGATATTGTCTACACTTTACCCCACTTGTCATGCGACTTTAAAACTCGTTTTGATTCAGGGGCTATAATATAAAAATCACCCCTCAAAAGCATTGAAAGAATAGCCCCCAATATCTATAATATAGATATTGGGGGTTATTTGTCATTATATACTAAAAATAACTTCTTCTATTTGTCATCAATACTAAACAATAATTTGTACAAAGTGATTATTTCTTCTAGTTCTTCACGCGATACATGATCGACAATAGTTTCATCAGTGACATGTCTTGCCCGTAAATCCAAGGCTATGGTTTGATCTAATAATACTTTTCCATATACTGTTTGACTACTAGTTAGTCGATGATACATTGGAAAATTACGCTTGGTACTGCTAATTGGAGCCACAATCGTCATGTTACTTGTCTGACAGACTAGATCATTGCTTAGCGCAATGGCTGGTCGCTTATTCATCTGTTCATGACCACGGCTTGGATTAAAGTTAACATAAAATATATCACCTTGGCTTACCATTGAAGTTCATTACCTTCTGACTTTCCCCAATCAAGCTCGTGATCCCTTTTCCCGTCATCTTGCCAATCCTTAAATAGTTCGTGAATATTGGTTGGGTTCTTTTTTATTGGTGTTAAAACAATTGATCCATTTTCAATGGTTATTGTCATATCTTGGTTATCATCTAATTTCAGTTGTTTAATAATTTGGCTAGGAATTCTAGCAGCTTTCGAGTTTCCCCACTTTGCTAAGCGTGTTTGTTCTTTAATAAGTTCCATATTTTCCCCTCCTAAATTATTATTACAAGTTAAGTATATCCCGTGTAGATACACAATGCAAATATTCTTACTGGAGGTCATTTACATGCAACAAGTTGTCTTACCCATCAAAGATTCAAACGTTCTTAAAGAGGTTCAAGATACGTTACTCAATAACTTTAAAGCTGGCCGACGTAACTATACGATTTTTCAAGTTGGTAAAGCGACGCTACTGCGAGTGAGTGACGTTATGGGCTTAAAACAGGCCGATATTTTTAATCCGGACGGTTCTATTAAACAAAATGCGTTTATTCATGACCGAAAAACTGGTAAACCTAATACCTTGTACCTTAAGCCTGTTCAAACAGAGCTCTTATTGTACCGTCAATGGCTGCTTGATCATAAGCTGGATTCTGAATGGCTCTTTCCTTCAATTCAACACCCAGAACGCCATATTACTGAAAAACAGTTCTACAAAATTATGAGTAAGGTTGGCGATCTATTAGGAATTAATTATCTAGGTACTCATACGATGCGCAAAACTGGGGCTTATCGTGTTTACACGCAATCAAATTACAATATTGGCCTAGTAATGCACTTACTGAATCACTCAAGTGAATCAATGACTTTAGCTTATTTGGGCTTGGATCAAGAAAGTACAGAAAACATGTTGAACCAAATTGATTTTGGGTAAATTGGTTTGATTTTGTTGTCGCCAACGGCGGCTTCTGATACAGGATTTTAATGGGCCTAGCACAACATAGAATTTATTCTATGTGTAAGTGCGCATTGACCTCGTTTCACTCGGCCCGCTGATAACCATAAAATCAATTTCTGCTGTTGTTGAATTGACTGTATTTTTAATTCAATTTATGTTTGCACCTAACTAAGATTGTTATGGTTTAAATACTTAAAAAGTGTTTCAGATTATACTGTTTTAAGCCAAAAATTTTTAAGTGGTTTGTGCAGAGAATCTTTATAACCTTGGTGACAAATTTTGAATAACTAACTGTAAGAACTGTGTATCTGAACTGAAATTATTATTTTGATGTTAGGAGTCATTAAGACGGACGAAAAAAAGTATTAAAACCAATTAATGAAATGCTTACTGATCCTTGGCAAATTGATATTCAAGAATTGTTTGAAGCTTCTGTCAATGAACCTGATGAGATCAAGAGGAATTTTTATGATTCCTTATACACTTATGTTTTGCAAAAAAAGCAAGAAGATATTATTAGTCGTCCAGGTTTCGTCATTTAGCCCTCTAAGAGCCTGCTGAGGGCTTTTTATTTTTTCTTTGGTATAAATATATATAAACAGTCTCAAAATCGCTAGAAACGAGAAATAAGGCCCTTAAAAAGGAATATAGCAGTTAGATTCTTGC
>NZ_BJDO01000052.1:10050-15287 GCF_005405185.1 Secundilactobacillus hailunensis
GCTTTTTATTTTTTCTTTGGTATAAATATATATAAACAGTCTCAAAATCGCTAGAAACGAGAAATAAGGCCCTTAAAAAGGAATATAGCAGTTAGATTCTTGCTAAGATTTAGAAAAACTAACTGTTTGCTGTCAATGGTAGCGGACGAGCGTAGCGTGGGAGCATAAGGAATTGACAGCTCTAAACCAGTCTTAACACTGAATTGGCGAAAGCCAAAGTTTCTATAAAACTTTGCTTTCCTGCCTAACGGCGAGTGAAAAAGCGGTCAAGCTGGCTCAGCTTGGACGGGGTTCGGGGCGTCAGCGCCCGAATTAATGTGGCTTGCCACACCTTTTAAGCAACGAACAGCGTGAGGCGCAAGGAGCTGTGCGACTGGAGTTTAATGTGAGCCGTTTTTTGGCTCACTCCTTTGTGTTTTTTTGTTTTAGGTTTGTATCTCGTACAGTGGTGCCTCTTATATACCTCTTTTATAAACCTCTTTTAAACCTCTTTTAGACCCCTCTTGAGCCTTACTCCCCCAAGGCGTACAGAAGTTTATCGACTACATTTTGTCTGTTTATCGACTACATTTTGTCTGTTTATCGACTACATTTTGTCTGTTTATCGACTACATTTTGTCTGTTTATCGACTACATTTATTTACTCCTGTATTCAAATAAGGTAGTATTATTCAAGGAGGTTATTTTATGAGCAATGAATTAGTCAAATATGACCCTGAATTAAATACAATCCCCTTGCGAAGGTTTACTCCTGTAGAAATGAACTTGTTCTTTTCTATAGTTTCTAGAATGCGTGATAAAGGTGATGATACTGTTAGATTTACCTTTGATCAGTTAAAAGAGTTAAGTGCCTATAAGCCAACCGCAAATAATCGGTTTATTGATGACATACAAAGTACATATCAAAAAATACTAGGTCTTAGATTTGGCTCTCGAAGTAAAGATGGTCTTGATAGAGAGATGTTTGTCATGTTCACTCGATTTGAAATTAAGGGATCTGCAGACGTTCCTTATGTTGATATTCAAATTTATCCCAAAGCGTTGAAACTTCTAAATAATCTCGAAAGTTGGGTTCGTTATGCTTTGACAGAGTTCCGAGATTTAAAGAGTAGTTACGCAAAAACAACTTTTCGTATTCTTAAACAATTCCGAACCACTGGTTATGCTTATTTTTCTAAAAATGATTTCTTTGAACTACTAGATATTCCGCAAAGCTATTGGAGTAAGCCTGCGAACGTTGAATCTAGGGTTATTCGCCCAATTAAGGAAGAACTAACCCCTTTGTTTAGAGGCCTAACTATACGAAAAAAATATGGTAAAGGTCGTGGGAAACCAGTGATTGGTTATACTTTTACTTGGAAGCCTGAAAGAAAAGACGCAAACGACTTTTCTCAAGGTAAGTTCCAAGATGAGCGTCAAAAACTTTTTAATATCCAGAATAATGGTGAATTAACAGAACAAGAAAAATGGCGTGCTACCGATAAAGTTAAAGGCCTACCACTAGGCTCAACTGAAAAACAGATTTTAGCCGAACGACAGATTGAGCATGATAAAACAATAAGAGATCAGACAAGACAAGAAATGCTTGCTGAACTCCAAAAGGGGTTTGGAAATCATGCCTAAAACTATTAAGGAACTTGCTGATGAGTTTGGTGTATCAAAACAAGCCATTAGGGAAAAAACTAGATGCAAACTTTAGTTGTTGTTAATTCGGGATATTTGCCGTTAAAGCAACATTCATTGGTGGCAACAACCAGAACCAAATCAATTATAGTTTAGCTTGAAGATTGATACCTATTTTAAAAAACGACAAGAACGACAACCAAGTTTAAGCTTTGCTTGTTGATTGGTGTTCTTGTCGTTTTTAACTTATAATTTAAGGCGGATTAATTAGGTGGTGAAACTATTGGGCAAGACTATTCGACAACTTTCAGAAGAATTAAAATTATCAAAACAAGCTATTAATCAACGTATTAATAGTATTAATGGCTTTCGAAGCAAACACACTTATAAAGTCAAAAACCATCTAGAAATAGACAACCAAGGCGTTAAAATGCTTGCTAATTTCGACAAGCAAAAACGACAAGAACGACAAACAAATCGGCAAGCTGAAAACGACAAGGACAAAAATATTGATCATATCTTGCTAAAACAACTTGATGTTAAAGATCAACAAATTGCAAATTTACAACAGGCCTTAGATCAGCAACAAAAATTACAGATAGCAACGGTTTCAGAAAACCATCGATTAAAAGAGCACGTTCGGAAATTGAGCGGCTTGCTTGAACCTTCTAGTGCAACTCAACAGCAACAATCAAACGACAAGGACGATGCCTTGTCGAATAACTCTAATACCCGTCACAGCAAGGATAAAAACGACAAGAAAAATGAAAATAGAGTTGCTGGATATAATAATAGACAAAAAAAAGTATCTAAAAACAAAGTCAATAATAGTTGGTGGCGTTTTTGGTAGTATTTCTACTCCTTTCATCAAGCAATCAGGAATCTAACCCAGAAATAGTTGACAAAGAGCCCATTTTCCTACCGCCTTGGATAGTTATAAGAAGCAAAAAAATTCTCATACTATTTGGCTGCCAGTGGTAATTTAAAGATGATAAAAGTCGATACAGCGTAAATAATTAAAATCGGAATCAGTAACATTCCATAGGTGATGGGCCACGTCAAAATGGTCATTAAGGCAGTGCCAACGGTATTTAAAATTACTAACGTTTTCCTGGTTAGTTTAAATGAATGCCACATTAAAAACCACCAGTAGACCAATGAAATAAGTAGCGCAAAACTTCCCAATTCAGTTAATGACAATTTTTATTTATCTCCTATACATTGTTTTTGTAATATATTAAAGCTTGCAAAAATTAAATTAACGATCATACTCCAAGGGTGGATAAGGAGCTAGAGTATCTTTAACACCTTCCCGATGATCATAGATACTTAGGGAAACCTTTTTATCCTGCCAAGACATATTATAAATATATTGATAGGTATGGTGTTGGTGGCGAATTGAAACATCTTCCTCCCATTGCCCCATATTGACCCAATTAAAAACGATTTTCTGACTTTTAATGCTATTTGTTGGAATCTTTTGGGCAACCATGTACGTTCGAACGGCTCCAGTAAAATAAGTGCGATGTTGCCAATAAATGGCTAGCCAAACTATTAAAAAGAATCCTAATAATAAAGCTATTACGTACCCAATTTTTTTTAGCATAACTAATCCACACCTCTTTTTCATTTTGTTGTTAGTTTATAAATATAACTTGGCTTGTAAGTCCCTAAAAAAACATTTGTCATTGAGAATGGGAATACCCACATAAGGCCACCTTTCATTCCTTTATGACTTGTCCCCCACCAATAAGCTAAGTAAACATATTTAGACAGCAGCAACGCCAGCTCGCAAGCCCAATTAAAACAGACCTTACAAAGCGCCTACGCAACGTTTCAAAAGCAGACCAACCTGATCAGTCAGGAAAATCTGACCGCACTCAAACGGATTCAAACCGAGCAAGGCCAAAACAACCAGCTTCTTACCACAAAAAGTAACAGCTAAATCGGCAAATGAAGAAAAACATGGTTGGCTTTGGCGAATAACACATTAATACTGCTGGTTTTGTAATAATAGTAAAAAATCTAATTTCGTCCGAACGGCAATCTTTTTCATTATTCATGTGATACAATATAGATAATCGTCTATGTTTAATGTGGAGGAATTTACTGATGCACTATGAGTATAAAGATTTGGCATCACTTTTAAAGGTGGTTGCTGAACCTAACCGTCTTAAGATTTTAGAAATGCTGTCCTGTGGTGAGATGTGTGGGTGTGATATACTTGCACACTTTAACTTTACACAACCGACTCTATCCCACCATATGAGTATTCTGGAAAAAAGTGGATTAGTTAACGTAAGAAAAGATACTAAGTGGCACTATTATTCTTTAAATTCAAACAAAAAAGAAGGACTGATTAGTGAATTAACACAAATACTATCTAAAACTGACCATTGCATATGTAAGGATTCACATTCAAACTGTTAGCTTTTTTATTTTGCATTATACATAGATAAATATCTATATGGAGGGCTATTATGCGTACTTCTAAAAATTTATCATTCATGGACCGTTATATGACCTTATGGGTATTTTTAGCTATGGCACTGGGAATTATTAGCGGTTTAGCTTTTCCATCGCTCCCTAAAATAATTAATAGTTGGTCTATCGGTACAACATCAATTCCAATAGCAATAGGCTTAATATTAATGCTATATCCACCACTAACCAAAGTTAATTATGGCAAAATGGGTGATGTATTTAAGGACAAAAAGGAACTTGCTTTTTCATTAGTTCAAAATTGGATCGTTGGCCCTATTTTAATGTTTGCTCTTGCTGTTATCTTTCTACACAATTATCCAAACTATATGATTGGTTTAATCATGATCGGTTTAGCACGGTGTATTGCTATGGTTATTGTGTGGAATGAATTAGCGCAGGGTAATAACGATTATGCTGCTGGTCTAGTAGCTTTTAACTCAATTTTTCAGATTTTGCTATATTCCGTTTATGCATACTTCTTTATTAGTGTCTTACCAAAATTCTTTGGGCTACAAACACAGACAATTAATATTACAATGAGTGAAATTGCTAAAAGTGTTTTTATTTATCTTGGTATTCCTTTCATTTTGGGCATTGGTTCTCGTTACTTTATCATTAGCACAAAGGGTAAAGAATGGTTTGAAGATAAATATGTACCAAAAATAAGCAGAATTACTACTTGGGCTTTACTCTTTACAATAGTAGTGATGTTTTCTGTCAAGGGTGCAAAAGTAGTTCAACTACCAATGGACGCAATAAGAATTGCTGTTCCTTTATTACTATATTTTGTCTTAATGTTCTTCATAACCTTTTGGATTGCGAAAAAAACTAAAACTAGTTATTCAATTTCTGCGACACAATCTTTCACCGCTGCAAGTAATAACTTTGAATTAGCTGTTGCAGTAACAGTCGCTATATTTGGCTTGAATTCTGGAGAAGCATTTGCTGCCGTTATTGGCCCAATGGTTGAAGTACCGGTAATGATCTCATTAGTTGATGTAGCACTATGGATTAAAAGAAAATATTATGATTAAGAAGCTGTCTAAAATCTCTTAAGTAATAGTGCTAAAAACGCTAAAACGACCATTTGCAGACTGGTGGTTAATTGACGCTCACAATTTTTCCAAAGT
>NZ_BJDO01000053.1 GCF_005405185.1 Secundilactobacillus hailunensis
CCTCAATTATTAAGTGTTCATCATCTATTCCTAACAACATTTTCGTAGTATCATTTGACATAGGGCATTTCCTTTCTTGACTTAATTCTGTGGTGGGAGCAAGTTAACGGACGGGAGATGTCCGCTTTTTTATTCTAATGATAAACAAAAAACTGTCATCAGTAATAGACAAAAATCTATTACCAACAACAGATATTGTAGAACCAATATCTATAATATAGATGTTGGGGGTTATTTATTTTGATATTATAATTTATAACGCATATTAAATCACTAGTTTTTTCGGGAATTAGATTTACCGCTCATTTCAAGAGCACCACTTTCATAATGGGCCCAACATGAGTAGATTTCGACTATTTTAGTTGCTTTATCAATGGTATAGACGACGCGGTGTTGACCATTTATCCTTCGAGAATAGTAACCAGCCGCAGGTGGTGCTTTTCATGGTAGCGCCGCCTACCCGCTAGACTATATTCAATACTTATTAGCGCAACGCTTTACTAGTTATCACGGCCTCTGTCAGCGACAGGCACCAGCAGCTGATCAACAAAGTGATATGATCCTGCAGACTGAAAAGAATATTTTAGTCCACCTATTCATCACCGCCAAAACACCACTACCTAGCAGAATGATCATTTATGGCAGTCATGGTAAAATCGTGATTCCCGACTACTGGAAGGCCAGCAGCGCCACTTTATATGATAATACTGGCCACGCCACTTCGTTACAGGTCACTCAAAATAGCGAATTTGTTTTTGAGATTCAGCACTTTAATCAACTCTGGTCCCAACATCAACTGACTATCCCAGTTATGACGCCGACAATCACCTGCCACACCGTAGCAATTATCGAAGATTTATACCGCCAATGGACCACAAGTATTTGATTTGAAAAGCGCTTTCACAACTGTTATAGTATTAGTGTAACCAATAGTTATGAAGAGGGGTTCATTATGACAACTTACAATTATGACTTTCCAAAATCAAAAGCACAACTCAATCAACTGATTGCCGATATCAGCCAATTAAAGGTCAACGTTCAACAAACACACTGGTATATGCGCGGTGAAAACTTCTTCCGTCTCCATCCGCTGATGGACGAATATGGCGATCAACTAAGCGAACAGCTCGATCAAATTGCAGAACGCTTGATTGCTTTAAACGGCAGCCCACTGGCAACAACTCACGAATTCATTGAAAATACTGGCCTACCAGATGACAAAGTCGATTTTGATCAATTAACGATGACTGAATTCATGCAACGGCTAGTTGATCAATTCAAGTACCTACGTGACCAATACCAAAAAGGAATCGAAGTTACTGACGAAGAAAAAGACTTCCCAACTCAAGATATGCTTAATGGCTTCAAGGATGAAACCGATAAAAATATTTGGATGATCAGTGCTTATCTAGGCAAAGCACCATTCGCTGACTAATATAAAAGACCATATGGCTATAAACGAGTAGCAATATGGTCTTTTTCTTATGCTGAAGAAATAGCAACCAATAACACGACAATAATTCAGGATATATTAAAACCGAAAAAAATGATAAAACTGAAGATAACTTAGACAAACTAGAAGAGTTTTAATTTCATTTAACAGCAGTTGATTTAATCAACTGCTGCTTTTTTGATCAAGCTAAATTAGCTTGCGCCGTTTGCGCAAAACTCCGCCTGAAAGGCTCCTGCCGAAAGCATGCTGATGATGCAAAATCATTCGGCCGAAAGCCCCCGTCTGGAAGACTTTTTTACTCAAATTCCGATAGCAATTTTGAGTAAAAACGCGAAGCTTTGCCAAAAAGTGGCTAGCCAATCGGCTAACCATTTTGGCATTGCACAGCGAACTTGGGGGTCAAGGGGGAGCGTTAGCTGTCCCCCTTGCAAGCACCGCAGCTGCCACAAACGTAGTCTTGTGGCTAGCATGCGGGTTGCTTGCCAAGCCTCTGTTATTCGATTATCATTAGGAGGTCATCAGCCGTCGGCTGATCCGACTTTTGATATCTCGAATAACTTTGTCCGCAGGGCAACGGAGGTGGGACTTGTGAACGGACTACAAAATCTGGCTAGCACAAAAAAGACGACTCAGGTTCATCGTCAGGCTAGCAAACAAATTAATTTTCGGGTGAGTGAACCGGACTATTTAAAGCTGGCGCGTTCCGCGCAAACTTTAAATCTGTCCGTGCCGGCTTTTGTCAAAAAGAAGGCCCAGGGGGCGCGCTTAGTTGCCCCTAAGATTACTGCCCAAGATGCCCAGAACATCACTCATCAGTTAGCTAAAATTGGCGGTAATCTTAATCAATTGGCCCATCATGCTAATCAAGGTGGTCAAATCGATCCCCAAGCATTAAAGGATTTACAAAACGAGGTGCAACGCGTATGGCAACAACTCACATAAAACGTTCCACCAGTGCATCTAGGTTAGTCAATTACGCTGAAAAACGAGCCATCAAAAAAGATGGCCTCAATTTAGATATTCAGTACGCTAAAAGCGAATTTAAACAAGTGCGGGCCGTCTATGGCAATCCTGGTAAAACCCAAGCGTATGCCAGCCGGATTGCCTTTAGCCCGTTGGAATTTAATCCGCAAGATCCTCATGATCAGACAACGGTTTTAGCCGTTGCCAAAGAAGTTTATGCCAAAGCCTATCCCAATCAACAGGTGGCCCTTTATGAACATGCCGATACCGATTCGTTGCATGTTCATGCCGTCATTGGCGCGATTAACCTGGAAACCGGGCAAAAAATGCACGGTAATTGGCACCAATATCGCGATCACTTAGTCCACATCACGGATCAAGTGTGCCAGGAACATGGCTTAATGGTCACCCAGCCTGATCCCAACCGTCATGAAAAACGTTCGATGGCCGAAATTAAGCTGCGGGCTCAACACCAGCCCACTTGGAAAGATCAAATTCGCCAAGCCGTGGATCACACCATGCAGAACCCCCTGATTCGCGATTTTCAGGCCTTTCAGGACGACTTGAAACAACAGGCAGTTAAAGTATGGGAACGGGGCAAAAATCTCACCTATCAGCTATTAGGGACCAATTACAAGTCTCGGGGAACCAAACTCGGGCTTGATTATGAAAAGGAGACGATTTTTAATGAGTTGGCAAGCCGACAAAACCAAACAAGAACCAACCAGCAACCAGAACGAACCGTTAACCCAACAATTGACCCAGCTCAATCAGACCATAGCCGAACTCCGGAATTACCAAGGCACTCAGATTCAACTGCAAGCCACAGCCAAAACGTCCCTCGATCAACAACTTCATCAGATCGAACAGACCGCCCAACAAGTCAACCAACAGTTTCAGACGACCTTAAACAACTTAGACAGCAGCAACGCCAGCTCGCAGGCCCAATTAAAACAGACCTTACAAAGCGCCTACGCAGCATTCCAAAAGCAGACCAACCTGATCAGTCAGGAAAATCTGACCGCGCTCAAACAAATTCAAACCGAACAAGCCAAAAACAACCAGCGCCTCAGCCAACTCAGCGACCAAGTGAACCAGACCATTCAAGAGACGATGGCCCAAGTCGCTGATCAAATGGATCAGCAGTTACAAACCACGAAAAAGCGGTTCTCGTGGTATGAAATTAAGAATTATCTGCTGGCTGTGATCCCGACTGGTATTCTGACCGGCCTTATTTTCTGGTTATTGACCAAGTATTTCGGTTAGTTCAAGTTGAGCTTTCAGTTTTCCGCGTCCTCAATTGCTGACAATTTTATTCCAGGGTTAAACCAAATTGGCGTTTTATTGACATGAATTTAGGATTTTGAAACCAATTAGCGTATTTTTCGCTTATTATTGGCTATATTTATCGTTTCTCAGCCATTTTAAATCAGCTTTGGTGTATTTATATGCCAGTTAACTAAAACGGCTGAGAAACGATTTTAGAGCTAATCTGAAAGGGCCTCTTGATTTTTGAATTCTTCTGAGTGTTTGGCCGCATATTCTCTAGCCGCTCGTTTATTCCACCAAACGCCAAATAGGTTTTGCATGGTGCCGTATAAGTAGTTCTCAACATTCTTGATGTGCTTCTCATTGCTTCTCAGGGCGTTAAAGTAGCGTCTCAAGGCTTTAGTCATTAAAGGTTTCAGTTCCTCATCATCAAGTGGGATTATGACACCAATATCTTTGTGATCTTTCTCAACTCGGTACTTAGCATTTAAGATAATGCCAATGAAGCGCCGCATTTGTTGTGGTGTTCGACACCAGAAACTGAGCAGTTGAATGGCTTCGGGTTCTAAGAAGACTTCCCAGCCACTTTCTGGATCGGTTAAGAACTCGTCAGCATGTTTTACTAAATCCTGGTTTTGCTTTTGAATTTCTGCTGGTGAAAAGTTGGCTGTGGAAAAGTCTAACTTTTGAGTATCTATCTTGTATCTATCTTTATCTCTTGCTTTAGGTTCTTTATCTAGATTAACTGCACTTTTTGCAGTTCCGCTTGTAGCAAGGGTTTGGGAGGCGCTGTCAACGGACTTATGCGGAACTGCACTTTTTGCAGTTCCGCTTGTAGCAAGGGTTTCAGCGGTCTCTCGCGGAACTGCACTTTTTGCAGTTCCGCTTGTAGCAAGGGATTGCGGCGCCTTTTTACCATATTCGCTTCGTAGATAGACATCGGTGGCTTTGACATCGAGTTTGGATAGATATAAACGATTTGGTTCATTCTTTTTCGTTTTAAGATTGAAACCCATTTGTTTTTGAAAGAGTAAACCAATTGATTCTAGTTCAGTTTTTACTTTGATGACTTTGTGTTCGGAACAATTGAATAAGTTCACCAATTCTTGATTAGTAAAAATAAAGTAAATATGATTATCTTCATCGACCCAGTTGTTTCTTAATGAATATTCTAACCGGTCTTTGAGGATCATGTAGGCAAGTTTAGCGTCACTGCTGAGGTGCTTATATTTTTCCCCATACATTAAAACCTTAGGAAACTGAAAAAATAAGGTCCCATAAACGTTGTCAGCCTCGTAGTAATTGAAATTAGTTGCTTCTGTCATTATAAAAACTCCCTTTCTATACTCGACCCATGCTGGCTCAAAAGAGAGTTGCTAAAACATTTGATTTGCTTTAAAATACAAATCTGATATGCTCTAACTGAATTACAAAGCATTCATTTGCTGTGAGAACTTTGTAATTTATCAGCATGGATCTTGTCTGGTTGCCCAATCGGCAACTTTTTTAATTTCTAACAACAAAATAAAAATGGACTAGGCAGCTTCTACTAGCTACTTAGTCCATTGGTTTCAATTTTGTTTTTTAACTATCCTAGCCTTGTCCTCGTGGACCGGTCTGCGGTATAATCATCTTACAAAGTTAAAAGCAATATTTCAGTCGATTTTTTCCGGGAAGTCAAAATCGACTGAATCTAAGTAGCTAGTGAGAGCTACTTGCTAATACTATAAAAGAGATCTCAATCCCAAATGGATTGGGATCTCTTTTATGTATTAGCCTGATCTTTTAATATTTGATTGTTAAATTAACTATAGTCTAGCATAGCGCTTACTAACCGGTAAACCTTAATTTGCAAATAGACTATTTAATAAATTGATACTTAGCTTTAAAAAAACGACAAGAACGACAACGAGTTTAATCTTTGCTTGTCGATTGGTGTTCTTGTCGTTTTTAACTTATAATTTAAGGCGGATTAATTAGGTGGTGAAACTATTGGGCAAGACTATTCGACAACTTTCAGAAGAATTGAAATTATCAAAACAAGCCATTAATCAACGTATTAATAGCATTAATGGCTTTCGAAGCAAACACACTTATAAAGTCAAAAACCATCTATAAATAGACAATCAAGGCGTTAAGCTGCTTGCTAATTTTGACAAGCAAAAACGACAAGAACGACAAGAACGACAACCAAATCGGCAAGCTGAAAACGACAAGGACAAAAATGTTGATCATATCTTGCTGAAGCAACTTGATGTTAAAGATCAACAAATTGCAAATTTACAACAAGCCTTAGATCAGCAGCAAAAATTACAGATAGCAACGGTTGCAGAAAACCATCAATTAAAAGAGCACGTGCGGAAATTGAGTGGTCTGCTTGAACATTCTAGTTCAACTCAACAACAATATTCAAACGACAAGGACGATACCTTGTCGAATAGTGATAATACTCGTCACAGCAAGGATAAAAACGACAAGCAAAATGAAAATAGAGTTGCTGAATATAATAATAGGCAAAAAAAAGTATCTAAAAACAAAGTCAATAATAGTTGGTGGCGTTTTTGGTAGTATTTCTACTCCTTTCATCAAGCAATCAGGAATCTAACCCAGAAATAGTTGACAAAGAGCCCATTTTCCTACCGCCTTGGATAGTTATAAGAAGCAAAAAAATTCTCATACTATTTGGCTGCCAGTGGTAATTTAAAGATGATAAAAGTCGATACAGCGTAAATAATTAAAATCGGAATCAGTAACATTCCATAGGTGATGGGCCACGTCAAAATGGTCATTAAGGCAGTGCCAACTGTATTTAAAATTACTAACGTTTTCCTGGTTAGTTTAAATGAATGCCACATTAAAAACCACCAGTAGACCAATGAAATAAGTAGCGCAAAGCTTCCCAATTCAGCTAATGACAATTTTTATTTATCTCCTATAAATTGTTTTTGTAATATATTAAAGCTTGCAAAAATTAAATTAACGATCATACTCCAAGGGTGGATAAGGAGCTAGAGTATCTTTAACACCCTCCCGATGATCATAGATACTTAGGGACACCCTTTTATCCTGCCAAGACATATTATAAATATATTGATAGGTATGGTGTTGGTGGCGAATTGAAACATCTTCCTCCCATTGTCCCATATTGACCCAATTAAAAACTATTTTCTGATTTTTAATGCTATTTTTTGGAATCTTTTGGGCAACCATGTACGTTCGAACGGCTCCAGTAAAATAAGTGCGATGTTGCCAATAAATGGCTAGCCAAACTATTAAAAAGAACCCTAGTAATAAAGCTATTACGTACCCAATCTTTTTAAGCATAACTAATCCACACCTCTTTTTCATTTTGTTGTTAGTTTATAAATATAACTTGGCTTGTAAGTCCCTGAAAAAACATTTGTCATTGAGAATGGGAATACCCACATAAGGCCACCTTTCATTCCTTTATGACTTGTCCCCCACCAATAAGCTAAGTAAACATATTTAGACAGCAGCAACGCCAGCTCGCAAGCCCAATTAAAACAGACCTTACAAAGCGCCTACGCAACGTTTCAAAAGCAGACCAACCTGATCAGTCAGGAAAATCTAACCGCACTCAAACGGATTCAAACCGAGCAAGGCCAAAACAACCAGCGCCTCAGCCAACTCAGCGACCAAGTGAACCAGGCTATCCAAGAGACGCTGGCCCAAGTCGCTAATCAAGTGGAGCAGCAGTTACAAACCACGAAAAAGCGGTTCTCGTGGTATGAAATTAAGAATTATTTGCTAGCAGTAATCCCAACCGGGATTTTAACGGGACTCGTTTTTGGGCTGTTAACTCATTTTTTAGGTCGATAAAAGGCGTCTCCTTGGGGGTGAGCAGCTAGGTACTGATCAAAGTTATCCCGAGTGCGTGAATCAAGATCTTTAACTGAGTTAGTCGTAATCGTCTTGACGGTCTTTAATTGTCGTGCGACTTGGCGATCAGCAGCCTCGGTTAACTTGTGAATCCCGGTAATGATCACTAAAACCGGTTTAACCTGGCCAGTCACTTCTACCCAAGCTAATTGACCAATCGCAAGATTCTTTTTCCCCATGGTTTTGTGATGGCGAACCCGCCATTGATAACTTTTAAGACTAAAATAATGATTCTTATTCACATGATGGCCGTTAATAACGGTTTCGATATGATGAGTTGATACCATAAAATTCCTCCATTCTGTTAATAACCAACTTAGAGTTAATCAGCTAAGACCTCCTAAAAAACTACGTAAATATTTTTTGCTTTTTTATTTACCAAGATAAACTTAAGGAGGTAACTTCAATTAAGCTACTTTGCCGAAAATATTGTTAACGGATAAAGTCTCTTCTCAACGGAAGAGATTTTATTGATTAACCAAGCCGCTTATAATATACATCGTACACCTAAGTGTACAAAATTTATCTCGGTAAAATATGCGTAATTGGCCTGCCCATCACCCTATGAGCGGGCCCTTTGCGTCTGTTGATAGCACGATGCTTAACTAGGGCCTACCTGTTTGTGACCTTTAGTCTACGTCACCTGAGATTAGAAACAATATGCTTGCTCCCATTTGATAGCAAGTAAACAAACTGACAGTTACCAGTTGGGATATTTCACTGCGAGCATTATATCTTGTCAAAATATCAAAGGCTTTGTTATAGCGGAGGGTGAGAAAATTTATATGAAGATATCAAACAGGTTCTCAGTTGTGGACAAATTAGAAGTATTGATAGCGGCTTAGCATTCATTCAATTATTAATAATTGGCTAGATGGCAATTTCCTAGATTGTTTGCATCAGATGCGCTTTAGGCTCCTAATGCAAATAATTGAGATAGGTTCGCAGAACGAACTTCCTTTTTTGCGGGTGGATGGTATGCTAATCATATTAATGATTGGCGGGTTTCAAGGAGGTTGGGACTTTGGCTTTTGAAATGGAGCTTGAAAGAATAGAAAACGTTCACACGCGCAAATACATGAAGGAAGTCATTTCAGATTATAGTAACGGGAACTTGCGATCCGCTACCGTTATGCTTTATGTTGTTGCCATGAGCGACATTTTTGAAAAGGTTGATTCTCTGGCTAAAATGTATGATGACAAAGCTGCTAAAGGCATACTAAGCAATCTTTCAAAAAAAAACATATTTGATGCAACTCGCGAAGAAACTGTCTACACAGAAACTATAAAAAGAATACCTAACTTTATCTCAACAGCGGGACAGTCAGCGATGGAATCTCTAAAAAAGTGGCGTAACATATCGGCGCATCCGTCTCTAAATACTGATGCGCCTGAGCCACTCGAACACCCTAGTATCAATACAGTTGCTGGATTGATACACGATTGTATCAACTTTATTTTTAGTCAACCTGTCGATCCTGGCACCAGAAGCTTTTCCGGATTTTTAGACAAAGTAGCCCAAGTAAAGAACACGTTTCCTAGTCAAGAATCCTTGTTTAACTATTTAGACATCAATTATTTCAGTAAATTTCAGGGCAGTACCTATGTCTATATGATTGAACATCTTTTTAAAATAGTATTTGTCAGCGAAGATGAGAATGCGTCTGCAAATCGAGACATTAATGTAGTTGTACTAAAAATGCTCGCTGAAAAGCACCGCGACATCGCAGTTAGTACCATTAGGGATTCACATTTTTTTGAGCATGTTTTGGTATCAGATAATGCAGTTCTTAAATATATCGAGAAATTCCTTCGTGATTTTCCAGAATTATATGGCTACTCTCCGGATTTCTTGAAAGAAACCATTGAGCAGAACACTTCTTCCGATCCAGACCTGAGACTTCTTAACTTCTTTGTTGACTCAAACAATTTGTCAGATCATATAGATAAATTAAAGAATATGTCTCAGAATGATTCAGATTTTTATAACCAGGTCAATTGGAACCGCATCGTTGATTTACTATCTCTGTATTTTAAAAACAGTGGCGACATTCAAAAAATGTGTAATATTTAT
The DNA here is from genome assembly GCF_005405185.1 of Secundilactobacillus hailunensis. Lineage (GTDB taxonomy): Bacteria > Bacillota > Bacilli > Lactobacillales > Lactobacillaceae > Secundilactobacillus > Secundilactobacillus hailunensis. The sequence goes on from NZ_BJDO01000053.1 coordinate 9,660, forward strand.
ATTTGTGCGTATTCTCATTCTCGTAATTACAGGGAAGCGGACAACCGTTTTACGTATCTCATAGTCCCGATTCTTGAAAGCATGACTAAAAACAACTTTTTGACTTTATTTGCTATTGATAACAGTCAATGCTACATTCGCTTCGCAGCAGAGCATGATCATAAAAAAGCTTTTGATGCATACAAACGGCGGTTCGATAATAATGCAGAGCTTAAATGTTTTAAAAGGGAATATCCTAATTTTTTCCATTTTGTTAATCAAGAATAAGCCTAATAAATAAATTAACGTTTAAATGGTTATTGACAGTATGCTGAAGGTAATTCGTTGATCAATGCTTCTACCCATGAATGAGAACCTTATGAGGCTTAATTCTTGTCATATTCTTTTTTGTATTGCGTGAACAGCTTCCACACTGATCAGTGTTGTACTACTTGAGGGTAGAGTATTATGGAATCCTGCATCAGGTCACTTTATTAGCACCTGACTCTATTCATTAGGGTGTACCCTATCGTAGTCACTAAAAGCGACTAATTTTATTAGTTACAAATAAGTGTTCCGCAGCTCTTCAGACGAGCTGATTATGAGTAGAGATCTATTAGGTTGGGCTGCCAAGTTACAGCGAGGTTAAATTAAACGGTTCAGTTGCTTAATGTAGGTTTTTCAAATAATCAGTTAACCATGGCCGTTCAAAATAAAAAGGGCACATAAAAGATTCAAGGTAAATACTAGTGATTGATTCATACCTGTCAGCCCATAGATTAGGAGGTCGCCCTATATGAAAACAATTAACAGTTTGCTAACTAGTCCCGAAGATGAATACCATGATTTTAAGGTTCAATGGTACTCACATGGCAATAAAGCTGAACTAATAAAAGATATTTTTAGCTTTGTAAATACCTCACATCACGAAGATTGTTACTTAATTATCGGTGTGGATGATAATCATAATGTTACTGGTGTCGAAAGTGATGAAAATAGATTAAATACTCAAAAACTTACTGATTTTCTGCATTCGTTACCTATCGCCAATTCACATACACCAAAGGTAATTGTTGAGCCTATCAAAGTTAAGAACCATATAATAGATATTATTACAATAAAAGATACAATAGATGTACCCGTTTATCTTGACGAAGATAAACACCCTAAAAAGGCTAAACGACCAATCCATGCTGGACAAATATTTGCAAGAGAAAATGATACGAATACTCCAATCAGTGATTCGGCAAGTGATTATCTGGTTGAACGCCTTTGGAAAAAAAGATTTGGCTTAGATTTACCGATTCAGCAACAATATAAAATTAAATTACAGGATATAAATAACTGGGAATATTTTGAGACCGATAAAATAGGATTTCTCTATAATGTAAACCCTGATTATTGCATGTTCCTTGAAGATGATGATCAAGATCGATATAAAGTTGAATCCTATGCTTTAGGACAGTACCGAGCTCGTATGGGTTGGCAAAAGTTAGTATTAAAATATAAAAATAGAACAATAAACGAATTCCTTGTAGTTTTTCTAGATGGTGCTCGCTTTATGACTCTTGTACCTAATTTAAGCACTATAGCTTCCTTTAGTGATAATCCCCTTACATTTCAATACTTCATTGCCGATTCTCTTGAATTCTCGGTAGAAAAATTGTTTTTATCAATGAAAAATAGTCCAACCGCTCCTGACGGGTATCAAAGAATGAATCTTTTTCAACGTATAGTAATTTTCGACAATTGCCAGCAAATGAAACAAGGCTTAAAAGAACTTACAAGTAAAAAAGATTATATCAAGAAGCAATGCACACCCTCACAAGAAGAAATCAATAGCTGTCGTTCGTTATTAAGTATGGACTTTAATAGCAAAGATGTTGAAATGACTCAATCATATCTTGAATATATGTGTCAAGAAGCTAATGTAAGTCAATTCATTATTAGATATTTAAAAACAATGTAGGGTCCATAGTCTCCAAATAACGCCTATAAAAGAGCAAGCATAGAATCATTGCTTGCTCTTTTTGCGTTTCATCAGCATAATTATTTTGAAATCAGGAGGGTATTTATGAAATTTGGTGGTCGTCTAAAAAATGCAAGAACAGAATTGAATCTTACTCAGGAACAAGTTGCTAGAGATTTCTTTGTTACTAGACAAACAATTTCTAGTTGGGAAAACGAAAAAACTTATCCTGACATTGCCAACTTAATTAAGTTAAGTGACTACTACCACATTTCACTAGACATTTTACTAAAGGAGGATTCTGGAATGAAAGAATATTTGGAAAAGAAAAGCGTGGAAAAATCTATTCGTCCAATATTCATTATATTGCTTATCATCGATTTACTTTTTCTTACACTACTTATACTCAAAATTGTTAATGTAATTCAGTTTAGTAATGATGTTGTTCTGATTCTAAATATATTTGGCATCTTAAATGCTATCGCTTTGCTTCAATTAAAATCTTTTAAAATGAAAATGGGTATTAAAAATAAAAAACTAATACCAAATAGAAACCTAAGTTTAGGCATAGGTGGAATATTAATCGTAGCAGGAATGCTATTTCTTTTATTAACCAACCATGTTTTGATCAGTGGTATTCTATCCGGAATGGGCTTCGCTATTTTCGTATTTTATTTATTTTCGAAATTAAATTCTAAACTTTCATGAGATGTTAATTCGCACTAAGATTCAGGGACTATAACTATCAAATAACGCCTATAAAAGAGCAAGCAATGATTCTATGCTTGCTCTTTTTGCGTTTCATCAGCATAATTATTTTGAAATTATATTCTAAATTTGCATGAAATGTTAAGCCATATTAATTTAATCTTCAAGGTCTATAATTACCTTAAAAATAGTTACTACAATTAAGTCTTAGTTTTAATTAACGCATATTTGTATCTCTTGAGATACAAATATGCTATTGTATATAAAGATGATAAAGTCTGGATGTGTAATTCATTGACCAGTGTAGATGATATTAAAAATATAATTAAAGATATTCAAGATAGACGAGAGCAGTGGCAGCTTAGTTCCCGACGTAAAAATTTGCTGACACTTGGTAGTCTAGGAATAGATCAAAATGGTGCCTTTGATATGATTTATAATTTATTAACTTGGCAAAATTATATTTCAGGTCCTATGCCAGATGATCATCCAACACCTGTTCCTGGTAATATCTGGATTTTTGGATTAGATATAGATAATTTATCTTGCTATTTAAAATTTCAAGATAGGCCAAGTGGAGTCGTTATGTGGATTTCATTACATGAAGCAGAACACCCATTGCACTTTCCATATAGATAATTAGCTAAAATTGATTAGTAGAAGAAAGAGAGGGCATTGCAATGAATAAAATAAAAGAATTCTATAACCCCGAATTGGAGACTACTGAAAATTATGCTGAAGTCTGGAAGCCAGAGGTGATAAAAGTTAAAGATGAATCTGATTTAGTAGTGATGAATCACTACTGGCAGGATAAAGATGGCGAATTGTGGGGAGACTTCAATAATCCAATGGAAAACGTTAAAAGAGGTTTTGACGCCTACAGAAAACGTAAAGGGTACATGACTCCTGATGAGATTAGAAATTTGCGGAATCAATTAAATATGTCAGTGAGAGAATTTGCTAATGCTATTGGAATTGGATCCTCATCACTAACACAGATTGAAAACAACCAACGTGTGCAGGTAAAATATCAAGAAATTTTATTTAGAGCTGTCAAGGAAAGTTATGAATATCAGAGGAAATCACCTGATATTTTACGATTTCATGATCAGCTACTGCCTAACAAACTTGACTCATCCTCATATACTCTGGATAGTATTTTGTATACCACCCCACAGATATACAAAGATAGTCTATCCTTTAATAACAAATTAGGAGATGTTGCATAGTGAGTGTTTTGAAATTTCTTGGATATAAGGTTATGCAAATGAAATATGAGCGGAATCCAGTGTTTGAATCTGTAAAAAAGCCTATTTCTTTAGAGCCCAAAATGACACCAAAAATCAATATAGAAGATAATAATATTAATATCACATTGTCAGTTATTGTTGGTTCTCTAGAGGACAAAACTATTCCATTCCAAGTTAGTTGTTCTATAATAGGAACCTTTGTTTATGAACCTGACGAAGATGCCACAAATGTTGGACTAGACGCTTTGGTACGTAATAACGCAGTTGCTATTCTTTATCCATACGTCCGCGCTATTATCGCTACATTGACAACGACATCCAATGAATTTCCTGGTTATAATATGCCAACTATCAATGTTAGTAAGCTTCTAGCTCAGCAAGGGGAAAAATAATTTTTATAATCACAATGTTTTTATATTTAATGTATATCTAACAGGAGGAATACTAATGATTTATGCTTCAAAAATACGTATGCAAGCTGGTAAAGAAAGGGATAATAAGTTAACTTCGATTTACTCCATTTATTTAGAAGGTAGTATAAAGACCGCTGATTTTTATACAAAAGAATCAATTTATGATTGGTTAAAAGATAATCCTTCAATTCAAGTAAAGGTAAACATTTCACCATATCCACTCGTTATTCCAGAAAAAAGGCTTAATACAAAGTATGTAAAGTCTAGTCCAGATTACACAGGTAAAGATAATTTGCTAAATTTACCACGTGAATAGCTCAAGGGTCTATAAATGTCAAATCGCCCCTCGAAAACATTGAAATAATAACCCCCAATATCTAGGTTCTTCGTCAACTGTTGTTGGTGAACAAAATATTGGAGTTCTAATCACTTGGTGATTAGAGCTCTTTTTGTATGAACTCGAAAAGCGAACAGCACTC
>NZ_BJDO01000054.1 GCF_005405185.1 Secundilactobacillus hailunensis
CGTATTTTTTTGGAACGCGTCTGGTTCAAACCATTGTCCAAAAAACTGCCAACTAAAAAAGCACCTAGACCAATTGAGGTCTAAGTACTCCTATAAATCTAAATCAACTCTACTTGACGAAGTACCAAATTTCTGCACAGCGTTTTTTTAACGGGTTCCTTAAATTACTTAAGGGTAACCACGCCACCGACTTCTTCAAGCTTAGCTTTAATATCGTTAGCTTCGTCTTCTGTAGCGCCTTCCTTGATAACTGAAGGTACGTTATCAACAAGACCCTTAGCATCCTTTAAACCAAGACCAGTGATTTCACGGACAGCTTTGATAGCCTTAACCTTAGCGTCACCTGATTCAGTTAATTCAACATCGTATGAATCCTTAGTAGCACCGGCATCGTCGCCACCAGCAGCAACTGCAACTGGAGCAGCAGCTGAAACATCGAATTCGTCTTCGATTGCCTTAACGAGATCGTTTAAATCTGAGATTGACGCTTCCTTTAATGAAGCGATGATAGCATCTTTATCAAAAGCCATTTTTGTTTCCTCCATTTTATATTGAAATAGTTAGTTTTGTAACTGGGTTAGGCAGCTTCGCCGTCGTCACCCTTGTCAGCAACTGCCTTAACCGCACGCGCAATTTTACGCATTGGATCAGACAAGGCACTAGCAAGCATTGATAACAAGTCTTCACGACTTGGCATCGTAGCGTAAGTGTTGATTTCATCAATCGAAGCAATCTTGCCTTCAACCATACCCCCCTTAAGGTTAAGGGAGTCATGTTCATCAGCAAACTTCTTCAAAACCTTAGCAGGTGCAATTGCATCTTCGTCAGAAAAGGCAACGGCAGTTGGGCCAGCAAACGTATCGTTTAATTCTGCATAACCAGCTTTTTCTGCAGCACGGGTCAAGATCTTGTTCTTGATAACACTCATTGAAACACCGGCATCACGTAATTGCTTACGTAAGTCAGTAACTTCTGCAACGGTTAAACCACGGTAGTCAACAACGATAGCTGACTGAGCGTTGTTAAAACGTTCAGTCACTGCGTCAACTTCCTTAGCCTTAATTGCAACAGTTTCTTTACTCATTAGTTTCACCTCCTGAATTCTTTTAGGAATAAAAAATCCCTATGTCCGCCAGACATAGAGAGAAATGTAAACTAAATTCACATCTTCCTCGGCAGGTAAATTAAGGCTGACGCCACCTGAGTCTTGGGCAGAACAAATATCAACTTGTTAAGCATACCGAATGCTTAGCTAAAAGTCAATACGGGATTTTCTATTTAATTAAAGGGATGCCACATCAACGTTGACACTAGGGCCAAAGGTTGATGAGATCGATACGTGTTGTACGTAAGTCCCCTTAACAGCTGCAGGACGGGCTGAAAGAACCACGTTCGCAATCGTCTTCAAGTTTTCAACTAACTTGTCAGCGTCGAATGATACCTTACCAACAGGAACAGCAACGTTACCGTCACGGTCAGTCCGGTAAGTAACCTTACCAGCCTTAGAATCGTTAACAGCCTTCGTTACGTCCATGGTAACAGTACCAGTCTTAGGGTTAGGCATTAAGCCCTTAGGTCCAAGGACACGACCTAAACGACCAACTTGGGCCATCATATCAGGCGTTGCAATGGCAACGTCGAAGTCCAACCAGCCATCTTGGATCTTAGCAACTAAGTCGTCTTCACCAACAAAGTCAGCGCCAGCGGCCTTAGCTTCCTTAGCCTTGTCACCCTTAGCAAATACGATAACAGTCTGTTCCTTACCAGTACCGTTAGGCAGAACAACCGCCCCACGGAGCTGTTGGTCAGCTTGCTTCGTATCTACGTTAAGCTTGAATGCAATTTCAACCGTTGCATCAAACTTAGCAAAATCCATTTTCTTAACCAAATCAACAGCTTCATCAAGTGCGTAGTTCTTTTCAGCTTCTACTTGCTTGACAGCGTCTTGATACTTTTTACCTCTTTTATGAGCCATCTTGTGAATTCCTCCTTGCAAATGTGGTTATAACGGCTTGGCCTCCCACTTGATACATTTGCTTTAACAAAGTATCCGTAGTGTTAGTAGCTGGGATTAACCTTCTACAGTGAAGCCCATGCTACGAGCAGTACCTTCAACCATGCGCATAGCTGCTTCTACGTCAGCAGCGTTTAGGTCTTGCATTTTGGTCTCAGCGATTTGCTTAACTTGATCTTTGGTTACCTTAGCAACCTTTTTCGTGTTAGGTTCGCCTGAACCATGTTCAACACCGGCGGCCTTCTTTAACAGAACGGCTGCTGGCGGAGTCTTAGTAACGAAGTCGAATGAACGATCCTCATATACCGTAATAACAACTGGAATAATCATCCCAGCTTGATCGGCAGTACGAGCGTTAAAATCCTTCGTAAAGCCCATGATGTTAATTCCGGCTTGGCCCAATGCTGGACCAACTGGGGGAGCTGGTGTTGCTTTACCCGCAGGAATTTGCAATTTTACAATGTTAGCTACTTTTTTAGCCACGAGACATACCTCCTTGAGTCCGTGTTGTGGTAAATGGAGAGCAGATTTCTCCTCCCACACGTGTATGCAAAAACATACTCATATAAACTACCACAATTATACCGAAAAGCCAAGTAATTCTTCAGATTATTTAGGCAACTGGGTCAACTTGGTCGAAATTCAGCTCAGCACTGGTTTCACGACCAAACATATTAATGTTGACTTTGAGCTTCGCCTTTTCATGATCGATCTCGGTGATTTTACCTTCCATTCCGGAAAAGGCGCCATCCACGATCTTGACGGTGTCGTCAACATCAACGTCCAGATCTTCATGACGGCTGCTCATGCCTAATCGCTTCAAGATCAGTTCAACTTCATCGGGAAGCAATGGCGTTGGCTTTGAACCCTGACCATGAGAACCAATAAAACCGGTAACGCCTGGTGTGTTACGAACGATGTACCAAGCATCGTCGGTCATCACCATTTCAACCAAGACGTAACCTGGGAAGGTTTTATCCATCTTGATCTTTTCCTTACCGTTTTTAACCTCATGTTCCTCTTCTTCTGGGACAACTACCCGGAAAATGTAGTCTTGCATCCCCATTGATTGGGCACGTGATTCCAAGTTCAACTTCACTTTGTTTTCATAGCCAGAATAGGTATGCAGGACATACCATTGTTTTTCAGCTGATTCAACCATTTCGTTCCATCCTTTCCTAAAGGGACTGATACTATCATTTAATCAAAATAAAAAAACTTCGACAGCGCGAAGTTTTCGTCCAAACTATTATAGCATAATTTACCGTCTAATGGCATTAAGCCAAGAACTTTAATCCTATTTGAATCAGATAGTCAACCAGTCCTAAAAAGATCGCCATGGATAAAGCAACAAAGATCACACTGCTTGTATCTTTTCGCGTCTGTTTGGCATCCGGCCAAGAAACCTGTTTCATTTCATCTTTAACAGCAACTAAAAATCTAAAAAAGCGCATGAGTTCCTCCTTACACCGGGCATTCGCGCGTTACCGGGTTTCCCGGTGTAACGTATGCTTACCACAATACTTACAGTACTTTTTTACTTCAAGTCGAACTTTCCGATTAGGACTAGCCGGGACCGTGTAGTTCCGGGATCCACAGACAGAACATGCTAACGCAACCTTCTTTTGAGCCACGTCTAACACCTCCTTATAGCAGTCTTCATATTAGCATTTACGTTAAGTATGTGTCAAGCAATGTCAGCGTCCTACTCCGCCTGCAAATGGCGCTTAATTTTACGTTTAATGCGTTCGTTGGCGTTATGAAACTGAGTATGGTCAAGCCCCAACCGTTCACAGATAGCTTCCTCTGAATCACCGGAAACCAGCGCAACCAGAACGGACCTTTCCATTTTAGACATTTCTTTTTTCACAATATCGATCAACCGCTGCTTAAAGATAACTAAATTATCAGAGGAAAACAGCTGCTTATCCGCCAGCGTTTCCGCAAAAAAGGTTGGGTGCGCATCGATGGAAGTCATTGGTCCACTGACTTTGCGCTTTTTGGCATTGAGCCAGCGGGCATGGTCATGACGACAATTAATTAGGGCCGTCTTCAAATAACTTCCAAAAGCGTGGGTTCTGGACACGTCAAAACGTAGGATAACCTCCCAAAGCACGATCTGGGATTCTTGCATCCAGTCCGCCAATTCCAGTCCCCGCAAATAATACCGTTTTTGAATACTTAAGATTAACGGTTCATAGCGTCTTATCAATTCTAAAAGTGCACTTTCATTGCCTTTACGTGCCTTCTCCACCAGTATCCAATCTGCTTCCCTGTTAACCATTTGGCTTTCCTCCGTTGGCCTAAATTCATCGTTAAAAGCAGTATATCAACAGTCCCACTTGGTGCCTACCAAACAGGTTGCGTTATTCGCCAAATTAAAAACAACCAATTTTCATTTTGAGGTCAGCAACATGGCTAAATCACAGTTCATGCCACTAGTCCAAAATTTAAATTGGCTGTTTTTTTTAATCACTTTTTTGGCTGGTCATCCGAATGATGGTCATCACCCAAATGATCACGCAACTTTTCCAGTTTTGACAACTGCCCGTCATTCCACGGTGAATGTCTGACCTGACCCTTATCAGCAAACTTAACGGCTTGCGTATGAACCTCTTTTCGGGTGCGGTTAATATTAGTTAACAGCTCACCCGCAGGAATCCGTAACGCTCCCGCTGAGAAAACGGTCCACTGTTCAGCCTGATCGCTGGTGGCCACGGTGACCTGCGTAAAGCGGTTTTGCTTTTGTTTGGTCAACGCTTCAATATACTCATCCGCCGTTTGGTTCTGACCCGTCCAAACGACCTCTAAGCCGTAATGATCGTACTTTTTAGACATTCCGGGCACGTACATAGCATCAAAGACCACGATGGTTTCAATCTTTTGGTACTTATGGTATTCCGATAAGATCGTCAGCAGATTATCCCGGGCTTCTTCCAGTCGGCCGGCTAACTTTAGCCGGGTCAGATCCGGCCAGTTGCCGATCATGTTGTAGGCGTCAACAATTAAAATATCTTTTTTCAATAGTCTCACCCGATTCGTTTAATTCAGCGGGTGACGAGAAGTAAAGGCTTGGTACATCAAAAGACTAGCTGCCACGCTGGCATTCAAGCTCTGAACATGCCCCACCATTGGGATCGTCAGCATCTCATCCACTGACTTTTTCAGCAGTGGCGAGATTCCCTTACCTTCATTGCCAATGATAATACCAACTGCTCCCTTAGCATCAAAGTGGCGATAATCAGTCCCGTCCATATCCGTACCAAAGATCCAGAGACCGCGGTCCTTCAATTCTTTGACCGTGTTCACTAAATTAGTTACCCGGGCAACCGGCACGTTTTCCAGCGCACCAGCAGAGGCCTTAGCCACAACACCGGTTAGACCAACTGCACGGCGCTTAGGAATAATAATCCCGTGGGCACCGACCGCATCCGCCGTCCGCATGATTGAGCCCAGATTATGGGGATCGTTAATGTTGTCCAAAATCAGGAAAAACGGCTGCTCATCACGTTCCTGCGCCCGTTCAAACAACTCATCAATGGTCGCGTATTTATAGGCTGAAACTGCCAGTACGACCCCCTGGTGGTTCTCGTGTGGTGCCAGTCGTTCCAGTTTAGACTTAGGAACCATTTGAATCACTAAAGACCGTTTCTTAGCTAATTTAATAATTTCACCGATCAGCTCATGTTTGAGCCCATCTTGAATAAAAACTTTGTTGATCTCCTGATCACTTTTTAACGCCGCAATTGCTGGATGGCGGCCAAAAATAAATTCAGAAGGTTCTTCGTCAGATGACTGTTCGTTATTTCTCATCGGGTAACCTCCCTGCTTCTACCTGTTCAATGCACCACTGTGCCATTTTAGCTAACCGATCGTGTTGATTGCTCAACGTCAAATAACCAAAAATCGCTTCAAATCCGGTAGAGATTCGATACGTCATCACGCTGGTGTTTTTAGCATGCGTATAACTCTTAGCGTTACGGCCACGTTTGAAGTAGTACTCTTCTTCTTCGGTCCAGTAGTCATCCGCGTCCATTAACGTGATCAACCCAGCCTGAGCCTTTGCGGAAACGTACCGCGTCGCCTTATGCTGCAGTTTATTGGGCCGTGTTAGCCCCTGTTCAATTAAGTGACGCCGAATAAAGACTTCATAGGTGGCATCACCCATATAAGCCAAAACGACTCCGTTTAATTGCTGATAGTCTAGTTGTGCTTGTTCACTCATACGGTTCCTTTCCCATCGTCTCTGTGCCAGCGAGTCCCCTGAGGTGTGTCCTCAAGAACGATTCCCTGAGACTTTAACTGTTCGCGGATCTCATCACTGCGTTCAAAATTACGGTTTTTCCGGGCTGCTAACCGTTCGTTGATCAGCGCCTCGATACCATCATCATTTAACGTTTCCTGCTTAAATTCAATACCAAAAATGTTCACTAATTCGCTGAGCGTCTTAATGATAAACGACAGACTGTCCTTAAAGACTACCGGCCGTTCAGCATAAACGTTGCCCAGCTTGGCTAGTTCATAGACTTGAGTGATTGCATTTTGAACGTTAAAATCATCGTCCATTTGGTCCACAAAGTCCGCCTCGATCTGACGAATCTCCTGTTCGATCTTAGGGTCACTGCCTGACTCAGCGTCTTTTAGCCGGTAGTTGAGATTATTAAACGCCGTCTGCAGCCGTTTTAAATTATTTGAAGCATCCTCCAGATTTCCCTGCGTATACTGAATTGGCCGGCGATACTGCGTCGTAGCCATAAAGAACCGCAGGACCTGGGGATCAACGGTTTTCAAAATATCGTGAACCGTCACAAAGTTCCCCAGCGATTTACTCATTTTTTCGTTTTCATCACCAACGGTTACAAACCCATTGTGCAACCAATAGTTCGCGAACTTTTGACCGGTTTTAGCTTCACTCTGCGCAATTTCATTTTCGTGGTGCGGGAAAGTCAGATCTTGGCCGCCACCATGAATATCGAAAGTGTCACCTAGGTACTTGGTTGCCATGACTGAACACTCAATGTGCCAGCCTGGCCGACCCTTACCCCACGGTGAATCCCATGAGATCTCGTCGCCCTTAGCTGCTTTCCACAGCGCAAAGTCTACGGGGTCTTCCTTGCGTTCCATTTCTTCTGGATCCGTGTGCTGACTGGCACCGACTTCCAGATCATCAATATTTTGATGGGATAATTGACCATAATGGGCAAATTTACGGGCGCGGTAATATACGTCCCCTTCGGACTCATAACCATAACCCTTAGCAATCAGATCCTGAATAAATTCAATAATCTCTTTAATGTTTTCAGTTGCTCTTGGATGTTTCGTTGCTGGTTCAATGTTGAGCGCTTTTGTGTCTTTCATGAATTCCGCAATAAAACGGTCAGCGATTGCTGGTACCGTCGTATGCGCTTCTTTGGCAGCTTTGATCATCTTATCGTCAACATCCGTAAAATTAGACACGTACTGAACGTGGTAGCCCTTATATTCAAAGTACCGGCGGATTGTGTCGAACGCAATGACACTGCGCGCGTTGCCGATATGAATGTAATTGTAAACAGTTGGTCCGCAGACGTACATTTTTACAATTCCTGAAGTGATGGGCGTGAACACTTCTTTTTGTCGTGTGAGTGTGTTGAATACTTTGAGCATGTGCGAACTCCTCCCTGATTAATCGTAAATCCATTTTATCATAATTATTCTAATAATTATTCTATCTCCCTATAAATTAATGGCATCATTACAATTAATTATTATTCAGGAACCTACGATTAATGATTTTAAATTGCACTCACAAGAAAAGGGCTCGTTGCAGATTCTGATCTACAATCAAGCCCTCTAGTCGTTTCAATTAGTTTTCGTTTAACTGTGCCAAGGTTTGTGCAACGTGCTTCAAGGTCTTGTCACGACCAACTAATTCAATTGATTCTGGTAATTCTGGTCCGTGCATTTCATGGGTAACGGCAATTCGGATTGGCATCCAAAGCTTCCGTCCCTTAATGCCGGTGTCTTTTTGAATATCTTTGATCGTTTTTAAGATCTTAACTTTGTCAAAAATTGGCAATTTCTTGATCCGTTCAGAGAATTCTTTCAGAACAACTGGTGCCGTATCGTTAGAAATTTCGTCTAACGCCTCACCGCTGATCTTTTCCGGTTCCTGGAAGAAGACACTGGCCATGTCGTTGATCTGCGCCATGTAGCTCATTTGCCGCTTGTACAGATTGATCAATTGACGCGCCCATTCAAGGGTCTTAGCATCCGGATTTTCAGGAATATTACCAGCTGCGATCAACTGCTGTAAAGCCAGGTCCACAACGACATCTTCATCAGAAGTCTTCACGTATTGGTTGTTGATCCATTCCAGCTTCTTCTTATCGAAGGTAGCTGGTGACTTGCTCAAACGCTTTTCGTCATACATCTTGACGAGTTCTTTCAGTGAGTAAATTTCGTCTTCGCCCACTGGTGACCAGCCAAGTAAGATAATGAAGTTCAGCAAGGCATCTGGCAAATAGCCTAATTTACGGTACTGTTCGATAAACTGCAGAACAGTTTCGTCACGCTTAGATAACTTCTTGCCCGTGTCTTTGCTGATGATCAAACTCATATGACCAAACTTCGGTGGTGTCCAGCCAAAGGCTTCATAAACCATTAATTGCTTCGGGGTGTTGGCCACGTGATCATCACCACGGAAAACGTGTGAGATCTTCATCAAATGGTCATCCAAAACAACCGCGAAGTTGTAAGTTGGAATACCGTCAGCTTTAACGATCACAAAGTCGCCGCCAATGGTATCAGAGTCAAAGGAAACCTTGCCCTTAACCATATCATCCCAAGCATAAGTCTTATGTGCTGGCACGTGGAAGCGAATAACTGGTTTGAGACCCTTAGCTTCGGCTTTAGCCATTGCATCCTTGATCTCATCATCTGACATACCAGCATATTCGTATTCATAGTGAGGCATCTCGTGGCGGGCACGTTGGGCTTCACGATCTGCTTCCAGTTCATCTTCAGTACGGTATGACTTGTAGGCTTTGCCTTCGTCCAGCAGCTGCTGAATGTAAGGCTTGTAGATGTCAAAACGTTCTGATTGACGGTATGGGCCGTATTCACCTGGCTTGTCAGGACCTTCATCCCAGTCCAGACCTAACCAGCGTAAATTATCGAGCTGACTCTTTTCACCATCAGCCACGTTCCGCTTTGTATCGGTATCCTCGATTCGAATAATAAACTTACCCTTGTAGTGACGCGCAAACAAGTAATTAAATAAAGCTGTCCGGGCGTTACCAATATGCAGATGGCCAGTAGGACTAGGTGCATAACGAACGCGAATTGAATCATTTGCCAATATCTATTCCGCCTCTTTCAAAATAGTTTGAGTTAAAACTTAACTCTGCTCGTCAACAAAGGGATACACCGCTTGATGCATCCCTTATTGACGTACACTTTCTACAATGTTTCAGTATACCAAAGAATCGCTATCTTTTCTAAGTGTACAATGGAACCTGCCAAAAGAAAAGTTAGTTTGCCTTCTTCTGGTTATTTTTTTGCTTGCCGGAATTCTTTTTTGCGCCGTCATCTTTCTCATTGATTTCATGAGTTGAATGGGCCGGCTTAGCAAAGATCATCCGCCCGGCATCCGTTTGAATAGCTGACGTGACGATCACATCCAAGTGTTCATTCAGATAGTAGCGGCCATCTTCAACCACCACCATGGTCCCATCATCTAGATAAGCGACTCCTTGCTGACGCTCGGTCCCGTTTTTAACCACCATGACGTCCAGGTGTTCACCCGGAATGACCCGTGGCTTCAAAGCGTTTGCCAAGGCATTAATATTTAAGACCTGCACCTTTTGAAATTCGATGACTTTATTCAGATTGTAATCATTCGTGACGATGACGCCATTAACTTCTTTAGCCAACCGAATCAGCTTACTGTCAACTTCAGAAATATCATCATAGTCGCCTTCATACATTTCAACCGGAATGATGTTTTCCTCACGCAGTTTGTTTAAGATATCCAGTCCGCGACGGCCACGTACCCGCTTAATACTGTCGCTAGAGTCAGCAATATACTGCAATTCATAAAGGACAAAATTAGGCACTAGTAATGTTCCTTCAATAAATCCAGTTTTAACTAGATCATAGATCCGGCCATCGATCAAAATGTTAGTATCCAAGATCTTGTAGTGGTGGTAGTTTTCATCGATCGGCCGATCAATGATACTTTCACCATCATCGTTCTTCTTACTCCGAAACGAAAACAGCTTCCGCCATTCATCCCGCTTGGTCGTCCCCAAACGGAAACCTAACCAGCCAAATAAAATCATCAGGATAATTGGAACTACACTATTAAAAATCGGTGAATTTATCCGGTACAGCGGTGTCGAAATTAAAATTGCAAAAACTAATCCCACAATCGTGGAAATACTACCAAAAAACAGATAGGCTGGACTTTTTGAGGTCAATGATTTCTCAATTCGATTGATCAGGCGTTCAAAATAACCGGAAAATAGAAGGGATAATAGCCAAAACACTAACGCACCAATGATGGCATTTGAGATTTCATTGTTAAACCACGTCCGGGTCGAATAACCAAAGCCTTGCCACATCAGCGGCAGATAAGCAGCCCCAAGCCCTAAGCCGATAAACGCAAAGATACCTTGAATAAAGGCTCTTTTTTTATTAAATTTGTTCAATTAGTTCACCTCCAAATTCATTAAGCTAAAATTTTATGCAGTGCCTCCCCCAACGTTGCCACGCCCACGACTTCAATAGTCGTCGGCGGTGTCCAGTCCTTCAAGTTGTTCTTCGGAATATAGATCCGTTTAAATCCCAGCTTGGAGGCCTCTTTGACCCGGTCTTCAACCCGGTTGACCCGGCGAACTTCACCAGTTAGCCCAATTTCGCCGACGTAACATTCATTGGGATTAGTCCCCTTGTCACGATAAGAACTGGCAATACTGATGGCTAATGCCAGATCGATTGCGGGTTCGTCCAGCTTGACGCCACCGGCAGCTTTCAAATACGCATCCTGATTTTGAAGCATCAGGTTAGCACGCTTTTCCAGCACTGCCATGATCAATGATACGCGGTTACGGTCAAGACCGGAAGCGGTGCGCTGGGCATTTCCAAAAACAGACGGCGTCAAAAGTGCCTGAATCTCGACTAAAATCGGTCTAGTTCCTTCCATGGAGACCACGATTGCGGAACCAGTGGCATCTTTTAGGCGTTCCTCCAGAAAAATTTCTGACGGATTCTTAACTTCCTTTAAACCAGACGCCTGCATTTCAAAGATGCCCAATTCATTGGTGGAGCCAAACCGGTTCTTCACCGCCCGTAAAATCCGATAAGTATGATGCAGATCGCCTTCAAAATACAAAACGGTATCCACCATATGTTCCAAAACTTTTGGACCGGCAATGGCGCCACCCTTAGTCACGTGACCCACCACAAAGATTGTCACACCTTGCGACTTGGCAATCCGCATCAATTCAGCAGTCACCTGTCGAATCTGCGAAACGGAACCAATTGCTGAAGTGATTTCGGGTTCGGACATTGTTTGCACTGAGTCAATGACCACATAGTCGGGTTTCATTTCATTGATATTGGCCCGAATTCGGCTCATATCAGTTTCAGGATACAAGTATAGGTTATCGCTGGCAACCCCTAATCGGTTAGCCCGCATTTTGATCTGGTTAGCACTTTCCTCACCAGACACATAGAGAACTTTACCATCAGCTTGGCTTAACTGACCAGACACTTGCAGTAACAAGGTCGATTTTCCGATCCCGGGATCACCGCCAATTAAGACTAAGGATCCGGGGACGACACCACCGCCTAAGACCCGGTTAAGTTCACCCATTTGCGTTTTGATCCGTGGTTCTTTTTCCATTGAAACTGCTGACAGTTTTTCTGGCTTGGTCACTGCTCCGCCAACTAAACTGCTGGTTGAAGCTTTGGCAGAAGTTGTTGCTGGTGCGATCACTTCTTCAACAAACGTGTTCCACTTACCGCAATTGGGGCAGCGTCCCAGAAAACGGGGCGCTTGATAGCCGCATTCCTGACAGACAAACTGTGTCTTCTCTTTAGCCAATCGTTTCAATCCCTTCCAAAAAATCTGACCAATACTAACCAAACCCATTTTATCATAGTTCAAGCCTATTACTAGCTTAGACTATCGAGCTTAAATTCTTTTTAATTACTTCCCTGATGACCCAAAACCACCCTGACGTTCTTGTTGGGGTTGCTGTTCATTATCGGCAGTTAAATAGTGCATGAAGATGCCTTGGCCGATGCGATCACCCTTGGCGATCTTAGCATCCGTTAAACCAAAATTCAGCACCTGCATGAAAATCTCGCCTTCGTTGCTGTCATTATTGTAATAATCAGCATCAATCACGCCGATCCCATTAGGAATAACCAGACCGCGTTTCAACGGATTACTAGAACGGTTCGCTAGGATCAGTACCTCATCCGCCCCCATATAGGCTTTGATCCCGGTTGGAATCAAGAATGGTTTCAGTATTTTCTTCGCCTTTTCAATGGCACCTTTGTCAACATCTTTTTGGTGTCGAATAGCCCACAGGACTTTTAGAAAATCCATTTTCCAGATACTCGGCACGTTAAATGCAACGGCACTCTCAAAATCATACCCAGCGGCCCGTTTGGTCGTACGGTATGGGATGTGTAAGCCTTCATTGGCATACGTAGAAACGATTTCAAACCCTCGTGTCATGTGTGTTCTCCTTTCATGCATGTCTTTTATCTTACACTATAAGCGTGCTGGAAAACACCCCCTAAAGATTGACCCCCGTAGGCTCTTTTACCGTCAAAATGTTGTACAATAATGACTATTAAGTAAGAAGGAGTGTGATCCATTTGAGTAATGAAAACCAAGCTGCTATCAGCAGTGATCAAATTGCCCGCTATCAAGCTTCACTAAACGACCGTAAAGACGCTAAAGTGGTTGAACGCGCCGTCACCCATCAAGGTATCTTAGCAACCAGTGCTGACTTTGCTTCCAACACTGACATGACCCCAGTTTTTTCCATTGAATTAGACACCGGTAAAGTTGCCAACCAAAAGCAAAGTGGCCGCTGCTGGATGTTTGCAGCCTTAAACACCATGCGCCACGAACTAGCTAAACAGTTCAAGTTGAAGGACTTTGAACTATCCCAAAACTACACTAATTTCTGGGATAAGTTCGAAAAAGCCAACTACTTCTATCAAAACGTGTTAAACACTGCCGACCAGCCACTGAATAGTCGCAAAGTCGCTTTTCTCATGGCGACACCGCAGCAGGATGGCGGTCAGTGGGATATGCTCTGTGCTGTGATTGAGAAGTATGGGATCGTGCCTAAGTCAGTGATGCCCGAAACCTATAACAGTGCTAAATCCAGTGAACTTAATGGAACCTTGAATAAGAAATTACGTAAGGATGCCGTAACCCTCCGTGACCTCGTCGCTAAAAACACTAGCGATAAAGAGATTGCTGCTGCCCGCGACAAGATGCTGGGTGAAGTTTACCGCCTGCTCTGCTACACCTTAGGCGAACCAGCGCAAAAATTTGACTTTGAATACCGCGATGATGATAAGAACTACCACATCGATCGAGACCTCACACCAAAATCATTTTATGACAAATACGTTGGCTGGAACTTAGCGGACTACGTATCAATTATCAACGCACCAACTGCTGACAAGCCGTATAACAAGACTTACACCATCGAAATGCTGGGAAACGTTTTAGGTGGCCGTGCCGTTAAGCACTTAAACGTCACCATGGACGACTTCAAAAAACTCGCAATTGCCCAGTTAAAAGACGGTCAAAGCGTCTGGTTTGGCTGTGACGTTGGTCAAAGTTCTGATCGTCAAAAGGGCATTATGGACACCAAGGCCTATGACAAGAACGCACTATTAGACATGGACCTCACCATGACCAAAGCGCAACGTCTGGACTACGGTGAAAGCTTGATGACCCACGCCATGGTCATTACCGGCGTGGACCTCGTTGACGGCCAGCCAACCAAGTGGAAGGTCGAAAACAGTTGGGGTGACAAAGTTGGTACCAAGGGTTACTTTGTGATGAGCGACAGCTGGATGGAAGAATACTGCTACCAAGTTGTTGTGAACAAGAAGTACCTGAGTGACGAACTGCGTCAAGCTCAGGCCGAAGCACCAACCGTTTTAGCCCCTTGGGATCCAATGGGTGCTTTAGCTTAATCAGCGTGTGTGACAAAACTCGGTAGATTCCAGGATTTAACCCAAATAAGACCTATTTCGATGAACTTTATCGGATGCGATAATCCCTTTATGGTTGTCAGATGAAATACAATAATTCATTTGATGACTATGGAGGGATTTTTGTATGCCTAGATCCAAACACACAGCACTGGA
>NZ_BJDO01000055.1 GCF_005405185.1 Secundilactobacillus hailunensis
TTTGCCCAACGCGTTCGCGACCTTTTGTCCCATCCTCAATGTATCAAAAAAGGAGCCAAAATACCGTCGCATTTTGACTCCCTTATCTTAGTATATTTCGGCTATAGAAGAGTAAAGAGTGTGAAAGCAGGCGCTTAGAGAGCGGCGTGTAAGCTAAGGTTGGCAAAAATCCCGGGTTTGGATTTATGCCGACATTGGCTTACACATAGCTCTCTGCCTGCTTGAACACGTTTCGGCTAGAGAAAAGTAAAGAACAAACACTAAGCACCTCATAGCAGTTAGTCAGCCTAACTGTTATGAGGTGCTTTTAGATATATAGATTTTTACCATCTAAAATAATTGAAATTCCAATCTATGTTAAGTCATAATAATATCAGAACCCAGACCAAAGGAGTGATTAATGATGGATATTTACACAGCTACCAATTTCTTTAAATACCAACATACTATTCTTGAAACCTTAGACAAGACGAAACAGCCAATTGAAATCATTACTATCCAAGCCAAGGAAAACAGCGCAAACAAAGGCTACGTATTAATGCCTAAAGAGGAATATCAACAATTGACAACAGTGCAAGATGAACAGTTACACCAAGCAGAGTCAGATATTCGTCGTTATGCGTTAACCCATGATCCCAAAGCACCAGTAAATAATGATGAAATGGAAAAGTGGCTAACTGAGGACTAAAAAAGTCATCTCAAACGAGATGGCTTTTTATATGGAAAACTCAGCAATCACTTAACCTGTTCCCCTTGCACGTAAACCTGTTCAATATCAGCCTGACTAGTCTGATACATCAACTTCTCAAAAATATTGTCGGCATCATCCGCTTGAAACACATTTTTCAGCGAAACCACCTGCAGATCCGCCAAATACCCGGCCGCAATCTTACCAGTCTGCAGATGCAAACTCTGCGCGCCACCCAGCGTAGCTAAGTAGAAAGCCGTTTTAACACTGATGGCACTGTCATTGACGCCACGCTGATCAGCCGGTAGTTGATTATCCACACCGTCTTGGAGCAGCCGCGACGACATGACAGCCTGGCGAATATTTTGGTAAAGGCTGGGTGAATAACCACCGGAAATATCGGTCCCCAGCCCCGTCTTAACGTGATGAGCTAACACCCGTTTAACGGGCAATACGGCATTGCCAAAGTACACGTTTGAAATGGGGCAGTGCGCGACAGCAACGCCCTGCTTCGCAAACAGCGCATAATCGTGGTCATTGAGCTGGGTGCCGTGCGCCATCACCGCTTTATCCGTCAATAGGCCGTAGTGGTCTAAAACGTCAGCGTCGCGCATCTGATAGTGCTCCAGCGCGTACCCGTTCTCCCAGTCGCTTTCACTGCAGTGGGACTGCACCGGCAAATCGTATTTGCGTGCCAGATCACCAAGCCCTTGCAGACTGGCCGGCGTACAGCTAGGCACGAACCGCGGCGTGATCACGGGGGTCTGTTTCAGATCAGTAGTCTGATTCAACTCCCCTAACTGCTGAATAAACTGTTCGGTCTGGTCCACGGCGACCTGGGCCGAGGCGTCCTGATAGTAATCGGGCGTCTGGGCTGGATTATCCATGGCCACTTTGCCAACGAAGCCGCGCTGACCATGGCGGATGCAGGCCTTCGCCAGTTCCAGGTTAGCAGCGTTGTGGACGGTGCCAAAGTACAACGCGGTGGTCGTGCCGTTAGCCAGCAATTCTTGCACGAGATCATTGTAGACTAATTTGGCAAAATCCAGGTCTTGATACTTCGCTTCTAGTGGAAAGGTATAGGTATTCAGCCATTCATTCAGCGGCCGGTCTAATGCCAGACCAGCATTAGGCCACTGCGGCGCGTGGATGTGCAGGTCAATAAAACCGGGTAAGACGTATTGATTCGGACGCAATGTGGTCAAGGTGTCGTTTGCCTGAGCAATTTGTTTGACAGATACATAATCTGAATCACTAGGCTCGATAGTGCGTGCAATGTAGCCATTGTCGTCCAAACAAATTAATTGCTGTGCTTGGTAAGTAACTTCTGTTTGCGATGAAGATGAAAAGCTTGTCCCCTCGATGACTTTTAAATATGAAATAATCATGCACCTCGCTTGAAATGTTTTTGATACTTACGAACTATAATCTACTATTTAAAAATATTATTCGTGTAATTGATAGTTTAATTATAGCCATTAATCCCAAAAATGACCACCAAAAAAGGTATCAAGATTATTGGCACAATCTTGATACCTTCTACGTTAGGACATTATATTAAAGGTTTTCTTGGCCTGGGAGAGGTGGTAGTGGACTCCCTGGTGCCGTAAACCACTTAATCAGATGATCCTTAAGACCTAATTTTTCAACATCACCCTTAGCAATCGAAGTACAGACTTCATCCGACTTTCCAGCAAGAATTTTACCAGCGAACTCTGGTTCAATCAGTGCCTGACGTCCAATAGCCACAATATCACCATAGTCTAGTGCTTTCTCCGCAGTTTCTTTCCCAAAAACATTTGCAACAATGATTGTTTTCGCACGATCACCAACCGTCTCTTTAACTAATTGACCAATACTCTCACTGCCACCTTGAGGTTTTTCATCGTAAGATCTCACAAGAGAAGTATGAATATAATCAATGTCATAGTCAGCAATCTTATCAATGAGCTGCAATGAGTCTTTGATTGTATATCCAACATTTTCACCATGAATCTCTTCTGGCGAAATTCGATAGCCGATAATGAAACCGTCCTTAACAGCATCTTTAGCAGCGTCGACTACTGCGTCAGTAACAGCTAACGGAAAATTCATCCGTTTCTCTAGACTACCGCCCCAATGATCGGTGCGGTGATTTGAGTACGCTGAGAAGAATTGTTGCAATAAATAATGGTTGGCACCATGAATCTCGACACCATCAAAACCTGCTTCAATTGCCCGAGTTGTTGCTGCGCCAAAGTCAGCGATAATTTGCCGAATTTGTGCATCAGTCAGCTCTTCTGGTGTGTAATCTAACCACGGAAAATTCATTTTACTTGGTGCATACGAATGACCGTTCAGTTTTTGTGCCGTAACCGCTTCCCGACCACCATGATGCAATTGAAGAATGGCCTTATTGCCATCTTTTTTCAAGGCTTTAGCTAATTCCTTTAGTCCAGGGATATTTTCGTCACGATCAGCACCAATTTGTAGATCGTACGCTTTTCCACCTTCACTGACGTACGAAGCGCCGGTAATGATCAGTCCCGCAACTTTAGAACGCATCGAGTAGAAATTTAAAGCATCTTCACCGATATTACCATTTTCTTCAGCCTCATTAATCACCATCGGCGACATTGCAATCCGTGTTTTGATACTGGCGCCATGCTTGAACACAAGTGGTGTGGTTAATTTGTCATTATTATCTGACATTTCTAAAATCCTCCTAAAAATACAGCGTAGTTTTTAGTAGAGCGCTTGTGCTATTTTGAACATATCAGTTTAAAAAATACACTCTCAGATTAAAAATAAGATAAACGTAAGCGCTTTACTTACTTTTATGTTAATTGCTATACTGAACTCATTCAATACGTGAGACGTCACATAAAAGGAGAACCTGTGATGGCTAATGCCGAAATTAAAGCTCGAACAAAACAGCAACTATTGGAAGCCTTATTACATTTGCTGAATAATAAACGCCTAAACGATATTTCCGTTAGTGAACTAGTACGAAAAGCAGGTGTATCAAGATCGGCTTTCTACCGCAACTATCACTATATTGACGAAATTCTGATTGAACATGCAAACAATATTTTTCACGACTTTTTCCAGAATAAGATCATTAATCAGTCACCTGTAAACTGGCAACAGGCTAGCTTATATACTTATCGAGTGATTCGTGAAAATGAATCTTTCTTGAGACAGCTTTTCATCAATGGCAAATCAGGAATCTGGTTTAATGCTTCCGTCTCTGAAGGGTCACCCTTCTATAAAAACAAGCTAGGTCGTCCAGTCTCTGACGAGAAACTCATTTTTCTGACTGGCGGCATTATGGCTTTGGGTTTGGAGTGGTTAGGTAAGGGAAATAAGCAAAGTATCAACGATGTGGCAAACATCATTAATCCTCAAATACGGGCAATTTTAGGCGATAAAAAAACGGCCACCAGCAATTAATGCTGGCGGTCATTTCTACTAACTTGCCGCTCGATTTTGATCGACTATTTTCCAGCCATCAAGCAACTTGTCACTATTTACATACTGTTCCACGACCCATTTAGGACGCTTAGTAATTTGGGTAACCGTTTGTAGGCTATCCGTCCGGTGTACAATGTGCTCGTCTGGCTTGGTAATTACGTAGCGTTTCGCCACGACCATTGCCCCCTTCTCGACTCAAGGAAGTTACACAACACGATATCGTACTCGATCACTTTCAGGATAGTCGTAGTGTAACACGTTAGCGAGTGGGAGGACAAGCGGTAGAGTGTGAAGGTGGGCGGTTAGAGACTGACGCATAAGTTACTTTTGGTGGAAATCCCGATTTTGGATTTGTACCAAAAGTGGCTTATGCACAAGTCTCTGCCCACCGGAGCACGTTTCGGCAATGTAAATAGAGTGTGAAAGCAGGCGCCTAGAGAGCGGAGTGTAAGCTAAGGTTGGCAAAAATCGTGGGCTTGGATTTATGTCGGCTTTGGCTTACATGCAGCTCTCTGCCCGCTTGAGCACGTTTTCTACCAAAGACAACCCTTTTATGAGATGCATAACCGCTGAATTCTTCACAGTAAACAAAAAGCAGCCGACCACTATTCAAAAATGGCTGACTGCTTAACTGTCACATGATTAAATGACTGTCTTTAGTGTGAAAATCAGGTTATTTAACTGCACTGGCATTAGGATTGAACTTCTGCTGTGCGGCCTTAAGCGTATTAATTTCGTTGACGCACCCTTCAGATAATTTAACTAAACGAGCGATTCTGCCCTTATCCAAATTAATTTGGTTTGACAGATCGTGAATAATTGCTGTTTTATTACTTGAAGTTGTCTTCTTATCTGCTGTTAGTTTCTGATACTGAGCACGAGCTGAGTTAAGGTCTTGTGAATTACCATTAAGTTGTTTATCATAATCGACTAAATCTTGATTATAACTGTTGATCTCCGTTTGAAGTTCAGCGTATGCCGGCAGATCCTTCTGCGCTAACCAGCTTGGAAAGGCACTGTTAGCGTTAGTGGTAGCTGGCGTGGTTACTGAACTCGTTGCAGTTGTTGGCGTGTCAGTAGGGGTTGCTTTGCTGGGCGTCTGATTGCTGCTGGAACTGCTCTTAGAGCTACTGCTTGCACTGCTTTTAGAGCTGCTCTTGGAACTGCTACTTGCACTGCTCTTAGAACTTGGCTTGGAACTGTTGCTTGCACTGCTCTTAGAACTTGGCTTGGAACTGTTGCTTGCACTGCTCTTAGAACTTGGCTTGGAACTGTTGCTTGCACTGCTCTTAGAACTTGGCTTAGAGCTGCTGCTTGGGCTGCTAACTGACTTGGTCGATGCAGCTGAGGAAGAATTGACTACCGGTGTGTCACTGGTCTGTGAATCTTTAGTAACGGTAACATATCCATGAGCGGTTTTGTACCCCTGCTTCGATACAGTCACGCAGTACTGCCATCCGCCCTTCAAGGCGTGGGTCTTAATCGCAAAAGTACCATTCTTGGCAACTTTGCCGTAACCATAAGTCGCCTTGTTTCGACTAAGTACGATTGTGGCACCCTTAGTCGCATGACCCTTGATGAATTGACCATTCATCACCGTCTTGCTCATACTAATTGATAAATGCTTCCCATGCGCACTAGCACTCACCGAGGTACCGCCTAAAACAGTTAATCCTAAACCTGCAACAAATAATGACTTGACAACCATGTTCTTCATTGAAAGAAATTCTCCTGATTTTTCCTCATTGAAAAGGAAAATATTTTTGTAAAGCATGCATAATTATGCGCCAATTGGCTGGTCACGTAAACCTTTATTTGCAACATTTTCAAAAAGATGTCCAATAAACTTAAATCAACTTAAAGGCTATTCACCACCCCCGTTTTGCCGTATAATATATTTAAAATTCGTGATGAGAAAGGGGCTGGCATAATGGACGCGCAATCAAATCAGATTCAACGAAACGAAAATGGTGAGCTGGTTTTGAAACTGCCCGATGAATTTGTGAAACAGCTGGAACTCAAAGAAGGCGATGAAGTCGACTGGGTCCCAACGGCAATGGGGGTTGAGCTACGTAAAGCCGGCACTGTTGCGCCGCAATTCTGGGAACCATTTACCCAGTCAGTAAACGAATATCAACGGGCACTGCGGATGATTCAAGACGGCGATGACAAGAAAACTGACGATGAATCTGCAAAATAATAAAATTTAGCTTTTCAACTCCACTCAATCTATGGTATGATGTTTATTGTTGTGATGGCGGTATTGGTGAAGCTTGGTTAACACACCGGATCGTGGTTCCGGCACGCGTGGGTTCGAACCCCACATACCGCCCTAATATGTAAGCCGTATGATCTTTATGGTCATACGGCTTTTTTTTGCGCTCAAACTAATTTTTCAAAATTAATTTCCCTAGCTAATCCCTTGTTATTCCTGAATAACGGCGCCTTTAATATGCAATATTCATGAATGAGATGTTGACAACGCAACAACTGAATGCTATCTTAATGCCATTAACACATATTAAAATTTAATTAGAAGAAGGCAATACATATGAGAAAATACGCTATTATCGGGGTCGGTCACGTTGGAGCAACTGTTGCTTATACACTGGTATGCCAAGGAATTGCTGATGAATTGACCCTCATCGATAAAAATGAGAAAAAGGCTCGTGCCGAACAATTGGACCTTCAGGATTCGCAAGCCCGTTTGGATTCACACACCACGATTCGCATCAACGACTATTCACAATTAGCGGATACGGACATCTTATTCGTCACTTCGGGTAACATTCACGCTCTGGATCATGCCAGTGGTAACCGCTGGGCAGAGTTCGAATATACCAGAGAGATCGTCCAGGATATTGCGCCCAAGATCAAGGCATCCGGCTTCAACGGCGTTTTGATCGATGTCATGAATCCTTGTGACTGCATTACTTACTATCTGCAGCAAGCAACTGGCTTACCCGAGAACCGTGTTCTGGGTACCGGAACCTTCTTGGATACTGCTAGAATGCAAAAAGTGGTCAGCGAAAACTTCAACGTTGACGCCAAAAACGTCACCGGCTACACCCTAGGCGAACATGGTGAATCGCAATTCGTCGCTTGGTCTACCGTCTCAGTGAACGGCCTGCCTATCGAACAATTAGCTGAAGAGCAAAACCTCGACCTAGAAGACTTGGAGACCCAAGCCCGTGGTGGCGGCTGGGCCGTCCATTCTGGCAAGGGTTATACCAGTTACGCAATTGCCACCTGCGCGGTAAAATTAAGCCGGGCAGTCTTGGATGATGCCAATCTAGCTTGTCCATGTTCCTGCTATAGTGACAAGTACAACACCTACGTCGGCCACCCTGCTATCATCGGCAAGGACGGTATCGTAGAAGCGCTTCGCCTGCCGATCACCGATGCAGAAGAACAGAAGTTAGCCCAATCAGCCGGCTTCATTAGAGAAAAGTTCGAAACATTACCTGCTGTGAAGCAAGAAGTTTAACCCCTTAATCATTTAATAATGAAAGCCAAAATGGTCCTCGAGAAGTGCATCAATGCGCTCTACGAGGACCATTTTTAGATAATCTTCAGTGATGCAACAATGTAGCCGAAGGACGCCGGCTGGTTGGGCAGCTGTGATGGTGCTGTTAGGGCTTTAGCCCTTACAGCACGGGGCGACAGGGCAGACGCGCGGGTTTAGCGGGGCTGAACTGCGAGGTGAAAGACCGCTTCTCAGGCTTTCACCGGTCCCCACAGCAGTCCAACCAGCGGGCGGCCGGAGGCGGGCAAAAGCACCACAAAAAAAGAGTCTCAGGAAGAACACCCCCCCAAGACTCATTTAATATAGTTTACTGCCCAATCCCAGTCCGACTAAAGTCTGACAGGATACGGCGAGTAAAGTTCTGTGCTTTAATTTTCAGGAAGAAGCCTAATAAGAAAGCGCCGATAAACATAAAAATCAGGACAATGGCGTCGATAAAGACCGACTGCATATTCGGCCCGCCGACAGCTTCACGGAAGCCGCCGACACTATAGGCAAATGGCGCAATGTGGTAAGCCATCCGGTAAAATGCTGGATCGAGCTGAACGGGATACAGCGCTCCGGAGCCCGCCAGTTGCAATGCCACCAGGAAGATGACGACGGCCTTCCCCAGGTTGCCAAAGGTCGCGGCCAACCCGTAGATAATGGCCGTGAAGAGCATCGAGGACAGCACCCCGAAAAGCAGCATGATAAAGAGGCTTTCCACCTGCACGCGCAGGAAAATGATTGAACTGAAGATGATGATCATGGTTTGGATCAAAGAGAGCGTCCCAAACGTCAGCATTTTACCGCAGAATTCTTCGTGAACGGTCATGTTGTGGAACCGGCGCTGTTCACGGGGAATCGTGGTGTGCAAAATCATGACCAGCATGGTGCAGCCAATCCAGATCGACAGCGTGATGTAGGTTGGCAAGAAGGCTGCCCCAAAGGTCCCCACCTTGTAGATGTTTTCATCCTTGACGTTAAAGAGCGACACTAGCGTCTGCCCCATGGTCTTGGGATTGTTCTGCAGAACCGTAATGATGCTAACAATGTCATTATCGCTGGTGAGTTTCAGCTGATCAGCGATGTTTTTAACGTCATCTTGGTAGCTGGTCAACTTAGATTCCAGATTCGAACTGGACTGCGAGATCAGCTGGTTACCCTTAATGGCGTTGTCCAGATAATTTTCGTTAATGCCCTTCGCCTGCTGCAATTCGCCGATGATCGACCGTGACTTCGAGACCGCTGAAAGCAGGTTGCCGCTAATGCCGTCCAAATGAGTCTTAACGGAACGGTCATACTGGCTTAAAGCGGAATTCATGTTCACGGTAATGCGGTGCGCGTTATTGGCCGCGCTGGCAATTTCACCCGACGTTAACCGGCCGTTGCTGTTCAATGAAGATTTAAGTGACCGCAACTGCGCCTTCTCAGCGTTCAGCAGCGACACAGCATTGCCTAGAGTATCGTTTAATCCGCTAATGGCCGATAAATGCGACTGTCCGTTAACGCTCTTTAAGAAGGACTGCAACGGAGTAATCTGCCCTTTTAGCAGGTTCACCTGCGAATCAGCTTGATTCAGCAGATCGTTAACAGCCCCACGGTTCGTGGAATTGGCCGAGCGGTTCAGCTGATTGACGAGACTGTTCAGCCGGTTAGCGCTGGCAGTCGCGCTGTTCAGATTGGTTTCAAGGCTGTTAAAGGCCTTATTGACCGACCCTTGAACGCTGTGCAGAGAATCCGCCGTGGCGGCGTTGCTCTGCTGGAGCACGTCCACATTTTGCGAGGCGGACATGACCGGCTTTAAACCCGTCAAAATCGCCTGCATATTCGTCGACGTGTGGTTGATCTCCCCCAGCGCCCCGGTGGCGAGATCCATGGAGTCGCTGAGACCAATGATCCAGTCCTTGAGTTCCAGAATCTGCCCCTGCTGGTTCTTAGCCTTATTGCCTAACACGTTGAGCTTCGAAAACAGCGTGGTGTTGACGGTCTCCAGAAAGTTAGTCTGCACCTGATTGACCAGTGTTTTTGCCGCGGTCTCAGTGATCTTGCCGCCCATGGGACTATCCCGGGAATTGGCTTTGTAGACGATCCGCGCCTTATGCGGGTTATCGCCAGCAATGCTGGACAGCGACTGAGAAAAGTTATTGGGGATCACGATTTCCGCGTAGTAGCTGCCCTCTTTTAACTTGGTGTCCGCCTTATCAGCCGAGACAAACCGCCAGTCGAGCTGGTGGTCTTTTTTTAGCGTCTGCACCACGGTATCGCCAACGTTGAGCTGCTGCCCCGCCAGCTTGGCGCCAGTATCGTGATTCACCACCGCCACCGGAATATTTTTAATTTCAGAAACGTCATACGGGTTCCAGAGCGCCCGGACGTTGATCAGCGTGTAAAGACTGGGGACGATGCACAGGGCCAGAATCGTGATCATCACGAATGGTGACGAGATCATCGCCTTTAGGTCACGTTGATAGATTGCTTTGATGTTTTCCATTTCAACCATCCTTTTATTCATTCCGTTTCGGCCAAATGGACCAAGTTTGCATACTGGTTAATATTTTAGGGGACACACTGCCGAAATTCAAGCATTGGCGAGACGATACTGAACCCACTCGCATTTTTAAGAAACAAGACATTCTCGGTTAAATTGTACTAAAATATAGATAAATAAGCGACCAGTAACCGTCTCAGTTTATCATTCTATTGACTATTCAAGTAGTTGTGACACCCAGATTACAGGAATTTAGAGCAATTGATGGTATACTATTTTCAATATTAAACAAAGGAGTTTTCACTATAATGAAGAAAAGTTTTTTGATTCTCACTCTTTGCGCCGGTTTGTTTACCACATTCGGCGTTAGCACCCCGGCATCTGCGAAGTCCAAAAGTGCTAAAGTTGTCTCATCACGCCACATTTCTAAGAAACCGTATCACGCGGTGAGCGGTTATCTTTATTCCAGTACCAATTTGAAAAAGAAAGCCCACAACGCGGATAATTATCCGTTTACCGTATTCTACACCTATAAGTCAGACACCATCCGCAAAGCCAACGGCAACAAAGCCGTCTACTACTACGTCAGAAACGGTAACGGCAAGGTCAGAGGCTGGATCTGGCGTGGCCACCTCGTTCGGGTCGTAAATACCCAAAAACAGCTCAGTCAGCTAAACGAACTGGTGAACTTGATTGATTCCACTTCCACCAAGACGCATAACCAAATCGTTTCCCTGCTGAAGGCGGTCAACAACAATACCACCTTGCCAACACTGATCAGCAATTTGACGAAACTGCAAACTTCTCTCAATAACAATTCCGATATCACTAAACTCGGCCAGATCATTTCATTGGTTCAAAGCAGTTTTTCTAACGGGATCAACAATTTATATAACACCGCGAAACTGATCAACGATGCGACTTCTAGTCAAAGCAGTCTGCTGCCAGTGATCACTACCCTACTGAACCAGCTCAATGCGAAGTAACAACTAACGAGACTCTGATGCGCGCGGTTTACTAAAACGGCATCAGGGTCTTCTTATGTGCCTTGCTGAACCACGGTTATGGGCTATAATATAGGAACATTATCCCGTTTAATTTTAGACATGATTTGACCGACTGGAGGACACTATGCGTGATATTTTCAGGCTCATTAAAAAAGATTTTCATAATATCTTCCATACCCGCTCAATTTGGGTGACTCTACTGGCATTTGCCCTCATTCCGATGCTGTACGCCGTTTTGAACATTCAGGTGTCATGGAACCCCTATTCGCCGTCACGTACCAGCCACCTCAAGATTGCGGTGGTCAACAGCGATGAAGGCAGCTCGCTGAATAGCAAGCCGTTTAACGTGGGGGATCAAGTTGTTAAACAGCTCCATAAAAATCACGCGATTCACTGGGTCTTCACCAATGACTGGTCCGCTAATAACGGTCTGGAGAATGGTAAATACTACGGCATGATCGAGATCCCTGACGATTTCTCGACCAAGCTCACCACCTTTACCACCGCTGACCCGCAAAAACCCACCATCATTTATAAATCCAATGAAAAATTGAACCCGGCAGCTACTAAGATCATTGGCCAGGCGCAAAACAGCCTAACAGATAACATCCGCCAAAGCTTCATCCAAACCGCCAGCAAGGAGGTCCTTCAAGCGGCCAACAAGGCTGGTGCAACCATTGCGACTAAGAAGCCGGAGATCCTGCAGGTCCGCTCGTCTTTGCGTGATGCTATCGGAACGATCAATAAAACTGAAAGCACCTTGAACGACGTGAACCAAACAAACCAGCAGACGCGGGCAGCCTTGCAGACGATGAAGACCAACCTGCCTAAGATCTCCGCGCAAATCGATGATCTTCAGGCAGTGGTCAATAATACGAAATCGTTAAATAACGCGACCCAGCAATTGAACCAATCGCTGCAGTCTAATTTAGGTCGTGGCATCAATTCGTTGCAGACCCAAGGCACGCGCCTGCAAAATAACTTCAACGGTCTGCCATCGGGCCACGTTTCTAACACCACGCTAAAAGCCACCACCAGTTCAGCGACTTCGCTGCTCAATGGGATCAACGACTCGTTAAGCGATACCCTGCGAATGCTGGATATCATTAACAACTTCGTGCCCAATAACCGTACCAACGCCTTGATCGGTTCGGTGGCTAAAGCCAAGCAGAGCGTTGACCGGCAAAAATCGCTGGTGACACAGCTTCGCGGGGCGCATACTACTGGTAAGCAGCAGTCGCTGATACGCGAACTGCAGGCAGCTTCCAATACGTTGAATACCGCACTGGATACCGCCTACACCAATTTTAATTCAACGACCAGTCCGGCTTTGAACAGTTTGAACAATACACTAAATGATAATCTAAATGGCAACAGTTCCGTGGTCCAGTCGATGCGCTCAGTGATCCCTGAACTGCGGGCAATGGCGGATGCCGGGTCGATCACGGCTTCGCAGACCAGTGGCATTACTACCCAGCTGGGAAAGATCAAGGGCACGCTGCAGACGTTAAATAAGCAGGTCAGCTTCTTAAACAGCAAGAATCTGGATAGTCTGATCAAGCTGTTAGGCACTGACCCTAGCCTGTCATCGATCCTGTCGTCACCCATTAAAATGCAGACCAAAGAGATCTATCCGATGAAGACCTTTGGCTGGCAAGTCACGCCGTTCTACACGGTACTGGCGCTGTGGGTCGGAATGCTGCTGATGTCGACCATCTTAGCTTGGGAGTATATCTTGCCGGATGATAAAAATGGTCTGCACCGTCCGAACCATATGCAGTCCTACTTCGGTAAACTGCCACTGTATCTGACAATGGGCTTCTTCCAGGCAACGTTCGCCTTCTTAGGTGAAATCGTGCTGGGGGTCAGGCCGGTGCACTGGATACTGTTCCTATTGGCGTTTTACGCGGCCAGCTTCACGTTTGCCATCATCATGTTCAATCTGGTCTTCATGCTGGGAAATGCCGGCAAGGTGGTCATCGTGCTGATGATGCTGGTCCAACTGTTCGGAACCGGTGGGGTCTATCCCCTGGAGGTTGTGCCAAAAGATTTGGCCGCGATGGCACCATTCATGCCGTTCACGTACGCGATGCAGCTCTTCAGGGAGGTCATGACCACGCCAAATTGGTCAGTGATTGGCCACGATGTCTTGATCCTCTTCGTCTTCGTTCTGGTATTCACGCTCATCATGCCGCTGCGGCGGGTGTTTGAGAAGGTTGTTTATCGGATGGAGAATGATATGGGGAAGTCAAGATTGTAGAGTGTGGAGGTGGGCGTTAAGGGGCTGGAATCTAAAGCGCACGTGACAGAAATCCCGGTCTTGGATTTCTGTTGCGGGCGTTTTAGATGCAAGTCCCTGCTCGCCGGAACACGTTTTCTACCAAAAGACAACCCTTTTATAAGATGGTTTAGGGAAATTAGGGCATACTTAAATAGACCTACTGATTTTAGCTTTTTTCGTGATAAAATA
>NZ_BJDO01000056.1 GCF_005405185.1 Secundilactobacillus hailunensis
CTTTCCCAAAAGAAGCGCAATTGGAGGCTTGTTTACCGTGGAATTATGAACCTGATCAGCAATTAGTAACTGAATGAAATACAAAAACGGACTAACTCAAATATGAGGAAGTCCGTTTTGTGTTTCAATACGTCCGGTTATAGTGTGCTTACGGATGATTAGCATGATCTATTGATTAAACCAGTGATCTTATTGCTTGTCTTGGTTTTAGTATCTTTATTTGGTTTACGGGGTTCTTAACCGTCTCGTATTTACTAGCGTTTGCTGTTAAAATTAAACCAAAACACATTGCGTAACGGAGGGTTATCGTGAACAAGACAGAGTTAACGAGTCAGTTTGTGTCACAGCATCAACAGCAGTTTCAGTGTCCCGTTTGCGGCGGTGAGATTACTGCTGTGACTGATGCCACGGTTCAATGCGAGAACGGTCACAGTTTTGATATTTCCAAAAAGGGCACGTTGTTTATGATCAACGCGCCGGTAAAAACCGAATATACGGATGAAATGCTGCGCTATCGGCGGCAAATGCTGACGGCCGGTTTCTTTGAACCGATGCTGCAAGCGGTCGTTCAGCAAATTCACCACGGTGGGCTAGTGCTCGATGCCGGCTGCGGTGAAGGCACGACGACTAAGTGGTTAGTCCAGCAGAACACTAACGATGCCTATGTTGGATTAGATATCTCAAAACCGGCGATTAATATTGCGGGTTCTGGTGTGGTCAATGATCCGCAGCCACTGTTCATGGTGGGGGATCTAGCCCAGTTGCCATTTGCAGATCAGCAAGTGACGACCATTGTCAACATTTTATCGCCGGCGAATTACCAAGAATTTGACCGGGTTTTACAATCCGGCGGTAAACTGATTAAAGTTATTCCTAATCATGAGTATTTGAAAGAGCTGCGAGCACTGGTCTATCCAGAAGGGCAGCATGCGACTTATGATAATACACCAGTAAAGTCAAACTTTATTGAACATTACGGTCACGTGGACTTTACACCGGTCCATTATGAATTCAAATTAACCCCGGAATTGTTTAAGGCACTGTTTGAAATGACACCGTTGACTTGGCAGGCTGCCGGTCGTAAGGATGAAATTCTTGAACAAGGATTAACCAAGATCACCGCTGATTTTGAAGTTGGCGTGGTGACTAGAAGCATTTAAATAAACAGACAATAAAACGAAGCTGAATTTCTTAAATCAGAAATTCAGCTTCGTTTTATTAGTAT
The DNA here is from genome assembly GCF_005405185.1 of Secundilactobacillus hailunensis. Lineage (GTDB taxonomy): Bacteria > Bacillota > Bacilli > Lactobacillales > Lactobacillaceae > Secundilactobacillus > Secundilactobacillus hailunensis. Next base: position 1,226 of record NZ_BJDO01000056.1, read on the forward strand.
ACTGATTTATTTAATTGCTGATTGATATACCCCATAAATTTAGCTTGTATATTAAAGGGTTGTATAACAAACACATTGTAACACTTCCATTTTAAAATTAAAGGTTATTTGTGCCTAATGTCTAGTAATTTGCGTAAAACATGCTAGAATAAAGGTGTTTAGGAGAAAACAATATTGGACTAATAATTTGGAGATTAGCAGCCAGTATTTAATGGACGTGTCTTATGGAGAGATGCGGCAGTCAGGCAATTCAGGGGGATTTGAGTAAAATGAAAAAGCAAACTATGCAACAAAAGCGTCGGAGATTACTAGAAGACTCATCACAGCTTAAAGAACATTTTAAAATGTATAAAGTCGGTCGAATTTGGCTATTTGCCGGTTTGCTGACGGTTTCTTTAGGTGCGGGGATTGCGTTAGGTGATCAACAAGACGTCCATGCAGCAACGGACGCGACACCAACGAGTCAACAAGCAACTGTACCTGCTGCTCAGACTAGTTTACCAGCAACTAACACGGCTAATAGTGACGTGCAGGCGAATGATGCTAATCAAGCTGGTATGAAAGCGGATACAAATGGGCAGCCGGCAACGGATACAGCTACGACTGATCCAGCTGCGGATGCCAATAACGCAAACACAAATGTAAATACAGATAATAATGTTAATAAAGATACGAAAACAACTAATAATGCTTCAACCAAAACAGCAAATGTAAATGCGACACCAACCAGCACTGGTGAAACGCCAGCTGCTGATAATACAGCGGCAGCACCGAAAACGGATGCAACTCATGCAGCTGTAACTAACGATGTTCAAACAACCGATTTAGGCAATGTCGATAACGAAAGTACGATCGACCAAGCTAAGGCAGCTGCTGCCAAGGCCTACCAAGCAACTGGTAAGCCGCAAGCCGTTGTCGCAACTTCTGGTACAGAAGAACCGGCACCAGTAGAAGCAACGCATGTTACCGTTCAAAATACGACTAAAACTTATGATGGTAAAACCGATACACCAGCCAACTACGCAGTTGAACTTTCAGATAATTTAACAGCGCCTCAAGGTTGGTATGTAACAGATACCATCAATCAATACTTAGTTGACCCAACTGATTTGAATCTCAGTCAGGTCGGCCAAAACGTGGGCTCATATGATATTACGCTTAGTGCTACGGGATTACAAAAATTAAACGCAGTTGCCGCTAATCAGCAGAAGAATCTGACGGTCAGTGCAGCTGACGTGACCGCTGGAAAATTAACCATTACTAAAGCACCGGTACCAACCGGTACAGTGGCAATTTTAGCAGCAGCTAAGCCATACGATAACGATGCTACCACCGACCCAACGAGCTATAACGTTCAATTAGATGCTGGAATAGTAGCGCCTAATGATTGGACTAAAAACACGGATGGCACTTACAAAGTCAATGTCGCTTCTGGTGACTTAGATACTGCTATTACCAGTCAAACAGCTGGCGACTATCAAGTCACACTTTCTAATGCTGGCCTGCAAAAATTAAACGCACTTAATGCTAATTATGATATTACCGCTGACAAGGTCACTTCCGGTGGCTTTCAGATACAGGATAATACTAAATTAAATATTGGTGTTGCTGGAATTGCACCTAATGCTGTGTTGCCAACAACGCTGACGGTAGGTGTTTCTAGAACTGAAACGGTACCCACTGATTGGACCGTTAACTATAACAATATTGCTCAAGATAGTGAAGTCTACAACGTCCCAATAAGCTACTTTGATATTAGTGCTGTGGATAATACTAAAATTGGTACTTATACCGTTAACTTAACGACAGCGGCACTGAATAACTTAAACGCTGCCAATCCAGATAAACAATTAGCTGTTACCAATATTCAGGCTGGGAAGGTATTTGTGACTAATGACACTAGTTTACCAGTTCGTGATTTGTCTAATTTTGGTGGTGGCCTTGCAAGTCTAAATGAAATAGTCAATAAAGAAGGAGACAATAAAGCTAATCCAGTTTTCAGTAATGGCGCTGGTTTCGATATGTCATTAAGTTTCTTTGGTACTACCTCTGAAAAACAAAATAACTTTACTAATATTGTCATTGTACCTGCCGGCCTTACAATTGCGACTGCTACTTCGAATTCGGTAGATGGTAAGACAACGACTGTCTATACTAAAGCTGATGATCCAGCCACGGCTATCGCAAATCAAGTTCAGCCGCAATTATAGCAAGCAGTTACTAATGGCCTGGCTTATACAGACTTTAAAGTTACTCAATTAAACAACTATAAGGGTCGCCAAGCCTTTGCAGTTCAATTTGGATCAGTAGATTATACGCATTATCAGGGTGCCTACAATATTTCGGTAATGATTGATCCTGACGTTACCAATGTCACTAATGGTCACTGGGGCAACCAACCTGATGCTAACGATAATGCCATTTTGTATGCTACCGACACGCCAACCTTTACTCAAGGATCCTATAAATTGAATTATGGCGGTGATTATACAAATAATGATCAAGTTGCTACTGCTTTAGGCCTAACCAACGCCGTCACTTTAAAGGAGTCCTATGCTAATACTGCTACCAATCCTTACGCTTATCTGTGGGGCGGAAAATTTACCATTGTTCATATTCCAGTGAAGGATACGTATAATTTGACAGATGTTAATGGTAATCAAGTTGCCAACCCTGTTACTATTCAAGGTCAAGTTGGTGATGGTTATAATGCATTATCAGTCGTACCAACGACCATAAAAGATACTGATGGAAAAGTCCAATATGTTCTAGATCCTAGCAGCCTCGTAACTGATCAAACATTTAAAGCCACCCCTCAAACGTTAGATGGCACTGAAAAAGTGGCTGAAGGTCAAACATATACTGTTAAGTATAAACACGTGATTGATACTGCTATAGCAGCTAACCAAGTTCAAGTGCAGAATCAAGCGCAGACTTGGAATAATAGCAAACCAGATGCCTATACAGTATCAGTACCAGCGGGTTATGCAGTGCCAGAAACTTGGACGAAGAATACTGACGGTACGTATACGATTACAACTGCTTCTCGTGATATAGATTCCACAGCAGTAGGAACAGCGGTTGGTCAATACAGCGTAACCTTATCAAAACAGGGTATCGCTAAGTTAGCAATGCTTAACCCTGATTACTTGTTTGACAATAAGATTGCTAATGCTGGTACCTTGACGATTACGCCGTTGAACATACCAGTCAACGTCGAAGATACAGCTGGTAATCAGCTTGCGCCACAACAAAATGTGCAACTCGGTGAAGCTAAAACTGAATCGGGTGTTAACGTAGCGGTTGATGGTTATCCAACAGATCAATTAGCGCAAATTACCTTTAACTATGCTACGACTGGTAACAAGGGTGTTAAAAAAGCAACCTATATTATAGATAAACAGGGTAATACATTTGCAGAAATCACCACTTATACCGATGGTAGCCAACCATCAACACTGTATGTTTTAGCTGCTGGTCTAGGCGGTACTAAAGCCGGTGATGCAGTTGCAAATCTGTATAATAAAGATATTGATCAAAATAGGAACCCAACTACTTCATTAATTAAGTTTGGGCAAACCCCAAAAATTACGGCTGATCAAGCTGGTACCTTTGCATCTCTTGCTTCAGTTGATGTCGTCTATTACCAAAAAGCAACTGCTGATGTGGATTATGTTGACGATGATAATGGCCAAGGTCAAATACTAAATTCACCCGTTACAATTAATGGCTTTGTTGGCGATAACGTAACATATACCGTAGCAGTACCGGATGGGTATCTACCAGTTGCGCCAATTACAGATGGTTCAAAAATGACAACAACGTTAACCGAAGATGGTAGTGACAACCTTGTAGTTCATTTAACCCACAAGCACACTGCTTCTACTGTAGTGGGTACGCGTGATATTCACTTCAAAGTTGCGTCAAATAATGGTATCGGTGGTATTGATGACAGTAATTTACCTAAAACGATTACCCAAAAAGTGATCTGGAATGTTGATAAAGATGATGTTACTGAAAAATACACGGCAACACCACAGAACGATTTCGCGGACATTCCCGTTCAACCAATAACGGTTAATACGACTGATGGTACGATTAATAGTACGACTACCTATACCCCGCAATTTGATACAGTTAAAGGAATTACGCTGACACCACTAACAGATCTTGATGCTAATGATATTACTGCACTTGGGACGCCAGTATCTGATACATTTTATTACTACGCTGCTAGAACTCAAGTACCAACGGATGCGCCTGCAACGGATAACGATAATTTTTATGATTACACTCAACCAGGTCAGACTACTGATGGTATTCACGTTTACAGTAAGGGACAAGTTCCAACAGATGCACCGTCAGTAACACCAGACGACTACTATGATTACACTCAACCAGGAGAACCTGGTGACGGTATTCAATCTAGAACTCAGGTTCCAACGGATGCGCCATCCGTAACCACCGATGATTACTACGATTACACGCAGCCAGGTGTTCCAGGTCCCGGTATCCACGTTTACACGGATAACACCCAACCAGGTGGGACTGATACTACAACGCAAACAACGGATAACGATACCACTACGCCGACAACACCAGTAACCACTCCAACCGGTGATGATACTGATACAACCACGACCACCACTGACAATAACACGACTGTACCTGGGACTAATCCAACAGGTAACACGACGGATACGACTGACACCACAACTACCACAACTGATAATAATCGTGTGGTTCCGACTAAGAATGGCCAGGTCGTAACCTCAACAAATCGTGGCACTGCTGTCAATGGTGCGTATGCCAACGCAACGACTAACCGTGCTCAGCAGCTGGGTACTCAGCAATTAGGTGATGTTACCGGTGTTGAAACGGGTAACGTAACGGGATCAAGTCAGGGTAATGCGGCTAATGCACAAACAGCTAAATTACCACAAACCAATGAACAAAATACAAGTGTTTGGGCAATGCTTGGTCTTGGTCTAATGAGTGTCTTGAGTTTGTTTGGCCTTGCTAAGGGTAAGAAACGCGAAGAAGATAAGTAAGTTATGAATTAGAATTAACTGTCAGTTGATTTGATTATCAACTTAACAAGATTTAAAAAATGGCGTCATTCCGAAGTTTTGGAATGACGTCATTTTTATATTAATTCACTCGATTCAACTAGTGGTGCGTGACGTAAATATATAGCGTCGATGTAGAATAACCGAGGTCAAAGTCGATGCCTTTAGAATGAATGGTACTGGTAGTTGTTTGCTGGCTGTTCTTTTTATTTGCTTTGTTTGCAAAGCCCTTCAAAACAGTTTGGGTATTAGCGCCCGTGCTACCAGTTAAGACAGCCAGTTCAGTCATAAATGTCCGAGCTGCTTTCTTGGACTTCAAAGAAGACGTGGGCACCATCAGCGTTGCCCCAATGAGCTGCTTGCCGTCAACGTTACCGCGGACAGTGGCTGTTGAAGTAGTCTTCAGATTATAAACACCCGTGCGTGCCTTAGCCGTAATGGTTTTATTGGCGACTTGTTTTTTCGCTTTTGCCAGCGCAGGAGCCAGTGCAGCCTGTGTCTGTTTCAATTTAGCGCCACTAGCCTGCAGTTGAGCGCCTTGTTTAGCAACAGTGACTAATGTTGTTTGAGCTGACATATCGCCAGCTTTTAGCTTGGCCTGAGCCGCCTTAGTTTTCGCCTTCAGTTGCACTTCCTGTTGTTTGAGCTGCGCGCCTTGTTTTTGTAACTGCATGGCAGTTGCCTGATCTTTTTTGGAGAGGGCGGTTGCCATCAGCGCCTGGTTATAAGCGGTTTTGAACTTATTGTAACTCATGATGGCAGGACTTTTGGCGATTTCAGTTGAAGCGCGCTGGCCACCTGCAGTCAGCTTGATCGTCTGTTTGTAGGGCTTAGCCGGTAAGGTGATGGCATAGCCGCCACCGTTGACAGTTTGCTGTTTCGACGACCCATTATTGATCTGATAGTGGACGGTCTTTTGATTACTGTGACCCTTAATCACCGCCGTCATGCCACTTGGTGTGTAATGCTGATGCGCCACCGTTAATGATGGCTTACCGCATCCCGCAAGCATCAAGCTAAGTAGGGCGGCTGCTGATAAAATCAAACTAAATTTTCTCATCATACGTCCTCCTAACTAAATGAGATGCCTGAAGTAAATTGACTGTTATACAGATCGGCATAGAAGCCGCCCTCCTTGAGCAGGCCTTCATGAGTCCCAGTTTCGACGATTGCCCCGTGGTTCATAACGATAATGTTATCAGCATTTTGAATGGTTGATAGCCGGTGAGCGACCACGAAACTCGTCCGGCCTTTAAGCAGCTGGCCCATGGCGTGCTGAATTTGAACTTCAGTTCGGGTATCAACGGAACTGGTTGCTTCATCGAGAATCAAGATTTCAGGATCGGCAACGAAGGCTCTGGCAATCGTGACTAATTGCCGCTGCCCTTGAGAAATGTTAGAGGCATCCTCGTTTAAAACAGTCTGATAACCATCGGGTAATTTCTGGACAAATTCATCCACGTGAGCTGCTTTGGCTGCATCGAGAATCTGTTCTTTAGTGGCATTTTCCTTACCATATTTGATGTTGTCGAAGATGGTCCCCGTAAATAGCCAGCTATCTTGAAGCACCATGGCGAAGTGCGAACGTAATTTTTCACGATCCATGTTGCGGGTATCTTGGCCATTTAACAAAATGGCGCCACCGTTGACATCGTAAAAGCGCTCCAGCAAATTGATGATCGTTGTTTTACCAGCACCAGTTGGCCCAACGATAGCAACTTGCTGGCCTGGTTTGACAGTTAGGTTATAGTCTTTCATCAACAGCGCTTCGTCTTCATAGCCGAACTGTACGTGATCCAGTTCCAGTAAATTGTTCGTTTGCTTAACGGGCGTATTGTTTGATGTATCCTTCATGTTAGCTTCGTCCAGGACTTCGAAGACCCGTTCAGCGGACGCCATGGTGGATTGAATCGTGTTCATCAGGTTAGCCAGCTGTGAAATCGGTTGTGAGAACTGGTTGGTATATTGCAGGAAGGCCTGCACGTTACCAAGGGTGATGTTCCCGTTAGCGACTGAAATACCACCAATTACCGCAACGAAGACGTAGCCAATGTTGTTGAGAAACATCATTAATGGCATGACAATACCAGAAATGAATTGGGCTTTCCAAGCAGATTGATAATAGACTTTATTTTGTTTCTCAAAGGATTCAATCGTGTCTTTTTCCTTATTAAAACTCTTCAGGACTTGTTGACCAGCATAGTTTTCTTCGACTTGGTCGTTCATCAAGCCCAGACTCTTTTGCTGTGCGGCAAAGAACTTTTGCGACTTAGGTGCGACGATACCGACGATAATCAAGCTAAGTGGAATGGTGATCAGCGCGATCAGCGTTAATTTCCAGCTGATGGTCAGCATCATCCATAACGTCCCGATAAAGGTCACGGTTGACGTCACAGCTTGCGTTAAACTTTGCTGCAAGGTGTTGGCAATGTTATCCATATCGTTCACGGCACGGCTCATAATGTCCCCGTTACTGTGAGTATCGTAATAACGAATTGGGACGACCCGCATCTTTTGTTTCATGTTTTTCCGCAGTTTGTAGACCGTCTGTTGTGAGATCCGCGTCATGATCCATTGCTGCAGAAAACTGAAGACGGCTGAGGCGAGGTACATGAGCCCAACAATAATAATAATGTGGATGATCTTACCGTAGTTGATGGGAAGATGGGCAATATTGAAGCCAGCTTTTTGCTGCGACTGGCCCTTCATGACACCTTTAAAAATTTCGGTAGTCGCTTGACCCAGTATTTTCGGTGTCCGAATTTGAAAGATAACGCTGGTGATTGCGAAAATCAATACCAGAATCAATCCAACGATGCGGTCGGACATATAACTCATCAAACGCCGAGTCGTGCCCCAGAAATTCTTCGGTTTTTCTACGAGGCCGTGACCATGACCAGGTCCACGACCGGGGCCGCCGATATGGGTAGGGCGAGTGGTTGTTTTAGACTTAGAATCAGCCATTATTCATCAGCCCCCTTTCTGATCTGTGACTTGATAATTTCTTGATAGATCTTATTCGTCTTTCTGAGTTCATCGTGGGTTCCTTTGCCGACCAATTGACCGTTATCCAGAACTAAAATCAAATCGGCATCGGCCACAGTGGCAATTCGTTGCGCCACGATGACGGTGATGCTCTTTTGAATATGCGCATCTTGCCGCAGTTCCGCACGCAAATCAGCATCGGTCTTAAAGTCCAAAGCGGAGAAGGAGTCATCAAAGATGTAGATGGCGGATTGTTTGACCAGCGCTCGGGCAATTGCCAGCCGTTGCCGTTGACCGCCAGAAAAGTTACCGCCACCTTGTTCAACAAACATATCAAGGCCAGCAGGATCATCTTCGACGAATTGACGAGCCCGGGCAATTTCTAGAGCGTGCCAGATTTCATCATCGGTGGCGTCTGATTTCCCGTACTTCATGTTTTCTCGTAACGTCCCAGTAAATAGGGTGGCTTTTTGCGGGACTAGCGAAACGGCGTCTCGCAATTTTTCCGGAGCCAGTTGGGTAATATCGATACCGTCAATTTTGATCTGCCCTTTTTCCAAGTCATAAAAACGGGGAATCAAGTTGATCAAGGTTGATTTACCAGAACCGGTACCACCGATGATGGCCACCGTTTGACCGCTCTTAGCACTGAAATCAACGTCGGTTAGCGCAGGCTTTTCAGCATTGTGATAGCGATAAGCAACATGGTCGAATTCCAGGCTGTGAGTGGTCTCAGCAGCTAATGTCTGAGGCTTATCAGCAATCTTCATAGTGGAACGCAGGTCGAATACCTGCTGGATCCGTTTAGCAGACGCTTGGGCCCGTGGAATAAAGATTAAAACCATGGAGAGCATCATAAAGCTCATCAGAATTTGCATGGCGTACGTCATAAAGGCAATTAAATTACCTACTTGCATGGCCTGATTACCAATTAAATGCGCCCCAAATAAGATGATGGCCACGTTAGTCCCACTCATGATCAGCGTCATAATAGGAAGTGCCAGTGCTAACAAGGTGTTGACGTTAATGGCATTTTGGGTGTAATCCACGTTCGCGTCTTCGAAACGATCCTGTTCAAACTGATCTTGACGAAACGCTCGAATGACCCGGACACCGGTCAGCCCTTCACGAAAAATTCGGTTAATGCGGTCGGTCTTAGTTTGCATCGCTTGAAACATTGGTACAGCAAATTTCAAGACGATTCCCATGAAGATAACTAACAGCGGAAGTGCAACTAAGAAGACCAAGGTCAAGGTGTGATTTTTGCTGTAGGCTAAGAAACTGGCCCCAATCAGCATAATGGGCGCCATGATCATCATCCGCAACATCATAATAGCAACGTTTTGAATTTGGACCACATCGTTGGTGGTTCGAGTAATCAACGATGACGTTTCAATTTGATCGTACTCATCAGTTGATAAGTTCATGACTTTACGATAGATATCACTACGGAGGTTTTGACCCCACTTTTGTGACGTTGTCGAAGCCAAATAAACGTTACAGATGGCAGCAACGATACTCAGTAGCGAAAACGCTATCATTTTCATACCAACTTTCCAGATGTAGCTGATATTACCTGTAGCAACCCCGTTGTTCACAATATCAGAGGTTAAGCTCGGCAGGTTCAGGTTAGCGATAACCTGAATGGTCATGAATATAATCGCACCGAGAACGGCGAGATAGGAGACACGACCCTTGGCAATTTTGAGCATTGGAGAATCTCCTTTCAAATATGTAAAATAATGATATGTAATAGATAATTGTACACCTATTTGTCAATATACCACGTCAAAAAAGCTTTTTTACGAGATGTTGCAGAACTGTAATTTTAAGTTGCATTTTAGAACGTGTGTTCGTATAATAGAAATAACTAAAACGGGGGTGTCTGATAATGACAGATGAAAATGACGTGGTGATTCACCTACCTCAATCGGTTGATATTAACGAGTTTGCGCAGATCTTGGAAGACGCTTTTGAGACGCATGGCATTGAATCCTATCAGGTGAGTTATCAGTTACATCAAAAATAAAGCGTGGGTTAACGGACGTTTTGCACCAGATTGAAAAAACATGATCGTCAGCCAGTTCTTGGTTGAGAATCATGTTTTTTCATCTGACACAGCCGGTACTTACCAGCCTGTAGTGTGTTTTAGCTTAATTAAAGTGGTTTTAAAAGCGTAATAGATCTGCTAATTCTCCGGCCATTCATAAATCGCCCGCGGACCACCAATGAGCTTTGGCCGCGACGTTAAGAACGTGGTGTGAGCAGCACCGATTTCTTTGACAGACGTTTTTACTGGAATTTGAACCCAGCGAACGTGCATCCCAATCTGGGTGTCCCCAATGTCCATGCCGCCATCGGCAACGATCCGTTCCACTTCTACCGGATCCTTGAAGGCTTTATAAGCAGCCACTTGACCAGCACCACCAGCATGCAGTTGCGGTACCACAGAGACGATTTCATAGTCTCGGCGAACAGCAACTGCTCTTTCCAGTAATAGTGCTCGGTTGATGTGCTGGCAGCCCTGAACTGCTAAATTAAGATGGTGTTTCTTGAGAATTGGCAGTAACGTGCTGATCACCGTTTCGCCAACTGCTTGATTGGAGTTTTGCCCCATCCATGCGCCCATTACCTCACTAGAACTAAAACCAAGGACGAACAGGCCGTTTTCAGGCAAGGTCACTTGATCAAAGTATTCATTGAGGGCAGTTGTTAATGAGGTCTTAATGTCATCTGAAGTCATGATCGTTTTTTACTCCTTTCAATCCATATGTAGAATTACTTTTCTATCATACCTTCATAGGAAGTGAATTACAATTAGGAGGGCTTAGAAAGTGACTAAAAGCAGGCATAAAATGCAGTTTAATGCCATTTTCAGTGGTTTGTCGTCTGAGATAATGGTACATTATTACTATGAGCTAAAAATTGTATAACGATAAGCAAATGCTTAGGGGGATTTAGGGATGCCAGAAGAACTGAAGTACTGTCCTAATTGTGGTGCTGAGGTGTCAGCAACGGACGAATTTTGCGGTAAATGCGGGTTTGATCTAAAAACTTTTCGTGCAGAACAAGCTAAATCGGCTGCATCAGGCGCTAAACCAACGGTGACAGCGCACACAACGGGCAGTCAATCACAGCCACGGACGGCGCAGGAGAAACGCGTAGCGGGGCGTAAACCACGCAAGCGCTGGCCTTGAATCATTGGCGGAATCGTTGTCGTGTTAGTGATCTGTTTCGTTGGCGGATCGTGGTATTACAGTAAGTCCAATCAAGCAAGTCGACTAGCAACCGCGGTGACGTCTACGGATGATGACGACATTGCGACCGCAGTAGTAGATGATAATGGTCAAAAAGTTGACGGGAATGCTGTTAAACCGCTCCAATCACTTTATGAGGGTGATGCCAGCTCCAGAGCGGCGATTAAACAGGCGGTTAAAACGCAGAATAGCAGTCAAGCCCCATTCCAACTGGTCAAAGACGGGCACTATTTCTTATTTAACCGGTATGTCTTGCAGGCTAAAGCATTTGGGTTGATGATTAAAACGAACGTTAAGGATGCCACGGTGACTAACAATGGGGATTCCTTATCGGCTAAACCCATTAGTGGTGGGTATACAGTTAATGATCTGTTTCCAGGTCGCTATAGCCTGCAGGTGATGGGGAACGTTTCTGGTAGCAGTCAGAGTATCACTAAAGTTTTGCCAGTAACTGATATCTATAAGCAGCTGGATAATACGGTCAGTCTAAAAGCTAAAGCGCCTCAGACAACCGCTGCCCAGACACCGGCACCGCAAAATAATAATAGTGATCAAACCAGTGATAGCAATAATGACAGCAGCGATGATAACGGTGGTTCAACGGACTACTCATACGATAAATCGTTGCGAAACGATAACACTGATGATGATATTTTAATTGGTGACTGGCGCAGTAGCGAAGGTACCTGGGAATTTAATGATGATGGGACCTACAAAGGTGAAGACACGAATAATAATGATTTAAAGGGTCAGTGGGAAATTGTTTATCACAAGGGTAATTACTGGAATATTAAGTTTGACCACGATGATGGCCAAACGGATATTGAACCCTATCGTTACGAAAATGGTCAGCTGGTTCAGTGTCAGTTGAAGATTCACTGGCACGTGGATGATTAAGTAAATTGATATAATAAAATTTAACGGTGCTACGATATTTGGAGTTGATAGGCAGTTTGCCTTTCAACTCCTTTTTCTATACCATTATTATATTTGAACACGCAAATAGGACACTACACTATTT
>NZ_BJDO01000057.1:0-12067 GCF_005405185.1 Secundilactobacillus hailunensis
AACCAAGAAAACATGTTTATCCGAATCTTCCAAATCGCTGCTTAGTCCCTATTGCGAATGCCCCTAGAACAAAGGGTTATTTAGTGTACCCAAAATCCATTTAAAGGGTACAAAGTCCCGATATTTCCGATCTCGACCACTCAAATCCCGTAAGCAACAAAGAGCTTCCTCCGAAGAGAAAGCTCTAAATATAATCAAGTCGTTAATCAACACCGTTTGACAAAGACCCCAAAAAAAGCCATGCACCAACCGGCACACAGCTCCATCAATCAACTTCTAAATTGCTCTTTAATTCAATCTCTTACAGTAATTCCGCAAACACGTCTTCTTGCTGGTTCATAAAGTTTTCACCAGGCCGGATCACGGTGACTTTGATGCCGTCGAGGGCTTCTTGCATCAAGCCGTCCACATCGATCAGTTTTTCAAAGTTGCGGGTCTTTTCAAGGTCAGGCCGCGTCTTTGGTGCTGGCGGTGTGAAGATCGTGCAGCAGTCTTCAAATGGCATAATCGACAGATCATAGGTATCGATCTGTTCGGCAATCTTAATGATCTCAGTCTTGTCCATGGAAACTAACGGTCGCAGCACTGGTAAGGTGGTCACGTCATTAATGGCCATCATGGATTCAAGGGTCTGTGAGGCCACTTGACCCAAGGATTCGCCAGTGAACACGCCCTTGTCGCCACGGGAAACGGTAATGGCTGCAGCAATCCGCAGCATCATCCGGCGCTGAATGGTCATTAAATAACCCTCTGGTACCTTTTCTTTGATGGTTTCTTGAACCTTGGTAAACGGCACCTGAATAAAGTTGATGCTGCCAGCGTAACCCGCAATCTTGGAGGTCAGCTGCTTGGCTTTACCCAGCGCTTGTTCACTGGTATATGGCGGACTAAAGAAGTGCACCATGTCCAGTTTAACGCCCCGCTTCATGCCCATGTAAGCTGCTACTGGTGAATCGATCCCACCAGAAAGCATCATCGTGGCCTTACCGCCAGTGCCAACGGGCAAGCCGCCAGCACCGGGGATGGTTTCGCTACTAAGAAAAATTCCATTCATCCGAACTTCCACTCGCAGCGTAATATCGGGCTGTTTCATTTTAACTTTAATCCCCGGAACATTGCGCAAAATATGGCCACCCAGCTTGTCGTTGATCTGGTTGGTGTCGTATTCGAATTGATGGTCCTGGCGACGGGTGTTGATCTTAAACGTCATGCCAGGTTTGAATTGGGCCTGAATCATTTCCAGTGCGGTATCTTTAACGGCTTCGAAATCCTTTTCCACCTTGATCACCGGTGAAAAGTTTTCGATACCAAAGACACCCTTTAACCGTTCGATGACGGCATCTGAATCATTCCCGTTCAGTGCAACGTGCAACCGGTCATACTGCGCACGGACATCTAAACCTTCAAAGTCATGCAGGCTGTGACGAACATTGCGGCCAAGCTGGCGAATAAAATCTTTTTTATTCTTTCCCTTGGTCGAAAGTTCCCCGTAACGCACCATAATTTCTGAATATTGCATATGGTCTCCTTTTCGATTAAATCTTAAGCTGATAATAGTTTGAACTTGTCGTAAAGCTTATCAAATACCTTGTTGAATTCGTCTGCTTCGGCCAACGTGTTGTGGTCGTCCAAAGAGATTCGAATGGCGCTGGTGGAAAGTTCTTCGGGAACGTGCATCGCGCTCAAAGTGCTGGAAGGAATATGCTTCTTGGAACTGCAGGCACTGGTAGTTGAGATGTAAATGCCCTGTTCTTCAAAAGCGTGAACGATGGTCTCGCCACGAACACCCTGAATCGCAAAACAAAGAATGTGCGGTGCGAAGCCAGCGTTATCCTCAGAAAAAGTCGTCACTAACGGGAATTCTTTGACGTGATCAAAGATGCGTTGCTTAATAGCAGCTTCATTAGCCACTTTTTTCTTTTCATCCGTCAGCAGTAACCGTAAAGCTTTGGCCATGGCAGCAATTGCCGGCAAATTCTCAGTACCGCCACGTAGGCTGCGTTCCTGTCCGCCACCATCGATCAATGGGGCGATCTTGCGGCCACGGCGAGCATAGATAAAGCCGATGCCCCGTGGTGCATGGAACTTGTGGCCAGAGAAAGTCACGAAGTCCACCCGGTCATTCATGATCAGATCTTGAATACCCTTGCCAATTCCTTGGACGGCATCAATGTGAAAATGAATCTTGGGATAGTCTTTCAGTACTTCGGCCGCTTCTTTAAGGGGTTGAATCGTACCAATCTCGTTGTTCACGGCCATGATCGACACTAAGATCGTGGTTGGCCGAATGGCAGCTTTCAAATCATCAATGGAGATCCGGCCGTGCTTATCAACGGGTAAGTAGGTCACTTCAAAGCCTAATTTTTTAAGCTGTTCCATTGAGTTATGAATGGCGGGATGTTCAACTGCGGTGGTGATCAAATGGTTCCCAAATTGCCGCTTTTCAATGGCGGTTCCTTTTAAGACCCAGTTATCGCCTTCGCTGCCGCCGCTGGTGAACAGTACTTCGCTTTGAGATGCACCGATTAAATCGGCGATCTGTTTGCGGGATTGTTCCAGTAAGTTGAAAGCTTCTTCACCGAACTGATGTAAACTAGAAGGATTACCCCAAACTTTGTCGCTGACTTTATCGTAAGTCGAAACAACTTCGGGATCCGCTTTGGTTGTTGCACTGTTATCAAAATAAATCATGTATACTCTGCCTCTTTGCGTTTTAGATTGGTTCGACTCCAATCATTGGATAGACTGGGGTTGATTATATAGGATATGGTGACGCAAGTCAAAGGGTGCGGAAGCGGGCGTTTAGAGAGCGGTGTGCAAGGCGGGGGCAACGTAAACCCTGGGCTTGGGGTTTGGGTTGTCCCCGCCTTGCATGCAGCTCTCTGCCCGCTGGAGCCCGACTAGGCTATATAAACGGAAAAAGACCCGCAAAATAAAAAAGCACCGCCATCCCAAAAATCCGGACTGGCAGCACCCTATCTGATTCAGTTAACAACCCTATTTTTCTTCCGGTTCCTCATCAGCGTGCTTTTCATCCGCTGATTTTTTACTCTTATAGTACCGGTCTTCTAACCGCTTATACGATCCTGGTTCGACCTCATCCAAAACGGTCGCAATCGTTTCCAGACTCTTCGGGTAGTCGTAGTCCTCGTCAAACAAACGCTGGGCCTCCTGACTGGCTTTAGCGACTTCGTCATGAGTCATGCGGTAACGGTTGGCATACTGAATCAGCTGTTCAGCAAGTTGCGCGCTGTCGATCAGATCGTTGGTCTTTTCGGTTAAACTGTCGAGATCAGACTGGATCATGATCAGCTGTTTGGTAATGTCTTCCATGTTGATCTGCACTTGATCCATGTCATCAGCTAACTTATCAATTTCATCGCTGACAACTTGGTAATAGTCCAAGTAAGCCTTTGACGCTCCGGGCAAGTTTAAATTTTCAACTTCGCGGCGAATGCTGTGGAGCTGAAATTCAAACTGCTGTAAGTTTTGATCAGCCTGCTGTTCTTCTTTGGCCAATCCAGCAACGGAATCATTGATCTCCTGCTGCTGTTTTTCAATCTGCGTTAAATCGTGCGTCTGCCGTGTTTGGTGAGCATCTACTTCCGTGTAGACCGCCTCATTGCTGTGGATGTTTTCCACGTCTTTTTGATAGGTGGTCTCAATGTTGCGCAACTGTTCGGCAAATTCACGGGTAGTCTCTAGTTCTTTATGATCTAACGTGTAGTTGGTATTTAAGCGTTCCAGCTCACGCATTAGTAACGTATTTTGGTTTTTAGCATGGTTGATGAATTTGGACAGGTAATCCAGGTTCTTCGTGACCTTGGTCTTAGCGACCATTTCTTTTTGCATTAGATCATAGAAGTGATCGATCTTAGTGGACAGCGACGTATCCGCCTGTTTGACTGCGGCCACGTCCAGCTTAGCTAACAGCTCCTTACTCCGGCTGATCTCTGCCGGCAACGCTGCAATCTGGTCCTTCAGATCGGTCACGGGGAATTGGTAACCATCCGCTGACAATTCGTTTTCACCCTGAGTCAATTCCTTGACCTGAGTTGGAAATTCAGTCTCCAGGTTAGCCACTAACGGTGGGATGGCCTTCAGCATTTCGTCTAAGTGATCCGTATCAGACTGCAGCTGTTCCAGTAACTTAGCTGCTTCTTCGTGGTCGCCCTTGCTGGTCACTTCGCGGAAATGATCGTTATCATCTTCCAGCTGACCTAACTGGGTCTCTAACCCATCAATGGCATCACCGTACATAAAGTTTTTCGCCAATAAGGTTTTCCGTAGCGACTGGTACTTAGCTTCTAGCGTTTTCACCGCCTGCTTATGCTGGGCGTCGATCTTCTTGAGTTCCGCGATGCGGTCTTCAATCTTTTGAATGGCCTGTTCGGCAACTTCCAGTGACGCCGTGGCCTTTTTAGCTTCACCCTGGGCGTTTAGCATCCGGTATTGTTTAGCATTATTAATCGCTTCATTAACTTGTTGTTCCAGCCGTGGTAGTCGATTTTCCTTCAGGTCACTAAAATCAGCGGCCAGTTGTGTCACTTCTTCCAGCGTCTTGCCCGTCAAGCTCATGGCGCGAACTTGGTCAACTGAAGCCCCCAGCTCATCAATTGTCAGTGCTTCCCGTTTTTGATTGATCCCTTTCAATCGTCTGATCAGGTACTGCTGGTAGATTAAGATACCCGCGTATATGACAATTGCCAGGATAATAACACCTATTAATATCCTAAACATCTAATCCCCATCCTTCGTTACCAAAATACATCTTTATGTATATTAGATAGATTATGATTGCATTTTCATCAATTAGCCCTTAAAATCTATACCAGCTTAAATTATAGCATACCTTGTGAAAAGGCTTCACTCGAATTTAAACATTCGTAAACTAATACGTGAGGGGTAATCAAAATGACAGAAACTAATACCACCGTTTCAATGATGAATCAACAGTTAGACGCGCTCTTATATAATGAAACTAATTTGATCGCCAACTTGTCCAACGCATCGGCTTTACTGAACCAAAGCCTATCTGACCTAAACTGGGCGGGCTTTTATCTCTACCAGCCAGATGAAGACGAACTGTTACTGGGACCCTTCCAGGGCAACGTCGCCTGCGTACACATTAAAAATGGCGCTGGGGTCACCGGAACCGCTTTGAAGACCCAGCAATCTCAATTAGTCGAGGACGTCCATCAATTTCCCGGTCACATTGCCTGCGATTCTGCCAGCAACAGTGAAGTTGTGGTACCGCTCACTAAAAACGGCGTGAAAATCGGCGTCATGGATCTGGATTCCCCTAAAGTCGGCCGCTTTACCGAAAAAGATCAGACCGAACTAGAACAATTCGCTGCGATTCTGCTGAAACATATTGACATTCAGTAAGAAAGCGCGATATACTGGCCATTGTGTAAAATAATGCAGCGGTGAGCGGTAAGCTCGTCAACAGATCACTGCCAAAAGGTGGTTCAGTTAGTAACCTGCGGCTGCACAGGGCGAAAGCTGCAAAGGGATCTGCACGAATATCAAACTCACGTCAAATTATTTTACTCCAACTAAAATTTTTGGAGGAACAATCTATGTCACGTTATACTGGCCCAAGCTGGCGGATTTCACGTCGTCTTGGCGTATCACTTTCAGGTACTGGTAAAGAATTAGCACGTCGTCCATTCGCACCCGGCGAACACGGCCAAGGCCGTCGTTCAAAGTTGTCCGAATATGGGACTCAATTACGTGAAAAGCAAAAGCTGCGTTTCACTTACGGCATGACTGAACGTCAATTCCACAACTTATTCGTTCGTGCAGGTAAGATTCGCGAAGGTAAAGTCGGTGTTAACTTCATGATCTTGCTCGAACGTCGTTTAGACAACGTGGTTTACCGTTTAGGTTTGGCTACTACTCGTCGCCAAGCTCGTCAATTGGTTAACCATGGTCACATCACTGTTGATGGCAAGCGTTTGGACATCCCTTCATACGAAGTTAAGCCTGGTCAAGTGATCAGCGTTCGTGAGAAGTCAAAGGATATGCAAATCATCAAGGATGCCGTTGAAGCCGTTGTTGGTCGTCCTCAATACGTTGAGTTCGATGCTGACAAGCTTGAAGGTAAACTTGTTCGTTTACCACAACGTGAAGAACTCGATGCAGATCTTGACGAATCTCTTATCGTTGAATACTACAACCGTTAATAAGCGTTGTTTAGCTATAGAAAAGCAATTTGCACGTTATGTGCAGATTGCTTTTTTTTGCGTTCTAAATCAATTGTGCAAAGAATGGTCCTAACTCAGCCACCGTTTCCAGCAGTGTCCGCTGCTGGTCAGACGCCGTAAACAGCGCGTCCCCTCGCAGCCACTGCCGGCCCACTAAAAAATCCGCCTGCTTGACCTGCTGGTAGCGCGTTAACTGATCAGCCAGACTGGTTGCCGAAACCGCACTGGAAACTTTAGCCATATGGTTGGGACTGATCTCATAATCAGCACTGAGGTGAGCCAGTTCCGGTAAGATCCCCGTTAACCGCTGAATCATTTCCGGCCGCTCCCGGTTCTCGGCTAAACTGGCCAGCCAGATAAACAGCCGGTCGTCCCAAAAACCGATCATGATATGCGGTGCCATTTTATAGCCCCGCTTATTTGCGCTAAACGCCACCCAAGTATTCATCGGTGGATTCTTATGCCGACGTAAATGTTTGGCCACGTGCGCGTAGATTGGCTTTTGAAGCCCTAACGTTTTAATTACTAAGGGCGCCAAGGCCTCAAACTTAGGATCAATCTCCGCGCGAATGCCGGCCATCCGCTCCGCTAACGTGTCATTGTCAAAGACTTGAAAATCAGCATCATTAAACACGATTTTTCCCCGTTCTTCCTGCTAACTGTTCCTACAGTCATGTTACAATAGTCTTACTCTTAAAGAAAGTGGGTGTTACGCAATGCCAGACAAGGACCAAATGACGTCTCACTTGGATAACGCCATGTATGGGCCGCCCAAATTACACCCGGATGAGCAACGCACTTATCTGGGCACGTTTCGTGAACGGGTCGACTTACTGATGTCCATCCAACAACTGCAGCACGCCGAGTACCAAACCGAATTTCAGACTGAACTCAAGGCGCATCCAGACTACCAAGTGATCTTTAACGGTCACACGGGAATGGAAGCTTTAAAACCGTACATTCAAATTGCCGGTCAGCTGCAGCGGGCATTCACCATCGTCCAAGACGATTTCTACGGTGGCAAGCCCACCGATTCGGGGCTAGTGGTGATCTCAAAGACCGCCATCAACCAGTATCCCATCAAGGTGGAAGACCGGGCTGACAAACAGCCTGCCCAAGCGCAGTCACCAGCCAAAGAACAGCCCACGTTCTGGACGAAGATGAAACACCACCTCGGCCTTTAAATTATTGAAAGAAGTCAAACTATGCCACAACCTTTAGCTTATCGCATGCGACCACAGCGACTTGAAGACGTGGTCGGCCAGCAGCATCTGGTTGGTCCGGGAAAGATCATTTCCCGGATGGTCAAAGCTAAGATGCTGTCGTCAATGATTCTCTACGGTCCCCCGGGTACTGGTAAAACCAGTATCGCCAGTGCCATCGCCGGCTCCACGAAATACGCGTTTCGTAAACTCAACGCCGCTACGGATACTAAAAAGGATCTGCAGATCGTTGCTGAGGAAGCCAAGATGAGCGGTACCGTGATCCTGCTTCTAGACGAAATCCACCGGCTGGATAAGGTCAAACAGGATTTTCTGCTCCCCCACTTGGAAAACGGCCGGATCGTTTTAATTGGCGCCACTACCGAAAATCCTTACATTAGCGTGACCCCAGCGATTCGCAGTCGAACCCAGATCTTCGAAGTCAAACCGCTGATGCCAGACGATATCCGCACGGCCATTGACCGGGCCCTGGCTGATAAGGAAAATGGCCTGGGAAACCAGCAAATCGAATTAAACCCGGCAGCTGAGAACCTATTAGCCACCGCCACTAACGGTGACCTCAGAAGTGCCCTGAACGGCCTAGAACTAGCGGCTAAGTCCACGGACGCAACCGATGGGACCATTCACCTCACCTTGCCGATCATTGAAGAGTGCCTGCAAAAAAAGGCTTTCAGCCATGATAAGGACGGCGATGCGCACTACGATGTCATCTCCGCCTTTCAAAAATCGATTCGCGGCAGTGATACGGATGCAGCCCTGCACTACCTCGCTCGGCTGGTAACGGCTGGAGACTTACCCACCATTGCTCGCCGGTTAACGGTGATTGCCTACGAAGATATCGGGCTAGCCAATCCGCCGGCAGCGGCCCGGGTGGTCGAAGCCGTTACCGCGGCACAGCGGTTAGGTTTTCCAGAAGCCCGGATTCCACTGGCAGACGCCGTCATCGAACTGTGCCTGTCACCGAAGTCCAACTCCGGCATCATGGCCATTGATGCCGCCATGGCCGATATCAAATCGGGCAACTACGGCGACGTTCCGGCGAACTTAAAGGACGCTCACTATAAGGGCGCCGCGGATCTCGGTCACGGGATCGATTACAAGTACCCCCACAGTTTTAAAAACGACTGGGTCAAACAGCAGTATTTGCCAGATAAAATTAAAAACGTGCAGTACTATGAGCCAAAGACTAACGGCAAGTTTGAAACCGCTCTGGCACAGCAGTACGACCGCTTACGCAAAGCCCAGCACGCAAAATAATTAGTTATGCAGGAGTCAAAATAGCAAAATCGTCAAAAATATGCTAATATATAAGTGAGTTCTAGGGTGTGCGCGTTGTCCACATACGTGTTTGCCGAACAATAATGTTACATTGGGACATGGGTTAACTCTGCCGGATTGCAGGCCTTTTACACTTGGTAGCATGAACGTAGATATACCCGTCCCACCTGCTTATCAGCGGGCCAAAACCTATCGGACAAATTAACGGCACTATTAGATCTTCAAAGTGGCAACACTTTGGGGCTGGCTTGCACTATGTGAGTCAGCTTTTTTATTTCTCGCAAACAGCTTAACATCCATGGAGGACTTCTCTTGTTAATCAATATTTTAATGATCGTCTACATCTTACTCACCTTCTTCATTGGCGGGTTCTTTCTCAAACATACTCACCGGGCATTTTTAGTCTTTCATCCGGAAGAAAATCCTAATTTGTCGGGCATCGTCAAGTTTGGTGGCTGGTCGTTGATTGTCGTTGGCGTACTGGCAGCCATCGCCACCATCATGCAAAACGACGTGTTTATTTCCATGACATTGTTGATCGGTGTACTGGACATTTTAGCCATTCAATTGATGCTGGTCAGTTTCTTGCCGAAGTTTAAATGAAAACGGTTTACATTTTACTGTCTATTTACCTCAAAATAACGTAAAATAGAGTTAATCAGTAAAGAGAGGTGAGTCATCATGTTACAACAATATAAGCATATTTTAGTTCCAGTTGATGGTTCTTACGAAGCCGAATTAGCTTTTGAAAAAGCGGTCGCGGTTGCCAAGCGGAACGGTTCTGACCTGCACTTAGTTCACGTTGTGGATACCCGTGCATTCCAAAACATCTCCAGTTTTGACACCACCATGGTTGAAGAAGTTACCGATACTGCCAAGAAGACCTTGGACAAGTATATTCAACAAGCAAAAGATGCTGGCGTAAGCAGCGTTGACTACTCGATTGAATATGGTGCCCCTAAGACCATCATCGCCCGTGACATGCCTAAGAAATTAGACATTGACCTGATCATGATCGGTGCCACTGGTTTAAACGCTGTGGAACGTCTCTTGATCGGTTCAGTCACCGAATACGTTACCCGAACTGCCGTCAGCGATGTCTTAGTTGTTCGGACGGACCTTGAAAATAAGCCAGCTAAACAACCTTCAAAGCGTGTTAAACCTTAATTAATAACCATTAACTAAACTGGGTCCACTCAATAATGAGCGGACCCAGTTTTTGTGTCTATAAGCTACAAAACGAGGTCACCTATTGCTAGATGACCTCGTTTGTAATATTTGCCGTATGACTCGTTTAACGGTTATTGATCGTCAGACTTGCGACGTTTCTTACCTAAGCCAAATACACTGAGCAGGCTGAGCAATCCGAGTCCGATTGTTGCCATTACGCTTGATTGTGATTCATTGGTTTGTGGTAATTGAACCTTGTTAGCGCTTTGGTTTTGACCCTGGTTATTAACATTAACCTGAGCTTGACCTTGACTTTGAGCAGCAGCTTGTTGACCCTGAACAGTAGCTTGATTGCTACTGTTGCTAGTTGCTGCCGCATTAGCACTGCCTGTCGCCACTTGACTCGTAGAACCTGCAACGGACTTGCCGGAAACTGCTTCACCATCGTTCAAAGCTGTTGCCTCGCCATTGTTTGCTGGACTGCTCTTCTTGCCCTGCGTTGATACTGGACTAGAATCGACATTCTTTTTCTTGGGTTTGACCGCTACACCTGGTTGCGAACCAGTCGACTCGCCTTTAGTTGTCTTACCAGGTTGCGCGTTAACAGCTGCGCCAGGTTGGGTACCGTTTGATTTAATGTCGCTGCCAGGTCCAGCTGTTGGTTGCGTTGTATCTGTTGGGTTAGCTGGATTAGTTGTAGTATCAAGTGGTCCAGTTGGTTGGTCCGTACCAGTGTCTTGCTGCGTATCGGTATCGGTACTTGAACCCTTGCCTTGACCATTATCAATTGGCGTATAAGTTACTTTACCAGCACCGTTTGGATCATCAACTGTGATCGTGCCATCCGGATTAACCGTACCAGTGACTGTTTGCTTATTAGCTGTGTAACCAGGAATATTAGGTACGGTAATCGGTACTTTCTCACCAGTTGTACCAGTAACCGAAACGGAAACTGGGTTACCTTGATTGTTTGAAATTGTAACAGTACTAGTCGCCGTATTTGGCATGTAGGTTACTTTGAGCTCTGGCTCAACTGGTCGAATCAGTTTGCCATTGGCATCAGTCTTGATTGGTGGCTCTGGAACAGTTTCAGTGGTGACGGTTGGAGTATAACCCGTAACCGTTGGCACCGTAATATCAGTTCCCGGCACGTTCGTAAAGCTGGTCGAAGTCGTATTCGGAATTGGATCACCGGCGGCATCGACCGGTACTACGTTTACCGTAACCTTCGGTTGCACAATTTTGGCCAATTGCACCGTGTAGACTGGCACTTTGCCATAATCGGTATAGTTGGTTAAAGCCCCAGCTAAGCCATTGTGATTACCTGTCTTTAACGAGTAGCCGGTATTGATTAGCGTTTGCTGCTCTTTAAATGCTGGTTGGTAATCGACGGTGCCATCCGAAACACCAGTCAATTTAACCCCATTGCCCAGAGTCTTGCCGTCTTGGTCAACAAAGTTGACTTTAATACTTTGATTTTCAGGGGTATAAGTTACCTTTCCCGTCGTATCAGGGTTATCAACGGTAATGGTGCCGTTCGGATTGACCGTGGCTGGTACGCTGGTCTTATCCTTGGTATAGCCTGGCTTATCTGGCACGGTTACAGAAACCGTTTGACCAGTTGTTCCAGTGATACCCGGCACGTTCACGTTGCCCTTATTGGTTGGAACGGTCACTGTCTGAGTCGCCGTATTTGGCATGTAGGTTACTTTGAGCTCTGGCTCAACTGGTCGAATCAGTTTGCCATTGGCATCAGTCTTGATTGGTGGCTCTGGAACAGTTTCAGTGGTGACGGTTGGAGTATAACCCGTAACCGTTGGCACCGTAATATCAGTTCCCGGCACGTTCGTAAAGCTGGTCGAAGTCGTATTCGGAATTGGATCACCGGCGGCATCGACTGGTACTACGTTTACCGTAACCTTCGGTTGCACAATTTTGGTCAATTGCACCGTGTAGACTGGCACTTTGCCATAATCGGTATAGTTGGTTAAAGCCCCAGCTAAGCCATTGTGATTACCTGTCTTTAACGAGTAGCCGGTATTGATTAGCGTTTGCTGCTCTTTAAATGCTGGTTGGTAATCGACGGTGCCATCCGAAACACCAGTCAATTCAACCCCATTGCCCAGAGCCTTGCCGTCTTGGTCAACAAAGTTGACTTTAATACTTTGATTTTCAGGGGTATAAGTA
>NZ_BJDO01000057.1:12164-13450 GCF_005405185.1 Secundilactobacillus hailunensis
GTGCCATCCGAAACACCAGTCAATTCAACCCCATTGCCCAGAGCCTTGCCGTCTTGGTCAACAAAGTTGACTTTAATACTTTGATTTTCAGGGGTATAAGTAACTACCGTATTAATATCAGTTGGAGTTTTAATGTCAGTAGGTTTGCTTGTTACTTTTTGACCAGCAACGGCATCGCCATTAGTAACAGCAACCGTATAACCGTCAACTTCATTCGGTGTTAATTTAGGCAGATTATTAGTTTGCGCATAAGTGGTGATGCCAGTAACTTCATCCGTTTTACTCGTCCAAGTAATTGGATCAAAACTGTTAGCTGGTAATGTGGCGCCTACTAAGGCTCCACCGTTAGCTACTGTATAAGTAACATTGCGGTTAGTTGCAACATCAGCATTATTGACTGTCTTATGCTTCAACTTAACCGTATATGTCATTGCTTGACCAGTACCAAAAGTAGTTGGAAGACTAGGATCTTCAGCTAATTCATAACCAGTTGGAATTTTATAATTAATTGTCGTACCAGCAGCACCAGTAATAGGTCCATCTGTAATAAGATTCCCATCTTCTCCTTTTACCGGAGTATTACCATTATCAGTATCAATATACGTAGCCGTGATACTGCTTGGTTCAGCCGTATAAGTTACGGTAGCGTCATTCAAAGATTCTTTTGTAGGATCAAAGTTAGTAGGCATTAAGCTGTTGCTGGTAACAGTAGCCTTGACTCCGCCAAGTTGAACCGGTGTAATTGGTGCAATATTAGTTTCTGGAACATAACTTACAGTATATTTACTTGGATCGGTTTCACCGGCTTTATCTGGAGTAGCCGTTACAGTAAACGTAATTGTCCGCGTGCTATCTGCTGGCAATGTCGTTCCTGCTGGCAATGTTGACCCAGCAGCTAACTCACTCTTAATATTTTGAACAACCGGAATTGTGATGTTCATGGCATCATCAATTTGTTGAGTAGTACCTTTATCAGTCGCCGCATTCGTAACCGTTGTTTGCAACGTTTGCTCAGCAGTTGTTGTCGATGCTGGTAATGTAACAGTAGCAGCACCAAGGGCCTTCAAAATTGCCTGTGCTTTAGCATTAGCTGCGTTTCGCGTAGGGTTATCAACCTTAGTAAGTTCCGTAGTTAAGTTAGTCATAGCCGTATCCAAAGCAGCCAAATCATCAGCTGTCTTTGTCTTAGAAACTGTTTGAGATCTAAATTGAGTTTTGGTATACTTTTGCAAAAAAGGAAATTGTTATGCCTAATTATCCCAGTAATATTACTCGCCAACAGTTTG
>NZ_BJDO01000058.1 GCF_005405185.1 Secundilactobacillus hailunensis
AGAAACGGCCTCACTCCAGACGAATACTGGAGTGAAGCCGCTTAGGAACACATAAAACTTTATATTATTTCATTTGTCAACTTGACAGGGCATAGTGCATAATCGGGGCTTCTTTGAATTATTTGAATTTAACGTACTGTGCACGGATGATGCTGTCATCAGCCAGCCGGTACCATTTTAGGTGATTACTATCGTTATATTCACCGGTGATCTGAATCTTAGTGCCATCAGCAATAAGTTTGATGGCACGGCCATTAGGTTCCGCATACACGTGCAGAGAACGACCGGCAACAAAGTCAATAATTGCTGAACGGTTAATAGGTCTAAATACCACCGGTTCACGTTTGCCGAGCTGTTTATTTTCGGGCCTGTTAGTTTGAGTGACGTTTTTGCCGTTGATCCACTGCGGACCACCTAAATTAAACCAGGTTTCACCAGTTTGGGTGTTCACCCGGATAAAGGCCCGCCAAACTGAATTTTTAGGAAATTCATAGCGGTAAGGCTGCCCATCAGGTTGGTCTAAGATCTGAGTACTGCCTTTTAAGCGGACAAAAATACTGATACGCTGAACAGCAGTCCAATTATTGCGACGTAGCATTACCACAATGGTTTGGGACGCTTCTGTAAAGTGGCCCGTCAACGGCCGATTAGCTTTAATTAAGTGAAAGCTGTCCAGTTCAGTCTTACTAAAGGCAAAGGGCTGGTTCACGGCCCCAGTTTGAATAACTGGGGCTGCAAGCATTTCGCGGGTATCGTAGTCGACTGAATACAGGATCACGGGATGGCCCATCTCCTTGGTAAATTGAAGGGTCATGATCCGGTAAGGACTGGCAAAATGAGTGGCAAAGCCAATGATGTGAAACAGTAGATAGTGTTCAATGTGGTGGGGGGTAAAGTGAACCTTTTCACCCAGCCGGCCATTGAGCCACTGCGGTTTTCTCAACGGCTGATTTTGCTCATCCAAATAGAGCACCAGCATGACGGCTGATCCGTTCTGTTCTTTAGCAGGGGCATCAATTGTGGCAGTGCTGGGCTTAATTGTTTTGGACGTAGGCTCTTGTTTAGTAATAGTCTGAGTTTCATCACGCTTAGGTTTTAAGATCGAACTATCAGATAACGTTGAGACGATTCGCCGAGAAGGGGTTCTGGGTCGATTCTTAGTCATTAATTTTTTTAACCGGTCCCAAAAAGACATATGAATCCCCCTTCCAAACGTTTCTTTATCTCTAGTATACCCCACTTACTAGGTATCGGAGAAGTTTTCAGTGAGATATTGCCGACCTGAAAATCGCGCTGTGACAGTAAACGGGTCTGCTCATCAAATGACTGATGGGCAGACCCGTTTTAAGACTTAAAGTGAATTACTTCTTGGTTTCAGTCTCGTTAGTTGCAGGTGCAGCTGGCGATTCTTCATCAAGGGTAATGTCACCATTTTCAATTTTAGCAACTAGATTCTTGACGTTATTGTGGGCTAGGTAGAAGTCGGCAATTCGGTCTTCAATCTGCTCTTGAATAACTCGCCGAAGTGGTCGAGCACCCATGGCAGGATCATAACCTAATTCCACTAGTTTAGCTTCCACTGGTTCAGTGACGTGAACGTGCAGGCCTTGGTTGCCAAGCATGACATTGACATCATCGATCATCAGACCAACGATCTTCATCAAGTTCTCTTTGGTAAGGGAATTGAATTCAACGATATCATCAAACCGGTTCAAGAATTCAGGTTTGAAGTAATTCGTCAGCTGATCCAGAACAGAGTGGGTCTTACCAGCTACTTCAGCACCAAACCCAACACTGGCTTCGGCATCACCGGTACCAGCATTTGACGTCATGATGATAATCGTATCCTTGAAGGAAACGGTGTGTCCCTGTGAATCGGTCAAACGGCCATCATCCAAGATCTGCAAGAACATATGCATGACATCTGGATGGGCTTTTTCAACTTCATCTAGGAGAATCAGACTGTAAGGGTGGCGACGAACCTGTTCAGTTAACTGACCAGCTTCTTCGTAACCCACATAGCCAGGCGGTGAACCAATCAGCTTAGCCACTGAATGCGGCTCCATGTACTCAGACATATCAAACCGAATCATGGCTTCCGTTGAGCCAAAGAGCTCACGAGCTAGTTGCTTAGCCAGTTCTGTTTTACCAACCCCAGTAGGGCCGACAAACAGGAACGAACCGATTGGACGGCCAGTACCATTGAGCCCAATCCGGTTACGACGGATGGCCCGGGCAACCTTATCCACGGCGTTATCTTGACCAATGACGTGAGTCTTCAAAGAATCGCTTAAATCACGCAACTGCTTTTGTTCCTTATTCTGCAGTTCGCCAACTGGAATCCCCGTCTTTTCTTCGACGATCTTTTGCATATCTTCCTCAGTAACCTGAGGCTCATCGTCGGCAGAAGGGGCAGACGTCTGTGACTTCTTAGCTTCTTCCAGCTTAGTGACTTGATCACGGTAGTAGGCGGCTTTTTCGTAATCTTCCTGTTTCAAAGCAGCTTGCTTTTGATCTTCAGCCGTCTTGACTTTTTCGTCGATCGTCTTGGGATCAACCACGTTAATGGTCAAGTTCTTCTTAGAACCTGATTCATCAAGTAAATCAATGGCTTTGTCAGGGAGATAACGGTCTTGAATGTAACGGTCGGATAATTTGACCGCTGCTTCCAGTGCAGCATCAGTGTAGTGAACGTGGTGGTAGTCCTCATACTTCTTTTGGATGCCCTTTAAGATCTTAACGGCTTCCTCAGGAGATGGTTCGTCCACGGTGACGGGCTGCAGACGACGGGCCAGTGCTTGATCCCTTTCAATATCTCGGTATTCATTTAAAGTGGTCGCACCGACCAACTGGAACTCGCCACGCGCAAGTGCTGGTTTCAAAACGTTACCGGCGTCCATACCGCCTTCAGCGTTCCCAGCACCCACGATCTCGTGAATTTCATCAATAAACAAGATGATGTTAGGGTTATCAGTAACTTCCTTCATTAACTGCTGCATCCGCTGCTCAAATTGACCACGGATACCAGTGCCTTGAACAAGGGAAACCACGTCAAAACGAATGATCTTTTTATTCAATAGTTTTTGCGGAACATCACCAGAGACGATCTTTTGAGCGAGACCTTCAACCACCGCCGTTTTACCAACACCGGCTTCACCGATCAAAACGGGGTTATTCTTAGTCCGTCGGTTCAAAATTTCGATGACTCTAGAGATCTCCCGGTCACGGCCAATGACTGGATCGATCTTGCCCTGACTTGCAAGTTCAGTAAGATCGATACCGTATTGGCCTAATAGACCACCATTACCGTTGCCGTTTTGACGGCCACCGTTATTCGGGCCGCTTGGCTGGGTAGGTGGGACTTGTTGTTGATAGCCCTGCGGATTGCCATTTTGGTTGCCACCTTGCATGGCGCGGAAAATATCGTCTAGGTTACCAAAGCCAAATGGATCTTGTGCCATTTGCGCACCTCCATTTCCAGGATTAGAGTTATTCTGCTGATTTTTTAGAAGTTGATAACAATTTTGACAAAGGTCAACTTGCTGCCTTTGACCATTTACGTTTAGGTACAAATGAATCGTCGCTTCACGTTGATGACAATTCTGACACAGCATATCTCGACTCCTCTCTTAATTAAAGTAGTCATGCCAATAACTGATCAATTGTCTGACCAATCTTGACCATTGACCCTATTATACAATATCCAAGTGTTTTCGCAAGTAGTTTGCTCGCACTTTAGGGTTAAAATTAGCACGAAGGCTATACGAGTGCTAACTCAATTTATGTTTTACTGCATTTTGGCAAATCTTGCAAGCAGTTTGACTAGATAATTGATATTTCAGGCGATTCAGCTGAAAATAAGCCAATTCTTAATTTGTGTTTTTACTTTGAGTTATTAGTTATGGTACAATGTAGCGAACTAAAAATTTCGGTGCTGTGGGGGTGACGGATTTGGCTGAAGACTATGCCAATTTGATGGCACGGCTCAAATCAGGTGATTTAGATGAATTTACTGTTGAACCAGCTGATTTCATGACGTTTCAAACAGCTTATATGCAGTTTGAGTCCCGTAAGCGAGTCGTGGGGCAAGCTGAGAAGAATGGCAAAATCATTTATCGCTATGATCATGACCAAACACAGTAAATAAACGATGTAAGCGGTTGATTATTTTCGGCAACGGCTTGTATTTTGTTTAATAAATTGATATTCTTAGGATAAAGGTGTTTTTCTATTTATTTCATAAAAGCCGTTCTTATGAAACTGATGAAAAGTAGCCCAATTTGTTTTTAGCTGATAAAGGAGATTGATATATTATGGAAAAACGCAACTTTCGGATTACTGCAGAAGCTGGTATTCATGCTCGTCCTGCAACCTTGTTAGTACAAGCAGCCAGCAAGTTTAACTCAGACATCAACTTGGAGTATGACGGCAAGTCCATCAATTTGAAGTCCATCATGGGTGTGATGTCATTAGGTGTTGGTCAAAACACTGACGTTACCATCTCTGCTGATGGCGACGACGAGACTGAAGCCATGGATGAAATCGCCAAGACGATGAAGGCTGAAGGGCTATCAAACTAAAGCAATTCTACTAACAATCAACGTTAGCTAAAAGTTGATCGATAAAAAAGGTTTTCCAGAAAGTGTTTTTTCTGGAAAACCTTTTTTTAAATTTAAGAAAAAGCAAAGGTGCTTGCACCCCTAGGCGTGATAAGCTATTGTTAGTAGGTTGAATAACATACGTAAACTGACGAATTTACGGCGTCAGAACAAATTTTCTATTCTTGCATTACACACAGCTAACCAATATAATTATTAACAATAATAAGAAGACAGGATTAAAGAGATGGGGGATTGTCGTGAACATTGGTTTATTTACTGACACATACTTCCCTCAAGTGAGCGGTGTGGCAACTTCCATCAAAACACTGCGCCATGAGTTGGAAAAACAGGGTCACCAAGTGTACATTTTTACGACGACCGATCCGCACGTTGAAAAAGACGTCTATGAACGTAATATCTTTCGGTTTCCCAGCGTGCCATTCGTGTCGTTTACTGATCGGCGAATTGCCTTTCGGGGCCTTTTGCATGCTTATCAGTTAGCTAAGGAATTAAATCTGGATATTGTTCATACGCAGACTGAATTTTCAATGGGCTTAATTGGAAAATTTGTCGCACGTGCGATGAAGATTCCGTGCATCCATACTTACCATACGATGTATGAAGATTACCTTCACTACGTTGCGAACGGTAAAATTTTAAAGCCAGTGCATGTTAAGCAGATGACCCTGGCTTTTTGCAGTCATCTAGACGGCGTGGTGGCCCCCAGTGAGCGGGTGATCGACACCTTACAGGGGTATGGTGTTAAAGCACCGATTCGCGTTATTCCAACTGGGATTGATCTGGAGCAGTATGAGCCAGATGAAGCCGAATTAAACGTGCGCGAAAAATATCATATTCCAGCAGACGCACCCATGATGCTGTCTTTAAGTCGAGTGGCTTACGAAAAAAACATTAAAGAAGTTATTGATGGGTTCGCAACGCTTTTAAAAAAGCTGCCTGACGCGTATCTTATGATCGTTGGTGATGGTCCCGCTAAGGAAGACTTGGAGCAGCAAGCGCATGATCTCAATCTCGATGACCGCGTGATCTTTACTGGCGAGATCAATAATAATGAAGTTTCAGCGTTTTATCACGCGACCAATTTATTTGTGTCTGCTTCCGATTCGGAATCGCAAGGGTTGACCTATATTGAGGCGTTGGCTTCAGATAAGAAAATCGTGGTCAAATCCAGTCCCTATACGGATGACCTGCTGCAAAACCCTGATCTAGGAGCAACCTTTAAAACACAGGACGAAATGGTTGAAAAGATGATTTATTATCTCAACCATGATAAAATCGGTGATCATACCGGCTTGAATCAGACTTTAAAGCAGGTTTCAAGCGAAACGTTCGGTGAGAAAGTCGTTGACTTCTATCACGATACGCAACTTAACTATGAAGAAAATCATGAGCGTTCAGCAAATATTAGTAACAGTAATTAATCTTTAGGAAACGGAGCCAAGTATGTTAAAAATCACAATGTTTTCGGCCGCAGATTCAGTGAAGGGCCAAGGTGTCGGCAGTGTCTACACGGAACTGGTTCGGCTGCTCAAGACCCGTGAATCAGACCAGATTTCACTTCAAATCAATCAGTACGGTCGTAGCGACATTAGCCATTATCATACGGTTAACTTTCCGTTTTACCTGTCAACGTTTATGCCGGGAAGGGGACGGAAAATCGGCTTTGTGCATTTTCTGCCGGAGACCCTGGAAGGCAGTCTCAAGTTGCCAAAAATTGCTAAAGCTATTTTTTATCGTTACGTGATTGCTTTTTATAAGCGGATGGACCAGTTAGTAGTGGTCAATCCGTCCTTTATTCCTAAGCTAGAAGCCTACGGGATCAGTAAGGATAAGGTGACTTATATTCCGAACTTTGTGAGCGCCGAAATGTTTCATCCGGCTTCAGATAGCCGTAAACGGGCGTTACGAGAACAATACCATTATCCTGATCGGTTTACGATATTGGGTTCCGGTCAAGTACAAGTTCGCAAAGGCGTCTTTGATTTCATTGAATTAGCCAAACGACATCCAGAAATGCAGTTTATCTGGACTGGCGGCTTTTCGTTTGGCCGGATCACTGACGGCTACGAAAAGCTGAAGCAGGTGGTGGATAATCCACCGGCCAACCTCAGTTTTCCCGGGATCATTGATCGCGATAAATTGGTCGACTATTACAATCTGGCTGATCTATTTTTGCTACCGTCATATAATGAACTGTTTCCGATGTCCGTTCTAGAAGCGTTCAGTACCCACACGCCAGTTTTGTTACGTGATTTGGATCTCTATCACGCGATCATTAAGGGTGACTATGCGGCTGCTAAAGACGTTGATGAGATGGATCAGATCATTTCTGATCTCAGCTCAGATTCAACAGTGCTGACGGCACTTAAACGGAAAGCTAAACAGGCCGCCGACTATTATTCAGAGGAACGACTAGCCAAGATCTGGCTGCAATTCTACACTGAACAGGCAAGAAAAGGATAAGATAATAAGTATGTCGAGACGTAATAAAATTGCATTGTTCCTCATTATCCTATTGGGAGTTTCCATTTTCGGTTATTCTTTACGGGATGTAAAATTCAACATCTTAATTCGCGACTTTACGACCATCCATCAGGGCTGGTTGCTGGTGGCGATTTTGTGTATGTTGCTTTACTTTTTACTTGAAGGATTAGTGGTTAAGGTCTTCGTGGATGAACGGTTAGGGCATTATTCTTTTAAAAGTGCTTTGCGCATTCCTCTCATTGAACAGCTATTTAACGGTATCACGCCGTTTTCATCTGGCGGACAGCCTGCCCAATTGGTTGCCATGCTTCAAAGCGGTATTGATGGCGGCCGAGCCAGTTCGATTTTGTTGATGAAGTTTATTGTCTATCAGGCGATGATCGTGATCAACTTTTTAATTGCCTTGATCATCGGGTTTCAGTACATGGTCAGTAAATTAAGTTACTTATCCTTGTTTGTAGTGTTTGGCTTTGTGATTCACTTTGCGGTGATCATCGGGTTATTCTTAGTGATGTTTTGGCCGCAGTTTACTAAAAAGGCAATGCGCATCGTCATGATCCCAGTACGTTGGTTCACTAAGGGTGACCGGGTTGATGACTGGATCGTGCGTCTGGATACTAAGATCGATTTATTTTATCAGGAAAGTGTTCAACTGATCAGCCAATGGAAGCTGCTGCTAAAAGTGATCGTGATCACCTTTTTCCAGTTAATGTGCTATTACTTGGTGCCTTACTTCATCATGCTTTCACTGGGCTATACTCACGCTAATATTGTGATGGTGACTTGTCTGCATGTCATAATCGTCATGGTGATTTCCATTTTTCCCATTCCTGGTGGGTCTGGCGGTGCCGAATATACGTTTACGGTCTTGTTCAGCAGTTACATTACCAATTCAAGTAAGCTCGTGCTAGCTATGCTGCTCTGGCGGCTGCTGACCTATTATTTGGGAATCGTAGCCGGCATGGTAGCACTAGCAGTTAAGCCAGATAAAATTAAACTGAAGTCTTAGATTAAAACGGGTAACATAAAAACAGTTGTAAAACATAACCTGATTATTGGCTGATCATTGGCCGATAACCAGGTTGTTTCAGTCAGTGCAAGGCAGTTCATGGCTGGCTGTGCGACCTTGCCGGAGGGCTGTCATTCATGTTACAATCTCATAGGCAAACGTACGTTTACTTAAATTAAAGAACTGGAGCTAGCATAAAAATGTATCAGTATTTAAATGGTAAGATCGTTGATATTCAACCGGCTTACGTGGTTCTTGACGTGAATGGCGTGGGCTATCTAATTCGGGTGGCGAACCCCTTTCAGTTTGAGATCGGCGATGATTTAGTTAAAATTTACGTTCATCAGACCATTAGTGATACGGCCCAAACGCTATATGGGTTCAGCTCGTTGAAGGAAAAGCAACTCTTTGAAAAGCTGCTTGCGGTATCCGGAATTGGTGCTAAGAGCGCGTTGGCCATTTTGGCTAATGGTGATCAGCAGGCCATTGTGGACGCTATCGGCCAAGATAACGTCACTTATTTGACCAAGTTTCCTGGTATTGGTAAAAAGACCGCTCAGCAAATTGTGCTGGATCTAAAAGATAAGTTAGGTGATTTTTCAGCTAACAGTTTATTTGATCAAACCAGTTCAGCAGTTTCGCCGACAGATAACGCAGCTCTAGCTGATGCTTTAGAGGCGTTAACGGCGTTGGGTTATAAGGATCGGGATATCAAACGGGCTGAAAAAGCCTTACAAAAAGAACCTGAACAGACGACGGATACTTATTTAAGTATGGCGTTAAAATTATTAACCAAGTAACTTAAGTCAATTGTTTTATGTTTTAAAGGAGGCGTGCGGATGACTGAAGATAATCGAGTTGTTGCGGGAGAAAAGCAGGATGATACCGAGGCATCAGTTGAACGCTCTTTGCGACCAAGCAGCTTGTCGACATACATCGGTCAAACGGCTTTAAAACGTGAACTAAGTGTCTATATTCGCGCGGCTAAAAAGCGGGAAGAAGCACTGGATCACGTTCTTTTATACGGTCCTCCTGGATTAGGGAAGACGACGCTAGCCATGATCATCGCCAGTGAAATGCAAGTTGGCATCAAGACTACTAGCGGTCCGGCCATTGAAAAAACGGGAGACTTAGTCGCACTGCTCAACGAACTTAATCCCGGCGACGTGTTATTTATTGATGAAATTCACCGGTTACCAAAGGTGGTTGAGGAAATGCTGTATTCCGCGATGGAAGACTTCTTCATTGATATCGTGGTGGGGCAAGGTCCAACTGCTCATCCGATCCATTTTCCGTTACCGCCGTTTACATTGATCGGTGCGACAACGCGTGCGGGCTTGCTGTCAGCACCGTTACGTGACCGCTTTGGAATCGTTGGTCACATGGCTTATTACACCACTGAGGAACTGGAACAGATCGTTAAACGGTCCGCTAAGATTTTGAACTCACCCATCCAAGAAGAGGGAGCTCACGAAATTGCCCGTCGTTCACGGGGTACGCCCCGAGTTGCTAACCGGTTATTAAAACGAATTCGTGATTTTGCTGAAGTTTCTACCCACCATGATTCGATTGACCGGGCGATTGTCCAGCAAGCGTTACAGATGCTGCAGGTGGATGATGAGGGCTTAGATCAGACTGATATTAAGCTGCTGGAAACCATGATCCGCTTTTATGACGGTGGCCCAGTTGGCCTTAACACGTTAGCTGCTAATATTGGTGAAGAAACTGATACCGTCGCGGAAATGTACGAACCGTTCCTACTTCAAAAAGGTTTCATCAAACGCACCGCTCGTGGTCGAATGGTAACCCCATTGGCCTATGAGCACCTTGGTATTTCCCCTGATAAAAAGTGAAAGGACCTTCATTATGACACTGACCACAGAAGATTTTGATTACGATTTACCACACGAACTGATTGCCCAGACACCCATTGAAAAACGGGACGCTTCCCGACTACTGGTTTTAGACCACCAGACCGGTGAAATGACCGATAAGCATTTTTATGATATTGTGGATTACTTGAATCCTGGCGATGCCGTGGTCATGAACAACTCTCGCGTCATGCCAGCCCGGATCTATGGCGTTAAGCCGGATACCGGTGGTCACGTGGAAGTGCTGTTACTGCACAATACCCAAGGCGACGAATGGGAAACGTTGATGAAACCGGCTAAACGGATGCGCGTCGGCTCAACCGTTAGCTTTGGCGACGGGGTCTTAACCGCCACTGTTACTAAAGAATTGGAGCATGGCGGTCGGATGATCGAATTTCATTACGACGGCATCTTCATGGAGATTTTGGAAAAGCTTGGTGAGACGCCGTTACCGCCTTATATCAAGGAAAAGCTGGATGATCCGGAACGCTATCAGACCGTTTATGCCAAGACAGTGGGCTCAGCAGCTGCTCCTACGGCTGGTTTGCATTGGACTAAGGAACTGCTGCAGAAGGTTCAGGATAAGGGCGTCAAGCTAGTTTATCTGACCTTACACGTGGGTCTTGGTACCTTTCGACCAGTGGATGAAAAAAACATTGAAGA
Organism: Secundilactobacillus hailunensis; assembly: GCF_005405185.1. Classification (GTDB taxonomy): domain Bacteria; phylum Bacillota; class Bacilli; order Lactobacillales; family Lactobacillaceae; genus Secundilactobacillus; species Secundilactobacillus hailunensis. The sequence goes on from NZ_BJDO01000058.1 coordinate 10,650, forward strand.
TCATAAAATGCATTCAGAGTTTTATCAGCTGTCAGAGGAGTCCGCTAAGACTTTAAATGAAGTTCGGGCTAACGGTGGCCGGATTATTGCCACAGGAACCACCTCGATTCGCACGCTGGAGACCATTGGCACCAAATTCCACGGTGAGATCAAAGCCGACTCTGGCTGGACGGATATTTTCATTAAACCCGGTTATCAGTGGCAGGTTGTGAACGCCTTTATTACCAACTTTCATTTACCGAAATCAACGCTGGTGATGTTAGTGGCTGCTTTTACTGGCCGTGACAATATTTTGAATGCTTATCACCATGCGATTGAAGAACGTTACCGTTTCTTTAGCTTCGGTGATGCCATGTTTATTAAATAGTGATTGTTTAACGACCTTTTGCGCAACAGTACTAGCAAGGGGCCGTTGTTAGTTAAATACGGAGGAACAATTTTATGGAACCAGCGATTAAATATCGCCTGATCAAAACTGAAAAAGATACTGGGGCTCGGCTGGGTGAACTGATCACGCCTCATGGGACATTCCCAACGCCGATGTTTATGCCGGTAGGGACCCAAGCGACAGTCAAGTCACTGGCACCCGAAGAGTTAGATGAGATGGGTGCCGGCGTGATTTTAGCTAATACCTACCATCTGTGGCTGCAACCGGGAGAAGACCTGATTAAAGAAGCCGGTGGATTACACCAGTTCATGAACTGGCACAAACCAATTTTGACCGATTCCGGTGGCTTTCAAGTCTTTTCGTTAGCGGAAAATCGCAATATCACGGAGGCAGGGGTTCACTTTAGGAACCCCTCCAATGGGGACAAATTATTTCTATCACCAGAAAAAGCGATGCAGATCGAAAATGACCTGGGGCCGGACATCATGATGAGTTTAGATGAATGTCCGCCATTCTTTGAGTCCTATGACTACATTAAACACTCAGTTGAACGGACTTCCCGGTGGGCTGAACGGGGCTTAAAAGCTCACGCTAATCCCGATTGGCAAGGGCTATTCGGCATCGTTCAGGGAGCTGGTTATGAGGATCTGCGGCGTCAGTCAGCCCATGATCTGGTCAGCATGGATTTCCCGGGTTATTCAATTGGTGGGCTATCGGTTGGTGAGTCCAAGGCAGAAATGAACCGGGTGCTTGATTTTACGGCACCAATGTTGCCAACCAACAAGCCCCGTTATTTAATGGGCGTGGGGTCACCGGATTCATTAATTGACGGTGTTATGCGCGGTATTGACATGTTTGACTGTGTGCTGCCCACCCGAATCGCTCGTCGTGGAACCTGCATGACCAGCCATGGACGACTGACCGTGAAGAACGCTAAGTATGCCCGTGATTTTACGCCCGTTGATGATCAATGCGATTGCTACACCTGCCGTAACTACACCCGGGCGTATATTCGCCATTTGTTTAAAGCCGATGAAAGTTTTGGCCTACGACTGACCAGCTACCATAATTTATACTTTTTGTTACACCTCATGAAAAAAGTGCGTGAGGCCATCATGAACGATAATTTAGTTGATTTTCGAGCACAATTTTTTGAAGAATACGGTTATAATCAACCAAATCCAAAAAATTTCTGATATTCGATAGACTGATTGACGAATTTTTGTTAAATTAAACAGTAGACAAAGGTGGGTGAAACAATTTGGACGTTTTAGCAGGCTCAAATGCTGGAAGTTATTCTAGTATGTTGTTGATTGTGGTGATGATCGTTGCGATGTATTTCTTAATGATCCGGCCACAACGTAAGCAGCAAAAAAAGCATCAAGATACGTTAAGCCAATTGAAAAAGGGCGATCACGTGGTTACGATCGGTCGGCTTCACGGTGTGGTCGATGAGATCAACAATGAAGCAAAGACAGTCACACTTGACTGTGATGGCATTTATTTGGTCTTTGACCTTAACGCCATTGGCTCAGTGACTCAACGTTCTGCAGCTAGTGAAGTGACTGCTGCAGCATCAGCAGCATCAACTGAAACAAAACCAGCTGAAGATGACAAGACTGATGCGACTGAAGCAACACCTTCAGCCTCAGCAACTGATGATTCTAAAGATGATACCAAAGCTGAAAAATAGCTTTAATCTCCCTTTTGTTGAGGGAGATTTTTTGGCACTTCGTCAAGTAGAGTTGATTTAGATTTATAGGAGTACTTAGACCTCAATTGGTCTAGGTGCTTTTTTAGTTGGCAGTTTTTTGGACAATGGTTTGAACCAGACGCGTTCCAAAAAAATACG
>NZ_BJDO01000059.1 GCF_005405185.1 Secundilactobacillus hailunensis
CGAACAAATCGGGTTGGATGAAGTCCACGCCGAACTCTTACCTGAAGAAAAAGTTGAGTACATTAAAAAGTTCAAGGATCAAGGTCGTCACGTTGCCTTCGTCGGTGACGGAATCAACGACAGCCCGGCTATCGCTACCGCCCAGATTGGGATTGCCATGGGCAGTGGGACTGATGTCGCTATTGAAACTTCCGATGTCGTGCTCATGCAATCTAGTTTTGAAGCTCTGGTTCACGCCTACGCCCTTTCTAAGAAGACCGTTATCAACACTAAGGAAAACATTGCCATCGCGATTGGCGTCGTCATCTTCCTGCTAATCGGTTTGATCGTCGGCTTCATCTACATGGCCAGCGGGATGTTTGTCCACGAGGCCAGCATCCTAGTCGTGATCTTCAACGCAATGCGGCTGATCCGTTACGGCAAGATGCCAACACAGGCACAACAAACTGCAACGCAAAAAACTTCGCTAACTTGATTTACGTCAATTTCAAAACCAGAAAAACCAGTTAAACTATAGATAATCAAAACAAACAAGAACAACTAAAAAAAGGAGATCGTTATTATGACAAACAAACGTGCGACTTTACAATTAGATGGTTTGACCTGCCCGTCATGCATGACCAAGATTGAAAGTGCCCTGGCTCACCAGCCCGGTGTTGAGAACGTGAAAGTCCTTTTCAATGCCAGCAAGGCCAAAGCCGACTTTGATGACAGCCAGGTCTCCGCTGAAGAGTTAGGCCAAGTGGTCGACAAGTTAGGTTATGAAGTGAAGAAGATCCGGGTAAAAGACGCAATCGCTGCTAAGTAGGAGGAATAAATATATGACGACAGATGTTAAAGATTTAGTAGAAGAAAAGTACCAAGCCGAAGTTAAACAAGCCGACATCGATCACCACACCCCCACCGCCGGGGCAATGACCGGCCACATCGTTTCGAACCTACGCGTGCTGGATGTGAAGCTCCACCAAGCCAAATGGTTTATGAAGGGTTTTGAAGCCTTAGCCGTTCGCCCACTGTATGACGAACTGATCGATCAAGCCCGTAAAGACTATGATACGGTTGCCGAGGCCCTCTTAGATGAAAACGAACTGCCGCCTTCGACTACCAAAGAATACAGCAACTACAAGATGCTGGATGAGGATGGCCGCAATAAATACCTCACCACTGCCGAACTGGTCGATATTACCGCTCACGACTATAACACAGAAAATCTCTTCGTCACCCGGGCAATCAAGTTAGCCGAAAAAGAAGACCGGCCAGCATTAGCCCAAACACTGACGATCCTCTTAAAGCAAAACAATCACGCTATTCAACAGCTCCAGGCACTCCTAGGCAAAACTGCTTGGGAAGGTTTAGTTGAAGAAGACGATGATGACGATGAGGATTAACAGAATTAAATTAAGTGACTAGCCGAGAGTAGCCAATTTAATTGCGATAGCTTTCTCCTCCCAAGAAAGTACCTAGTACCCTTATGACAAGTCAGCAGTCATAATTAATTAAAAAGAGCGTTGTAGAAGATCCAGAATGGATTATCTACAACGCTCTTTTGGGTTATTAGTAATGGTTCTTTCTATTATTCATTAATCACGAATCACAGATTTTTCTACCATGAATCAAGTACTGATACCTCAAGGCATTAATTATTCAAAGCATTCTTGCCAGTAGCTATTTCAATTTTTAGCGCTCACTGTCATTACTGGATCACCATGTTTCACAGTACTAATCTTTTCTGACACTGTTATATCAACCTTTTCAGGCTGTGTCAAAAACAGAACGACAACATCATCGTAACCGGCCTGCTGAATCAGTTCCTGATCAAAGGTTAGTAATAAATCTCCAGCGTGTACTTTCTGACCGTCCGTATACTTAGAAATAAATCCTCTACCACGAAGATTAACAGTCCCAATTCCAACGTGAATAACTGCCTCTAAGCCATTATCTGAAACGATTCCTAATGTATGCCGAGTAGCAAAAGTAAACTTGATCATGCCATCAAACGGTGCATAGATTTTTCCCTCAGACGGTTGAATTGCGAAACCCTTGCCTGTAAATCCTTTAATTTTAGTCTTAATTGGAGTTAAATCATCCAATTCACCGGACACTGGTGCGATAATTTGCTCATGTTTTTTTGAATTTAGTTTAGCATCTGTTTGATGACTATTATTCACCTTTCCAGAAGCTAACTTAATTTGCAATTGTTCAACAATCTCAGCATGCTTTTTTTCAGTTATTTTTACTTTCCAAAGAAAAACCCCCAAAGCTAAAATTGAGAATACTAGTGGCGTATAGAAAGCAAATAACTCAAATGTATGGATATTGTTGGCCGTCATATCAGCTGCTGTGGCACTTCCCGTCATACCGGCAACAAGAGCGATTGATCCAACCATACCATTAGAAAGTGAAGCTGAAATCTTATCAATCATCGGCCGAATTGTCAGGGTAACAGCTTCATTTCGATTACCATTTTTTAATTGTCCATATTCAATTGAATCTGTTAACGTTAGCACTGTTACTAATTGAGCAAAATTGAAATTAAATAGTACCAGTCCCACAATTACCAATGATAAATTTAATTTTGCTGCAATAAAAATGACGTATGATAAAATCATAGCACTTTGGCCAATTGAAAATAGTACTTTCCGACTAATAAATCGATTTAAAATGGGATAAAGTGGTGAAGTACAAAAGCCAACAATCGTTGCAACTATACCAGCAATCCAGAATTCTCCAGGATGGCCAAGTACAAATTTAAAGTAATAAAACAAAATTCCATTAGTTGTTACATAGGCTAATGAGTAACATAGATAAGCCAAACTAGTCCACAGAATTTGATCATTTTTTGCGATACCGACGAATACACTTTTAATGGTTGTTTTTTTGTCAGAAGCGGCTCTAATAACGTTGTGTTTTTCTTTTGTTCCGAAAGCCACGGCTAATGCACATAAAAGAGCTATTACTGAAACAATTATGCCAAAGACTAGCCAACCTGGTGCACCTTCTGTCCGTTTACCGGTTGATAAATACGTAAAATAGGTAACAACAGGAACCACAATGATAGCTAACCCGTTCCAACCGATTGATCCGGTAAATGCACCCAATGAAGTAAAAATTCCTCGCTCGCGACTATCCTCACTAATTGCTGGGACCATTCCCCAATAAGAAACATCAACTAGTGAATAAAAGATGTCTAATGAAATAAATAAAATGACAAAGACGACTGCGAACAGTAGCCAGTTTACTTTTGCTAATCCAAAAATACCCGAAAATAAAATGACCATCAATACTGTACTAATAATGCCCCCGATTACTTGCCAAGGCTTAAACTTCCCCCATCGGCTTTTGGTATTATCAACAATGTTGCCTAGAATGGGATCGACCACAATTTCTGCTAATCTAATAACCACGACTAAACCCGTGACCAGACCGATTAATTTATTGGCAATACTCTTTGGCATTCCGGTAAACATACCGCTTGTCACGTATACGATAAAATAAGTACTCATCGCCCCATAAAAAGCTGAATGCCCCAAATTACCTAAAGCAAATGTAATGCGTTCAATCCATTGCTTGCGAGTTAAATGTTTTTTTTCTACACCTGTACCAGTGTTTTCCATAATTTTCACTCCTTCCTTTATAATTTAACTACTTAGGTTCCGAATACACGTTTACACCATAGCCTCGGATTTCTTGTTTCCCTATATTGGCTACTTCACCACTAAATTCATTCTTCAGCTTTTTAGTCAACAACATTTTGCCACCTTCATGACTGTAATTAATCACAAAGTAATAACGAGTAGTGTCATTCTCACGGATTTGGATATTAATAGTTGAGGACTGTTTTGAGATTGGCATAGTATTAACCAAATCTAGTTGTTTTACAAGTCGATCATAAAAGTTACTTAATAAATCATTACCCGTTCGTGCTCCTAAGTAGTAAGCTTGACCATCACCCAAGTCATTTACTGTAATAGCAGGATAATTAGCATAAAAATCGTCTTGATAGATGGCTAAAGTTTTAGCCGTTTCAACAGTAAACAAGTCACAATAATCTGATACTTCAAATGACTGATTTTGATATTTGATGTGATTATGTTGGGATGGATATAAAGTGTCCGTCTCTGAAAATTCAATCCCATAAGTTTCATGTAACGCCTTAGGCCAACCACCTAAATAGGCTAAGAAATTTTTATCAACCATTCCGGTAATATAGGTACCAACTAGATGGCCGCCACCAGTAACATATTGTTGTAATTTTTCAGCAAATTTAGTACTCATCATAAAGTGCATTGGATCAATTACTAACTTATATGGTGTTAAATCATCTTCAACTGAAATAATTTCGACTGGAATATCATGTTCCCAGAAATAACGATACTGTTCTTGAATCGTTCGCCAATATTTTTTAGTTTTATTTGCATAATTTCGAGCATCATCTAAAGCCCACATATTGTCGTAATCAAATACAATCGCAACTTTTGCAGATTGTCGACTAGTTTGACTAACGTTTTTAAGTTGAACTAAATCTCGACCAACTTGTTTAACATCTTGAAATCCACGTGTTTGATTACTCATATTATGGGTAATAACAGCACCATGATACATTTCTGATGCACCTCGAGCTTGATGTAATTGAAAATACAATACTGAATCTGCTCCATGAGCAATTTGCTGAAGGCTGCCCATTTCATGCATACCAGGCCGCTTTGATCGATTATACGGATGCCAGTTTACCTGAGTTGGTGTACTTTCCATAATGAGATAATTCTGATGTTTCAAACTACGCATAACATCATTCATTAATCCTGTTTTCATTCCTAAATCTTTTGTACTTTGATAATCATTTGCCCAATTTGGATATGAATCCCAACTAACTACGTCCACGTGTTTAGCGAATTCTTGATAATCTAAATCATAAAAAATATGTGATTCTGGTGGATTACCACCCATAAAATTAGTTGTAACGGGAACATCAGGTGTTAATTCGCGCAATGGCTCAATTTCAGCGTCGAAAAAACTAATTGTTCGTTCCGTCACGAAACGCTTCCAGTCCAGATTTAAGCCGATAAATGTTTGATCTCCAAGTGGTGATGGTGAATGGACCTGCATCCAATCAGTATAATTATGGCTCCAAAAGCCACTCCAGTATGCATGATTCAAATTATCTAAAGTTTGATACTTGTTCTTTAACCATTCTCTAAATGCTTCTTGGCACAAGTCGCAATGGCATTCTCCACCAAATTCATTAGAAATATGCCACATTAACAGTCCTTTACGGTTTCCATAACGTTCGGCTAATTTACGATTAATTTGTTGCACTTTCTCACGATAAATTGATGATGTATAACAGTGATTATGTCTTTCACCAAATAAAGCGCGTTCACCTTTACTGTTAACTCGTAATACTTCTGGGTATTTTTCAGCTAACCATCTTGGTCGAGCTCCACTAGGAGTTGATAAAATTACATGTCCATTGTGAGCTTCAACTCGATCAAATATGTTGTCTAACCATTCGAAATGATATTTGCCTTCTGTAGGCTCTAATTTTGACCAAGCGAAAACAGCTAGCGTTACTGTATTGATATCTGCCTCTTCAAAAAGTTTAAAGTCCTTGTCAATTACCTCTGGATGGTCAAGCCATTGATCAGGATTATAGTCCCCACCGTGAAGCAACTCGTTTAATTTTAGATTTGTCATTATTAGCTACACAACCTTCATTTACTTGATTTACGATATCGCAAACTAAGAATACCGTTATTATCAAAGAAATGAAACCGCTTACGAAAGGTTAATTACTAACGATTAGTAAACTAAAATTTAGTTTGATAAATAATTTACTAATGTAATTACATTTACTATTTAATTTTTAAAACACTTATGATACGTTATAGGTAAGCGCTTACGTAACTCGATAATCTTTTAAAGGAGTTTCAACAATGGCCACAATAAAAGAAATCGCACAAAAGTCTGGCTTTTCAACCGCTACCGTTTCTCGAATTTTAAATGCTGATGCAACTTTTTCTGCCTCTAAAAAAACTCGTGAAACTATTTTTAGAATTGCTAACTCATTGGGATATACTTCTTGTCATCAACTCAAAGCTCCCTACATTAAAGCTGCATTATTATATGCTGTTACACCTCAAAAAGAGTTGGAAGATATTTTTTATAACAATTTACGTCATACAATTATTGAATCTGCAAGAGAAAATAATATTAATTTAATATTAGTTCGTCACGTAGATGAAATTGATTCTACCATTGATGGTTTTATTTCAGTTGGATTACTTTCTAATGATGAACTAGCTTTATTGGAAAAAGAAAATTTAAATGGTGTTTTTGTTGGATTTAATCCCAACCCACACCACTATAATTCCGTTGAGTTTAATTTTCGAGAAATCGTTGAAGAAGCTATCGATTTATTTCTTGAATCGGGAATTTCTAAAATTGGTTTTATTGGGGGGCCCTTTTGGCCTTTAAAAGACTCTCATAGATCCGTTTGGGACATTCGTAAAAAATTCTTTGAAAGTTATATGCGTGAATTGAATATTTTCAATAAAGAATACGTTTTTCTAGGAAATAACTTTTCTGCCGAAAGTGGTTATCAAGTTGGTAAAAGGATTACGGAACGTTACTCTACTAATGATTTACCCCAAGGCTTTTTAATTGCCTCTGATCCCTTGTCGGTTGGTGTATTACAAGCTTTTAATGAAAAACAAATTAAAATACCTGACCAAACTGCTATTATCAGTATTAATGATATTGATGTAGCTAAATATGTTTCACCGCCGTTAACTACCTACCGACTTGATGTCAACGAGCTTGGAAAAGTTGCGGTCGAAAAATTACGTGATACTGTAAATACGCCTGAACGAGCGAAACAAATTATATCGTTGAGCTCTAAATTAATTTATCGAAAAAGTTTCACTCCTTTAAACTCTAAACACTAATAAAAATGGTTTACATCTAATAAAAAAACGTTGCAGAAGGTCCAAAGAGGGATTAAATGCAACGCTATTTTTATTTATCGGGAATTTAATAAAAGCCAACCATTTGTGTTAGTTAAAAACTAGTTGCGAATTCATATCAGCTCATTGTTTTAAGCAAAACGTAAGAAAAAGAAAATTCAATATCAAAAGCTGGTACCCATTTAATTTAAATGGTAACTTAATACCGATCTAATTTGCTTGTCACAATGTCTAATACTGATAGCTTAAATTAGAATATAAAACGATTTGTTATTTCTGACTTCTTACTTGGATGACTAACCAAAGTGCCCCGGATCTAGCCAGTCATTCAAATCCGTATACTAAAATAGAAAAAGGTGATTTCATGCTCAAACGTTTTCCAAAGATCCTAAGCTTTGTTTGGGTGATCGTATTGTTCATTTTACCCCTGCCTTTGGTACTTACTTTGGCGACGGGGCTATCGGATCAATTTACCAGTGAAGGTTTGGCCGTTCAAGCTGGCTCGATTGCTTACGTGTGGTTTTTGATTGCGATTTACCTAGCTACGCGGCCACACTGGCTGGATCGTCTGATTGGACTTCCAAGTGTCTACATGGTGCACGGCTGTTTAAGTATCTTAGCCATTATTTTAGCCTTTTTGCACAAAACTGGTACGCATTCTGGTGGTCTAATTAAAACTACTGGTGATCTTGCACTCTATTTATTCATCGGCTTAATGGCGTACTCGTTGGTCTTTATGGTGGGTTGGTTAACCAGTCGCATCCCTGTCTTGAATCAGTTAAAGCATTGGTTAGAACAGACCTTCAAACACGAATTTTCGGTATGGCTGCACCGGCTGAATCTGATTGCGGTTGCTCTAGTGTTCATCCACGTCCAACTCATCGGCTACATTACAGCTATTCATCCGTATATGTGGTGGTTCAACGGTTACACTGCAGTCGTTGCACTGACATACGTTTACGCTAAGTTACGCGATACTTGGTGGCTATCACACGGTAAATTGGTTAATAAACGTAAACTGGCACCGAATTTCTTTGAATTTACCTTTAGTTTGAAAAAACATCATCAGTTGACGGTTAAACCTGGTGATTACGTTTTCATCAGTTTTCCCGATTACGCGGGTCTACACGAACTGCACCCGTTCTCCGTGGTAAATGCGGTCCATGACGATCAACTGGTGCTCGCTATTCGTGGTGATGGTGACTTTACTCGCGCGATTCAAGATCTGCCATTACACGCAGTGGCTCATCTCACTGGCGGTTTCGGTCTCTTTAATAACATGATTGCTAACCATCCGGCCAAGCCATTGGTACTAGTTGCAGGTGGTTCCGGTGTGGTTCCCATGCTGGCCTTAATTCAGGCTTATCCTCAACTACCAATCAACTTGTACTATTCGGCACACCGTCCCACTGATTTGATCTACGTTCCCCAATTGAAGGCACTAGCTGCCAGTCGGTCAACGTTAACGGTGCATATTCAGACTGGCCGGTTCGACGTGGCGTCCGCGGTGACAACTACGGTAACCACTCCTGCGCTATACCTACTTTCTGGTCCAGCACACATGGGACAAGCTTGGCAGCACGCTTTACTGCAGGCAGGTGTCGCCCACGATAACATGTATTATGAGCAATTCAGTTGGTAGATAAGACTAACGTTACACCTATTAATTACCCACACTAATTTAAGTAGGCTACGGAACGTCCAATTCGGATTTTCACAGCCTGCTTTATTTTAAAATCAATTATTAAAAGCTCGCTATCCTCAGTTATTTACCACTGAAGATAGCGAGCTTTAAAATTTTCATACTTGTCTAATCATTAAGCAATTGGCAACGGTGCCGGTAACTGAGGGCCTAAACCCCGGCGCGCTAAAATCCAGTCATCACCGTTCCACATCTCAGTTTTTTGCCGGTTAGCAGAGAAATCCCAGTAACTTTCTCGTTCAAATTCAATGATTTGGCCGTTGGGTCCAAAACCAACCCATTCATAACTGCCAGAGTCGGCCATATTTTCATACTTGGCCCATTCAAGTGGAATGACAACGTTTTTCCCGGTTGCATCAACATAGGTCCGTTTCTGTCCAGTTAATAAATGTGATGGCTCAAGCCGTGCACGATAATCAGGATCGATCTCTTGCCAGACCTGTTCTGCTTTCGCAAAGGCCTGTTTTTCGGTGGGCAGACTTCCCGTTAACGGCTGGGTCAGCGCGTTATAGGAATAGAGGTAACCCCCATCACCATAGATCACGGTGACGTGTTCGCGGTTTAACGCTTCTTTTGGTAAATCTGCCGGCTGATAACGTTTCAGTCGAACCTGTTTTCCATTTCGTGGGACAAGCCGATCAATCACGACTTGGTAGTCCGCTGGTATCACTAAACTTGGATACGTGTGTCCTGCAATCTTTAATGCTGGCATTGATAACCCGCTTTCTTTTTTAATTCATATTTAACTAAGCATCAAGCTGGGCAATTTGCTTGAGGATTGCCATGAAGTCAGCCTTCGTCACCCGGCCATCAGTTACTGTCAAACAGTGATTTAAAGCCTTTTCTTGTCCATCCAGTGCCACTTTGATTTTGGGATATAAAGCTTCACCAGAGACAGTCAGTTTGAGGTCATAACGTCTGCCATCAGTTGGTGACTGCTGTTTGTCCACCAGTCCTATTTTGGCTAATTTTGCGATTTCTCGATTCACGTTGCTTTGATGGCGACTGTCTAAACGTACCAGCTGATCTTGAGTAATACCGGGATCATCATGCAGCTTCAAAATGAAGAAAAACTGCGCGTGATTGACACTAAATGGTTTTAAACGCTTTTCCAATATTCGAATTGCAATGTTGGCAGCTGTATGCAGCTGTTTACTGGTCGTATCATCGTTTTTATCCGCAATCATCCGCGCAATTTACGCATCGACGACCGCAAACTGCTGACGGGTATGCTTAGGTGTTTCGATTTCGTCGATTAAAGCAGCCGCAAAGTTGGCAAAGGAAACTTCAGCCTTACCGGCAGCACTAGTAATGACTTGGTCACCACCGAGTTTATAAGCAGTCTTAGGACCGTCAGCAAATTCAGTTGATGGTGTGATAACCGTCCAGTCAACGTTGTCCACCCACTGGATGAAGTCGTATTCGTGATCCTGTTGAATCATACCGTCAAGCCAAGGCTCGCCGGCGTACTGTTTCAAGGTATCAGCAAGCAGCGTTTCACCAGTTTCGTTATGAAGGATCGATGCGCCGATGATAAATGCTAAACGAGTCTGATCGTCGTCTCTAAAGAAGCTGACTAAACGAGCGGCTAAATCAACGTGTAAATAAGGCTTGGTTGATGCAAAAGCGTCTACTACAACGTCATAGTCAGTTAAATCATCGCGAGTCAATGCCATGGCATCTTTTTCAACAATGGTGACATCATCACCCAATAAATTCTTAGCTTTTTCAGCATTTCTAACGATAGCTGAAACTTCATGTCCCCGGTTTAAAGCTTCTCGTGTCACAACTTGACCAACGTTACCTGTAGCACCAATAATTCCAATTTTCATAATGTTTGTTCTCCTTTTTTGTTAAAACTTCTATTCAATATAGTTTGACTTTGTACTAACAAATTCTGACTGTCTCGGTTTATAAATTAAACAGTTTTTCAGCTGTTCCATGAGCGATTGCTTCCCGCTGTGCATCAGTTACATCAGCCTGTTCAAGGAATTCACGAACAGTTGACCCTGATTGAACGTAAGGAAAATCTTCGGACCACATAATGTGATCGGCACCCATCTCAGTTAACGCTAACTGCATCTGTGGTGCAGTGAACATCCCTGATGGTGACAGGTAAACCTGACGTCTGTAGTAGTCCGAAAACTTCAGGGGCAGATCGGTAATGATTGGGCTGAAACCATCGATTCGTTCCACGAACATGGGGATAAATTCACCCCAGTGACCAGTTGCTAACTTCACGTTTGGATACTTTTCTAATAAGCCGGCAGTGATGATCCGCAAAACTTGAATACCAGCTTCCATGTGCCAGCCCCACATAGCACCGGCCATCATGGTGGCGCCTAAAGCGGAGTAAGCTGGACTGTCATACAACATGGCCTTTTGATCGTTTGAAATGACGCCTGGGTGCAGGTAAAGCGTGGTACCTAGTTTATCGGCAGCCGCAAAGATGGCTTCAAACTTGGGGTCATCCAGGAACTGACCATTGATGCTGCCGCTAATAATACCGCCCTTCATACCTAGCTTAGTCACGGCGTATTCCAATTCTTGGGCAGCTTTGTCCGGAACGTTGGCGGGTAACGTGGCTAATCCTGCAAACCGGTCTGGATACTTGCTGATATTTTCAGCTAAAGTCTCATTTTGGTTATGAGCACCAGAAACAGCATATTGATCTGGCAGTACCTGTGGTGAGTTACCAGCATCAGAAATCACTTGCATATCGATTCCATTTTTATCCATGTAAGCAATCTTGTTACTGAAATCTACTAGGTCAGGTCTTAACTGATCTTGACGTGGGTTATTGTTTTTAACTTCTGAGTATTGATTAAATTGGCTAATGTTAGCGTCCGTGTCGTAATGTTCTTCAACGGTAATTAATTTCATTGTAAATCCTCCTGTAACTGCTCACCGATTCGTGAGTCAATCCTTTAAGTGAAATAAAGGTAGCATAACTATATGCGGTTGCATAGTTTTGTTTAAAAAATTTTATAGTCGCTGATTCCGACTATAAAATTAAGTTTATGCCTGACAAATAGTTAGCTGATCTCTTGAACAAAAATTAGTATAGCACATAACTATGCACGTGCATAGTATTTTTTAACTTTTTTTTTTGAAAAGATATTTGTGCTATGTTAAAGGTAAGCACACTATAACCGAACGTCTATGAATGCGTCTAACGGCGCAGTATGATCACCTTATCAATTATGATGAGGTGATTTTTTATGACTAAGCTTCAA
>NZ_BJDO01000060.1 GCF_005405185.1 Secundilactobacillus hailunensis
AACCAAGAGAACATGTTTATCCGAATCTTCCAAATCGCTGCTTAGTCCCTATTGCGAATGCCCCTAGAACAAAGGGTTATTTAGTGTACCCAAAATCCATTTAAAGGGTACAAAGTCCCGATATTTCCGACCTCGACCACTCAAATCCCATAAACAACAAAGAGCTTCCTCCGAAGAGAAAGCTCTAAATATAATCAAGTCGTTAATCAACACCGTTTGACAAAGACCCGTTAATCAACACCGTTTGACAAAGAGCCTAATTAACACCGTTTGACAAAGAACCAAAAAAGCTCCCAGGTAAAAATCTTTTGATTTTTACCTGGGAGCTTTAAATTGAAGAGGCTTATGTCACAGCCTCCTTGTTAATTTTACAAATAATTGACTAAATCAATTATTTACCAATTGGGTCAACTAAACCAGGAACATTGCTTGCAGAGTTATCAGTTGTTGAGAGAACCTTGGTAGCAGTGTAGTTAACTTGGAATTTACCGTCCTTAGCAAAAGTACCAGCAGTTGCTGATTGTGGTGTAAGAACATAATGATATACCTTTTGATCGGTAGTATCTCTGAAGTCTGGTGAATTCAAAGTCTTCAATTGATCGTTACCCTTGATGTAATTCAAGGCATCTGCAGCGCTAAAGGTAGTGCCTTCAGTACCACTAAACAAAGTGGTAGTAACTGGCTTAATTACACCCTTAGCACTGTCTTGATCGTAAACTTTACCAGCAACTTCATTCTTAAGTTGTACTGGTGAAGTTGAACCATCATAGGTACCAAATGCATTAACTGTCATGCTTGCTTGGCCATTCTTAACAGCGTACAAAGTAATGTCTGAACCATTCTTAACGTTGCTCAAATCGTTTACAGCATCTTTAGGATAAACTTGGTAACCTGAGCCCTTAGTTGCATTAACTAAAGCAGTTGCAAAGTTTGAAGTCCAGCCACGGCTGTTACGGTCAACTGCATTGTGGTAAATAGTTGGCACAGCATCTTCGTTAGGGTTGCTTAAGCCTGTAGTAAAGTTAAATGTAGTAACGTTTTGCCCTGTAGCTACATCTTTAACGTTAACACGTACTTGTGATTGTGCATCAAAGCCTTGAGAATCGCTAACGTTTGATGCCTTAACCCACGCACCATTAAGTTCCGGTGTTTGACTGCCATTTGCTAAAGTAGTAGAAGCAATTTCGTACCAAGTTTCGCCTTCGCGTGAAGTAGTAGCAGCTTTGTCAAAGGTGAATGATGCATCTTTGTACTTGTCAGTTGCAGCTAATACGGAACCGTTAACCTTGGCACGGCCAACTCTGTATTGTGCATATGCAGGTTGTGCATAGAACAATGTGTTAGCAGTTGAACTGGTATTAGCAGTTAACTTGAAATTATCAGTTGCTTTAGGAGCAGTAGCATCCTTGGTAGTAGCATATGCAGTTAACCCACCAGAATAACTGTTAACTTTCTTACCACCGTAAACGTAGCCACGGTATGCTTTGTCGAATGAAACGACCTTGTAGTAAACTGAACCACGGTCAGTAGTCTTGTAACCGTAAGCACGGAAGTTAGCTGAACCGTTCTTTGATGCGTTTAACTTAGTAGCAGTCGCAGTAGTAGCAACAACCTTGGCACCCTTAACAGTACCTGGCTTTGTGTAAACAGCGTTCTTACCAGTTAAGTTTACGTTAGCATTAGTAGTTAATGCACTGTAAGCACCGGCAGTAGCAGCTTTTGCAGATGCGTTGGCACTAGTAGTACCAGCAACAGCTACAAATGAAACTGCAGCTAAGCCCAAATAAAGAGACTTCTTTAAACTAGATTGCATGTGAAATTCCTCCAAACATATATTTATGTAACTCATCAAGCAATAACAGTATACACAATATCCAACCGAATGTTAAGTAAAACATTACTTCTCAAGCGATTTAAATGTCATGCAGTGTTGCTAGACTCTATAAAGGAGTCTAACGCTTACGCCGCCAACCTTCAAGAAAAGCGCTTCATTTGTAGTTCACTTGTAATATTTTCACATATCTGAAAGATTAAGAATTTATTGTGAAAGCCTATCAGAGCTTGCTTTTGACGAAACTTTGAAGTTGTTATAATGCACTTTCATGTGACATTTTCATGACAATATTTTAAAGGGATTGCTTAATTTTTTTGCGGTAAGAAGTGCCTTTAGTGCGTAAAAAAGCGGATAATTTATTTAAAAAATAATTTATCCGCTTAAGGGTTTGTTTGCCTAACCACAACTTACGGCTTAGACGTATTTTGAATTTTCCTACTATATTATTTGTTCTGCTTGTGTCAACAAAGTTCCCAATCGTTTCATGCCAGTATCTATTTCTGTCGGGGTCAGTCCCGTGAAGTTCAGGCGCATGCCATTGGTGTGATCCTTGTAAGCGTAAAAATTCTTGGACGGCACGTAGGCAATGTGCTGGTTAGGCGTGGCTTCGTTATACAGCAGGTCAGTGGTGTTGATGGCCGAATTTACAGTGACCCAGGTGAAGAAACCGCCCTCCGGCTTCGTGGCTGACACCCCTGCCGGCAGATACTTGCGGCAGGCATCGATCATCGCCTGCATCCGTACCTTATACTCTTTGTTTAATCTAGCGATATGTTCATCCAGACTGTTATCAGCCAGATAGTGGTTGATCGCTTGCGCGGTGATATTGGGGACTTCCAGATCAGCAGCTTCCTTTAACTTATAGAGCTGCTGAATGACCGCCTTATCCGCGACTAGCCAGCCCGTTCTAAGCGTTGGCATCAGTATCTTGGAAAAACTCGACAGGAAGATTACGCGACCCTCAGTGTCGAAGTGCTTGATACTTGGCAGTGACTGACCCGTGTAACGCAGCTCGCGGTACGGGGTATCTTCTAATATGATGAGATTATACTGGTTGGCCAGTTCGACCACTTTTTGGCGTTCAGCTAATGACATGGTGACGCCACCGGGATTATGGAAGTCGGCCACCGTGTAGAGGAGCTTGATCTCCGGGTGCTGTTTCAAGGTGGCTTCCAGCTGATCGGTGTTTAACCCATCGTCTTCTAGTTCTACCTCATAATAAGTCGGTTCGTACGTATCGAATGACGAGAGTGCCCCCACATACGTTGGCGCTTCCACTACGATGCCATCGCCTTTATTCAGTAGCGCTTTAGCCACCAGGTCGATGCCCTGCTGGCCGCCCGCCGTGAGCATGACGTTATCAGCCGTGACGTGATCGATCTGCATCTTATCCATTGCCCGTTGCGCGAGCCGTTCCCGCAGTTCAACGGGGCCTTGAACCGTGTGGTATTGAAACGTGTGGTTGCCTTCCGCGGCCATGGCATCCGCGTAAGCCTGTGCCATGGCGTCCGCTGGGAATAAACTCTCCGCTGGCGCCCCAGCCGTGAACTTAATGGCATCTGGGTAATTCATGACGGGAAACAGTCCGGCTAGCCGTGACGGCACTGCCGGCTGAACCCGGGTGGCAAACAGTTTATTATCCATAGTGCGACCTCAACTTTCGCTGTGAATTGACTTGGTTTATTGAATTAATTCTATGGTATACTGTTCCACAGTGTTCGTATAGTTCAAGCTATTCACATTTAGGTGAAAATAGTTCACCTAAATTGTTTATAAGTGAGCAATATTTATCCCGTTAATTGGAGGCCGTAGTATGATTCCCTTTGCTTACCAAGTATTCAGTACCGTCATTCAAGAAGGTACTTTTCAAAAAGCCGCGCTGAAGCTGAACGTCACTCCCAGTGCGGTCAGTCACTCGATCACCCAGCTGGAAACGGAACTGGGCTTTCCCGTCTTCATCCGTTCCCGTTCCGGCGCTGAGCTGACCGCCAATGGCCGCACCATTTTACCGATCATTCAAGAGATTCTGAATTCGCAGGCCCGGCTGGAACAGGAGGCCGCTGACATCAACGGGTTAAACGCTGGTTCCATTCGCATTGGCGCGTTCTCCTCCGTGTGCATCAACTGGCTGCCGCCGATCATTCAGTCATTTAAAAAACAGTACCCCCATATCGACATCTCGGTGAGTCAAAGCAGCTTTAACGAGATCGTGCAGGACGTCAAAAACGGGACGCTAGACGTGGGCTTCGTGGTGACACCGGTCAGCGAGAACTTGCTGGTGGATTCGTTGATCAAAGATGAGATCTACTGTGTGGCGCCTAAGGGCTTCGTGCCCAAGAATAAAAAGTCCGTCACCCACGAGGATCTGGAAGACCGCGACTTTATCCTGCAGTCCGGTGACTACGACCGCGATACCAAAGCGGCCCTGGATTACTACGGCATTCAGCCTAATCTGATTCATTTCTCCATTGATGACCAGTCGATCGTCGCCATGGTGGAAGCGGGACTGGGATTAGGCATTTTACCGGAGTTGGCGCTACAGAAGATTCCCGGTAATGTGGCCGTTTATCCGTTTGAGCATTCATTTTATCGTTCGATTGGGCTGGCAACGTCTGCGGTGCAGGCCAAGGCCCCGTCGACGCAGCGGATGATCGAACAGATCAAAGCGTACGTGGCGAAGAAGTATCCGGAAGCGGTGCTGGTGAGAGCGTAACCCACCTATGTGAATTATCAACCACAGTATCCAGCAATTTCACGCTAATGTTAGCTGCTTTGAACCCCCTGTATTATGGTGTAATATTATGAACAAAAGTCCCAATAATCGAGCTACTTAAGAAGCTTATTCGTAAAAGGTAAGGAGATGTTTTTATGGACGGGAAGGTTATTAGAATACTCAGCGATACTGAATTAGTAATCAATTTAGGTGCAAAAGATGGCGTAAACTACAATGATAACTTTGAAATTTATGAACCAGGAGAAAAAGTTATAGATCCCACTACTCATAAGAATTTGGGCGTTCTTGATTATGTAAAAGCAGAAGTTAAAGTTATTGAATTGCATCCTTCTTTTTCTCTAGTAAGTCATCAAACAACTAAAACGGAGACTGTTACGCACAATGCTTTAAATGTTTTTGCTCAATCTACCCGAGACCGAACAACAACGGTAACTCATACATTGCCAGTCAATAGAAATCAAATTACACCACTTAAAATAAAAGCAAAAGAAATTCAAATTGGCGATCCAATACGATCAGTTGATTAAACTTGACATAGGAATATTCATATTTTAGAATTGAGGAAATGAAATGGTTTGGTAGTCTTGAAGACAAGCCTAACTAGCAAAAGGCACTTTCTCAATTGAGGAGGTGTCTTTTACTTTGAATAGAGAACCATTTTCTCCAGATAAACCCTTTAGAACTTACGATGAACAGATTGATCTATTAATAGCTCGCGGTTTAATCATTCAAGATCGAGGCTTTGCAAAACATAGTCTACAAACCTATTCTTACTATGATTTAGTAAACGGAAACGTCGAACCGCTGCTTATATCAGAGCACCCTGATCATTTTAAAGATGGCATCACATTCGAAATACTTATCCAAATCAGAATCATAGAGGATTTTTTAAAGCCCGTTTTTCTAAGTCAAATTTTAAAGATTGAAAAGACCTTTAAAACGACTATTGCCTATTATGTATCAGAAAACTTTGGTGTTAATAGTAATATTGGTGGTTATTTGGATTCATCCCACTATTCACAGGCCTCATCAAGAAAGAAACGAGTAAAACGAACCTTAAAAGAAATACGGGATATAAACGATGGAAATGTACGGGGAATTCAGGGTAGTCCAATTATCTACTATAGAACAAACCATAATCACATTCCGCCATGGATATCAGTTATGGAATTTACACTTGGCCAAACAATAAACTGGTATAAAATACTACCACTCGAAGGTCGCATAAGCGTGGCTCGCCAATTACTACCAAGTAATATTACCCTAAGCGATCAAAAATGTGTTGAGTACTTTACCGCAATCATTTCATTAATTCGGCAATTTCGTAATCATTTCGCTCATAATGACGTTTTAAGTCAAATGCAAAGTCGAGAAAAGGTCAACATGAAGATAATTAATGAAATTTTGAAAATACCAATTGTTAAGTCATCTGAAATTTTAAATAAAAATATGAATAATTTGTTTGCTTGCGTTTTTTGTATTTTGGTTTTATCAAACGACACAAACCAACTGAAAATTTTTACTTCTTCCATCAATGGCGCAATGGAAATTGTTGAAAATTCTGCAAATACTTTTAACTTCAAGGAAATCTTTGGACTTCCTACTGACTTAATCTCAAGGATTCAAAGATTGATTGATATCAGATCTAATTGAGCAGATATTTAGGCACTGAATTTTAAGTATTGCTATAGTACGCCTCATGTTATAATCAAGATGTGGTAGAAGCTGAACAGTAACTATCATGCAAGTAACTTACAACTTAAAGATCACTAAAAAGTCGCCGTTACTTTGGAGAGTGTGGGCGGTTTTTTAGTATCTTGAGAACCGTTTTACTGGTCTTCACCAACTACATTCCGCTAAACAACTCGTTAAAATACAAAAATACCACGTCTCATGTTATAATCAAGACGTGGTAGAGGTAGAACAGTGACTGTTCTACAAGTAACTTACAACTTAAAGCATGCTAAAAGCCGCTATTACTTTCGACAGTTTGGGCGGCTTTTTAGTGCCTTTAAGAATGTTTTGCTGGCTTTCACCAACTTGGTTGCCTGTTTCACCAGTAACGTTGCACAGGTACATATCCATGCAGCATGCAAGAAAAACAGACCCATCTCTATCAAACACCGAACCTCGTTTCCGGTCAGTCATCGTCATGATTACCATGGCACCACCTCGCTTCTACTTGTTCGTCACCGTCCTATATTCTACAAAACTCATTATATCATAGTGATTTTGTTACTTCTATTTCGCCAAACCAACGTTTTAGCGAAATAGGAATTGAATCTTGAACTCACATTTTACAAAAAAGGCCATATCAGGAAATAGACCGATGCACATTAATTCCAATAATGACAAATTTTGCCGGCTTTCACCAACTTAATTACCTGTGTCACCAGTAGCATTGGGCGGAAAAGCCCCAAGTAGAAAGGTACTAATACGATTCGGAGATCAGCTCTAAAACATCTTCTAAGGTTTCTTTTGGACAATTTTCAACGTATTGGTAATGACGATTATTCAAATCAATGACCCGTTCTTGCTGCGTTAGGATCTGCCCAGTTGTCTTTAATCCTTGAGGTAACTTAATATGCGTTGGAAAATCCTTTACTTTCGTGGTTATCGGAACAACCTTGACCAGTCGTGTTAAAACATTAAAATCGTTGTTTGAAACAATTAACACCGGTCTTGAACCCCTTTGTTCATGTCCTTTTGTCGGATTTAAATTGGTAAAATAAATTTCACCTTGTCGGAAATCATACTTCAATCTGCATCAACCCCTAATACTTTCAACCCTGAGCTAAGCAACTACTGATAGCGTTAATCCCATTTTTCTTTTCCGACTGGTTCTCCCCAGTCCATTTCTTGTGAACCGGAATTTTCCGCATAATATTTGTCTAAGTCAAAGCCTTCAAATCGTTGAGCTAATTTCGATTTTGATGGCTTTTTTTTGATCACTAATTCATCATCTTTAACATCAATATTGATTGTTTGATTAATGGGATCATCGATGCCAATCTGACGCAACATCTTTTTAGGAATCCTGATGCCTTGGGAATTCCCCCATTTTTTGATTGTTAAATTAGCCATGAGTATTCCTCCACTTCTTGAACCACTATGAGCAACTCTTGATATGTGTAGTATATACTAATGTATACACTTTGGACAATATATATGTTTGCATGATTTTTTTGGGCCACCTTGCCGAAACGTGTTCGGACAAGCAGAGAGCTACATGTAAGGGCACTAGGCCATAAATCCAAGTTCGGGATTTTTGACCTAGTGCCCTTTTTGGCCACATAGCCGAAACGTGTTCGGACAAGCAGAGAGCTGTGCGTAAGGGCACTCAGGCATAAATCCAAGTTCGGGATTTTTGCCTGAGTGCCCTTACGCGTCGCTCTCTAACCGCTTGTCCTCACACTCTAATCATCTAGCGCATCCTCAATATCCTGCTTATCCAGCATCATGCCGATTGCGTTCTGGTACATATCATAATCGCGCAACGTGACCACCACGTAGCGGCCAATGCCATCTTCCGTGATGAAGACCGGCTGGAAGTCATACACCTGCGATAAGATCCGCTTGGGCTGTTTTAACGCATTGATGGGCCGAATCACGCTTTCTTTCGGGGCAATCAAGTGCTTAAAGCGGTCCAATTCCACGTTGATAAAGGTCGGCATCTCATCCGCGTCGCCCTGGGGTAAAGTTGTCTCAGATTCTGGGATGTCCTCCCCGTCCATGACCTTCTCCATCAATAAAGCACCGATCATCTCACGACCTCGCGTCACGACATCATAGACCGATTGACCGGCTACGGTATGCTCGATCACTGGAATATACATCTGGTAAGGCAGCTCTTCGCGTTCATCGTGGCGGATCAAGCCAGAATAAGTTAAATACATAGGTGCTAGTGAATCTGCGGTATTAAAAAAGTCCATCGTGATAACCTCGTTTTCGTTTTGTCGTTACAAGGTTAACTATGCGATGGACACATGATTAGTTTTATCGAATTATCGAAATTTAAACCAGCTGGCATCATTCCAGCCACGGCGGACAATGTACGTATAGCGCGAGTTGGAATTGAAACGACCGGAATTGAGTACCCAAGAGAAGTTGGTATCATAATGGCCCAGCTTGTAGTGCGCGCCACGGTGCAGCTTATAAGATCTCACTGACCGGCTTCTAGCGATTGGATCCACGATCTTGATTTTTTGGACGGTCACCGTTTTCTTGATGGTGACCCAGTGATTATGCGCCCAGTAGCTTGCCAGCGCATGGGCCGTAGTTTGGTGAACCGCCATGCCCGTTCCCAATGCAGCGACTGTCATTAACAGCGTTGCAAGTTGTTTTTGTCTCATGTATGTAATCCCCTATCTGAAGTAGCTTTCAAACAGATTCAGTGTAGCACTTTACCGCATAAAAAAGGCCCTCCCCTTAAATTAAAAGAGAAAAGGTCTCTTAGATTGGGTACAGTTCCACGCTACCGCGGTAGCCTGAAACTCACCAGCTTAAAAAGTGTGTCATCGTTTTGATGTCCACGCGATCTGTTCCATACAGCCCGTTTGGTAATTTACCAGTGGCAAGACCCATTGTCTATGTTTCCCGGCTTGGAAACACCCATAAGTCGGCACGGTCTATCGCCAGCTGCATAGGCGTCTGCTTTTTAATCTCGCGCCCAGTGCTTGATGTATATATTGTTGGGGATTAGCTAAGTCCGAAACGCCTTTATGGGTAGACCATTCCGGAGCAGATTAATGATGGTCTAACGACGCATCGTTAAAACCTCTTTCATTGTAGCGTGAAAATTGAATTAAAGCTATTAATGTCCACTAATTTTGTGAAACTTTTTCTGCTTTAATCAAAAAAGCTGCCCAATCCACCGTCAACTAACAACGGCGAATCAGGCAGCTTCGGTTAGTGAATCGACCAGATGCTTAAGGCAATCATGATCAATTCGGTATTTTGCAGGTACAGCGCCGCGTAGAAGATTAGTGCTGCAATGATTATTCGTTGCTTCATCAATATCGCCCCCTGACCGTTCATTTCGTTAGAGAATAAATTGGGGGCGGTACTGGTTAGACCGTGTAGAGTTCTTGCGTCGTTGTTTTCACGTAGGCACCACTGACAGCTGAGACGTAAAGGGTAACGCCCTTACGATCAAAGAGGCCCAGGGTGGCAATTGCGGTCATCGCATCGGCAATGATTTCAGTGGTTAAGCCAGCAGCCGCCTTTGGAAAGCTGAAGGTGTGGACCTTGTCGTCCGTTCCTTTGAAACGTAACTGCAAAACTGTCTTTTCTTCGTTTTTCATGTTCGATCTCCTTTGAGTAAATGGCTGAGTTGGGTTCGCTTAGGCAACTTGAGTCTTGTTATCAGTGGTTGAAAGAGCAGCTGAGAGGAAGGTTAGATTAGTCAACTTTTCCAGTACAGCGGCGAACTTCTTAATTTGGTCGTCAGAGGGCTTTTCGACGATGTTACTGTAAGAGAAGCGCACCTTTTGGTCGTTCGCATCCATCATGATCAGGGTCAGGTTAGTCTTGTTCCAAGTGGTATTCATATTAGTCACTCCGTTTAAGTTAGTTTAGTAAGTGTTGGCCAACGCCTTACACTTATACAAACAAAATTGCGGGGCAAAGTGTCAACCCAAATCGTAAAAATTTTGAAATTAGGCGCAATCTTAGGTAGAATAGAGGAGTTGATTTAAAATGAGAGTTAAATTCAGGAGGCTACAACAATGGCTCAACGGCTTGTATATCCAGCAATCTTCGACCCGACAGTGATGATTAACCGCATCCAAGTCACGGTCCCAGACGTCCCTGGCGTAAAGGTAATGGGCACAACAAACGACGACGCGGCAAAAAAGGCGGCGGCAGCAGTGGGAACCAAACTGGCAAAATTAAAGGATGAATTACCAGTTCCAAGTACCCCAGGCGAACTAAAAGCAAAGCCGGGACAGACTGTTAGTTTTATTGTGTTGGATTTGGATGAATATAAATAGAGTGTGAGGACAAGAGGTTAGAGAGTGGCGTGTAAGTTGACTCCGGCAAAAATCCCGGGTTTGGATTTATGCCGGAGTCGGCTTACACATAACTCTCTGCTTGGCCGAACACGTTTTCTACCAAAAGACAACCCTTTTATAAGATGGTTTAGGGAAATTAGGGCATACTTAAATAGACCTACTGATTTTAGCTTTTTTCGTGATAAAATA
>NZ_BJDO01000061.1 GCF_005405185.1 Secundilactobacillus hailunensis
AAGGATACACCTGTTCCCATGCCGAACACAGTAGTTAAGCTTCAGCACGCCAAGAGTAGTTGGGGGATCGCCCCCTGCGAGGGTAGGACGTTGCCACGCGATATATCCGGCAAACTTTGTTGTTGGGATAACTCTTGAGTTATAAGTTTGTCCTCGGTGAGTTTGTCGGGGGAATAATTTGGAGAGTTGTCCGAGTTGGCCGAAGGAGCACCACTGGAAATGGTGTAAACGAGTAAAAGCTTGTTTCGAGGGTTCGAATCCCTCACTCTCCGTTCAACAACTTTTTGTATGACCCGTTGGTCAAGTGGTTAAGACACCGCCCTTTCACGGCAGTAACATGGGTTCGAATCCCGTACGGGTCATTAATCAAACCATTGATTATCAGAAATAAATAGGAATACCGTTTTTGGAGGATTAGCTCAGTTGGGAGAGCGTCTGCCTTACAAGCAGAGGGTCACAGGTTCGAGCCCTGTATCCTCCATAAAAGATGGTTCGTTGGTCTAGCTGGTTAGGACGCCTGCCTGTCACGCAGGAGATCACGAGTTCGAGTCTCGTACGAACCGTTGTTAATATTAAAATATTGATTAACAAATATAGATAGTTGTACATGGCTCGGTAGCTCAGTTGGTAGAGCAACGGATTGAAGCTCCGTGTGTCGGCGGTTCGATTCCGTCCCGCGCCATATACGGATGGGTAGCGAAGTCTGGCTAAACGCGGCGGACTGTAAATCCGCTCCTTCGGGTTCGGTGGTTCGAATCCACTCCCATCCACCATAGGGATATCGTATAACGGTAGTACATCGGTCTCCAAAACCGCTAGTGCGGGTTCGATTCCTGCTATCCCTGTTTTGGTATAATGGCGGTATTGGTGAAGTTTGGTTAACACACCGGATTGTGGTTCCGGCATGCGTGGGTTCGAGTCCCACATACCGCCCTTGATGATTGGGTTATAGCCAAGTGGTAAGGCAACGGACTTTGACTTCGTCATGCGCTGGTTCGAATCCAGCTAACCCAGTTTGGGGAGCCCATTGATCATGATTATGGCGGTATAGCCAAGTGGTAAGGCAAAGGTCTGCAAAACCTCTATCGTCGGTTCGAATCCGATTACCGCCTTTCCCGATTCAATGGGATTGGCTATTTAACTTTAACATCAGTATGAATATGCCGGAGTGGCGGAACTGGCAGACGCGCTGGACTCAAAATCCAGTGTCCGTTGAGGACGTGTGGGTTCGAACCCCACCTCCGGTATCATTTAAGAACCGAGCAATTATTGCTTGGTTCTTTTTTTAGCACGTTTTAATTGTCTATACCAATATATCATGGTATACTTTGCGTGCAATCAAATTGCGACTTCAAAAAGTGAGATTAGACCTGATAGACACCATTAGGAGGTAACCACCATGCTCTTCGGTGAAATAACGCTGAAAGAACTGATTAGCTCGTATCTGAATCTATTGCATAATAGCCGGCAATTCTTGAAGGAGAATTGTCAGATTGAAATCATCTTGCATTTGAAAGATGAGGCTCATGATCGGGAAATTAATGTTCGCAATGAACAGCTCAGACAGGCTGAAGAACTGCGGATACGTAAAGGCAGAGCTGCCATAGAGGTTTTATATCGGGGAACCCAGCTAAAGGCGTATCAAGCTTTCGTGATTTCGAATCAGCGCTATAAGCCTAAATACTTTGTTGGCTGGATGGGCAATCGGAAGGTCGATAAGGACTATTTTATTAGTCACATTGAACCAGAATTGAAACAAATTGCTAAACCATATATCAACGGTGTTATTTTCCCCGGATTATTCGTTTAAATATATTAAAAAGGTTAGGTCAAAACATATCTTGACCTAACCTTTTATGATTGCTGCAGATTTAAATCGACCCTTAGCCACTCTAAAATTGATGGATAGCTATTACTGGGATCGCCATGTAATAGATCCTGATGCTTAATCGGCAAATAGTTAACCGATTGTAAGTCGTTTTGGGGAAATGCATCTGCAATATTGGCATCAATTAAGAAGAGCGTGTCGTCATTCTCAATTTTAGATAACGAGAATTCACGTTCCACCTTAACCGATAGATTAATATTTTGCTGTGAAAGAAAGGCAGTTAACTTCATGCAAAATTGTGTCAGCAGGGCAGTATCTACAATTCGGTTACCCGTCAGTGCGGGCTGATATTTGCCGGTCCAAATATCGCCTACGATTTTAATTTGAGTCAATCAAAAGCCTCCAAGCATAATGATAATTTCACTACAACTCATAATATGACAAATTGCAGATAATCATAAAGATTAATTGGAAGCTTTAGAAAGTTTTAATTAACGCATGCAGATAAAAATTAGTGCTTGTAAAATGGCTGCAACGAGTAAGCCACGAGATGGCGATGGTCGTCTAACAGTTTGAATGAAGAACCAAACGATCTGTATGAAAAGCGAGAAGAGAATAACAATCAGGCTTTGGTGCAAGAAGAATAACCAAACCAGAGTTAAAAACATTAGACCAATGGGCCAGAGGATAACTGCAAACGTTTTTTGCGGCAGGAAAAAATAGTTAAACAGCAATAATGGTAAGATCATCGTTGTCAGGTAGCTAGTTGATAGATAATCATGGGTCAGTAAAAAATTACCGGCTGCTAAACTGGCTAATATGAGTGCTAAAAGTGCCATTCCGAGTTCATTTTCAAACCATTTTGGCAAATAGCGGATCAATAGTAAAACGATGATTGATAGGCCATTAATAACGTTCACTAAAACGGGTAGTTTAGAGGCACTAAAAACGATGAAGGCAATCGTTAGCAGTAAGCTAATGGGAGCAGTTCTACTCTGCATTGATGTCGTTCTAATGACGTATAGGCACGTGAAGATTAAGACGGTTGTCAGTGCTAATAATGATAAGGGGAGCTGCTGCGGTTTGGTATACGATTCAAATGAATTGGCATTTGCGTAAAGTAGTAAACCGCTCATCTCAACGACACCGAAAAATAAGCCTTGGAGTAATCGGCGATGATGAACGATGAATGCTTCAATATTTTCTAACATATTCAGTAATTCCTTTTAAGTGATATAGAATAGCTTACCATTTTCAAGCCTAGGGTCAACTCTCAAAAGTTTTCAAGCGGTTACAGCGTCCCTTTCTAAGCTGAAAAAAATATGTTAAACTAGTAGAGTTATGAGTCTTCATTCCCGATAGGATTCACTAGCTTGACTTAGTGAAGATGCCTTGTAACCGAAAAAAGATATTGGGGGAATTTTTACAATGCAAGAAAGACATTTATTTACATCAGAATCTGTTTCTGAAGGCCATCCAGACAAGATTGCGGACCAAATTAGTGACGCTATTTTGGATGCGATGCTGGCACAAGATCCAGATGCTCACGTGGCTTGTGAAACGTCAGTCACAACTGGATTAGTTTTAGTATTTGGTGAAGTTTCGACCAGTGCTTACGTTGATATTCAGCACATTGTGCGTGAAACTATCAAGGAAATCGGTTATACCGGTGGTAAGTACGGTTTTGATGGCGACAACTGTGCGGTTCTGGTTGCTATTGATGAACAATCACCAGATATTGCGCAAGGTGTTAATGACGCGTTGGAAAAGCGTGATGGTGAAACTGATCCACTCGATCAGATTGGTGCTGGTGATCAGGGGTTAATGTTTGGCTATGCCATTGACGAAACACCTGAACTAATGCCCTTAGCTATTTCACTTGCTCACCATCTGATGCAGCGAATCGCTAAAGTCCGAAAAGAAAAGATCTTGGATTACCTAGGGCCAGATGCCAAGTCTGAAGTGACCGTTGAGTATGATGATAACGGTAAGCCTTTCCGGGTTGATACGGTTGTTTTGAGTACGCAGCACGCTGCTTCGGCTTCACTGGATCAGATTCGTCATGACGTCATCGAAAAAGTCATCAAACCAGTTATTCCAGCTGAATTACTCGATGATAAGACCCGTTATCTGATCAACCCAACCGGTCGTTTCGTGATTGGTGGGCCTCAAGGGGATGCCGGGTTAACCGGACGTAAAGTGATCGTGGATACCTATGGCGGTTACGCTCACCATGGTGGCGGTGCCTTTTCTGGCAAAGACGCGACTAAGGTTGATCGTTCTGCTAGTTATGCAGCGCGATACATTGCCAAAAACATTGTGGCAGCCGGCCTAGCCCATCAGGTGGAAGTTCAATTAGCCTACGCAATTGGTGTGGCCCATCCGGTTTCAGTTTCCGTTAACACTTTTGGTAGTGATAAGGTTTCTGAAATTGATTTGACCAAGGCCATTCGTCAGATCTTTGACTTACGGCCAGCTGGGATCATTAAGATGCTTGATTTAAAGCGGCCTATCTATAAGCAGACAGCTGCTTATGGCCACTTCGGTCGGACTGATATTGATTTACCTTGGGAACATACTGATAAGGTCGATGAACTGAAAACAGTGCTTAAAAAGATTGAATCAGCAAACAAATAAATTCAGTTGAATTTGTTGAATTAATGGATAACGACTAACTTTCGGGCTGGTCGTTATTTTTGTGGCGGGAGTAGCTGACTCTCAAACTGCGTTGGGGGTGCGGGCCAACGCGAAGCGAGGAAAAATGATGAGTTCAAGAAAAACCAATGTCCCGTTAGTGACGGGCGCCATCTTTATTGCAACGTTTATGAGTGCGATTGAGGGGACGATTGTCTCCACCGCTATGCCAACCATCGTTGGTGATCTTAGCGGAGTCGCGCTGATGAACTGGGTCTTCTCCATCTTCTTACTGACTAATGCCATGGCAACACCAATGTATGGCAAACTATCAGATATGTTTGGTCGCAAGCGATTATTTCTGTTTGGCCTGGGAACCTTTATTATTGGCTCGACCTTGTCTGGCATGTCCAACAGCATGACGGAATTGATCATCTGGCGAGCTGTTCAGGGAATCGGTGCCGGTTCGATCATGCCAATTTCATTTACGATCATTGCCGATATCTATCCGTTTGAAAAACGGGCCAAGGTAATGGGCTTTAACGGTTCTGCTTGGGGGATCGCGTCGATTGTGGCACCACTTCTAGGTGGTTTTATTGTCGATCAGATGTCGTGGCACTGGATCTTTTTTATTAACATTCCGGTGGGCTTATTAGCCATGGCTGGTATTTGGATCTTTTTAAAGGAAACGCCGCGTAAGAGTACCCAGTCACTGGATGTTTTGGGCAGTGTTTGGCTGTCAGTAGCCCTGTTAGCGTTAATGTTTGGTTTTCAGGTCCTAGGTGACGCCCATATTAATTGGCTGAGTTTAATGATTAGTCTCGGCATTTCAGGTTTGAGTTTTGGGGTATTTATCCGCCAAGAAGGCCGGGTAGCTAACCCGATTATTCCACTAAAGCTATTTAAAATTCGGACGTTTGTGACCCAAAATTTAGTGGCGGCTTTAATTAGTGGGTTTCTGATGGGCTTTGAAGTTTATCTGCCGACCTGGACGCAGGGGCTGTTGGGTCTACCAGCGTCACTGGCAGGATTTGCCATCACGCCCAGTTCGTTGATGTGGATCGTGGGTTCCTTTATAGCTGGAAAATTATTATTAAATCGGTCCCCAAAGCAGATCATTAATTTCAGTCTGACCTTTATTTTAGTGGGCGGTATCGCCATGGCGCTGGCACCGCAAAGTACGCCATTTTGGGCATTCTTTGTGATTGCAGCCATCTGTGGGACTGGTTTTGGGATCACCATTACAACCACTACGGTAACGGTACAAAATCAGGTGCCTAAAGAAGACGTCGGGGTGGCAACTTCCCTGAATACATTGGCGCGAACGCTGGGTCAAACATTGATGATCTCAGTGTTTGGGATTATTTTAAACGTTCAAATGGCCCGCGGAGTTGCTAGCCATAAGGGGACTGACCTTTCGATGATGAACCGGCTGATCAACCCGCAAACGGCTAAGTCTTTAGGCAGATCGTTACTGAAACCGTTACGGCAGATTTTGTATGGCGGGTTACACTGGATCTTTATCGTGGCGCTGGGATTGATTATTTTAAGCTATCTCATTAACCAACTAGACCGTAATCAAAATCCTGAAACCTGATATTTTTAGCCAATTGAAGTATACTAAAGGTTAGATAATAACAGAAAGTGAGACGATATACGTGTTTGAAAATGATCGTCCGAGATACGCTAGTTATGGGATCGTGAATTCCTTACCTGGCGAAATTATTGATTAAATTTGGTACATTATTGATAATAATTTACAAGGCATGTTTCAATTGAATGAAATCATTAGTTTTAATCTAAAGAATCACAACAACCATCTAACCTTTGATTTTTTGCAGCAGGATCACGTTGTGGCGAGCTTTGACACACCGTTTCCGTATGCTGAAGACTTCCCTAAAACATTATGGGTCTACGATGATGGCAGCAGCCAAATCGTGCTGTTACCAAAAGAGCAAATGTAATCAAAAGCGCTCTGATTGGCTTCTCGATTAGTCGAGGAGTTCGATTAAAGCGTTTTTTGAGTTACCTTTTTTGAATGGCCAGTAGAAATGGTGGTTGGTGGATCTGATTGATAAAGCCATACTGCAAAACCGAATACTGCTGCTGATCAAGCTGTTTGACGGTTTGCAAAACGGTTTCTTTTTCCTGTTCACCACCAGGATGACCGTAGTAAACGACGAGCGCAACGATCCCACCGCGGCGTAAATGGGCTAAGCAGGTCTTTAGGGCACTAATGGTCGTTTCACCGTGAGTGATAATCTGTTTATTGCTGCCAGGCAAGTAACCTAAATTAAAAATGGCGGCTGTGATCTGTTGCTGTGGCTCTAAGTACTGGTCAAGATGTTCATGACCGTCATGGATCAGACGTACTTGGCGTGTCATACCGGTTAGGGTCAGCTGCGTGGCAGTTCGATCCAAAGCTGGTTGCTGAACGTCAAAGCCCAGGACGTGGCCGGTCGCACCAACGCGACTTGCTAGAAAAAGGGTATCGTTGCCGTTACCGACTGTCGCATCCACCACGGTGTCACCCTGAGCAATAATGGGGCTTAGCAGGGTGTGGCTGTATTTAACGGCTGGTTCAAGGTTCATTTTAGAGGATCCTTTCAAAATCAGGTTACTTATAGTATACCCTTAAGTTTGAGTGGTCATTGATTAATGGTGGCAAAGTCAGTGTTCTTGGCGAATGCCCTTGCTTCTCCATCTTAAATTTGGTACTATAAAACCACTGAACAAAAATTAAAGACTGATGAGGATTATTAGGTGTGCAACGCCGTTCAGAAAGCGGATGGTCATTGTGAATTCGTCGGCTGTGCACTGAACTCGCCTCTGAGTTTTTCAACTGAACTGAAGTAAGTTGAGACGTGATTTTCGCGTTACGAAATAATGAGTGCCCGCGTATACGGGAATGTTAGGTGGTACCGCGGAAATTCCGTCCTACAAGAAAGGTTATTTTCTTGTAGGCTTTTTTATTTTCAGCCGTTACATATGAGAAAGGGAGCGTGTTTGTTTGGCTTACAATCACAGTATTATTGAACGAAAATGGCAGCATTATTGGAAAGAACATAAAACTTTTAAAACTTATGATGATGAATCTAAGCCGAAGTTCTATGCGCTAGATATGTTTCCATATCCATCAGGTCAGGGGCTTCATGTAGGGCATCCGGAAGGCTACACGGCAACTGATATTATTGCCCGGATGAAGCGGATGCAAGGGTTCAACGTTTTGCACCCAATGGGCTTTGATGCCTTTGGTCTACCAGCAGAGCAGTATGCGCTAAAGACTGGTCACAACCCAAAGGACTTCACCGCACAAAATATCAAGGTCTTTAGACGCCAAATTAAATCTTTAGGGTTTTCATATGACTGGGACCGTGAAGTGAATACCACTGATCCGGCCTACTACAAATGGACCCAATGGATCTTCGAACAACTGTACAAAAAGGGCCTCGCTTATGAAGATAAGATCGAAGTCAACTGGGCACCTGATTTCATGGGTGGTACTGTGGTCGCTAACGAAGAAGTTGTTGACGGCAAGACTGAACGTGGCGGTTATCCCGTTTATCGGGTACCAATGACGCAATGGGTTTTGCGGATCACGAAGTATGCTGATCGTTTGCTGAAGGATCTGGATGACCTGGACTGGCCTGAAAGTATCAAGGAACAGCAACGTAACTGGATCGGTCGTTCTGAAGGTGCCAGTGTTTACTTTAAGATTGCTGGTGATGAAGACAAGCAGGTTGAAGTTTACACCACGCGTCCGGATACGTTATTTGGTGCGTCATACATGGTCTTAGCACCAGAGCATGACCTGGTTGACCAAATCACGACCCCAGAACAAGCCGAAGCAGTTGCTGCTTATAAGAAAGAAATTGAATCTCGTTCTGATTTGGAACGGACTGACTTAAACAAGAATAAGACCGGTGTCTTCACCGGTGCATACGGCATCAACCCGATCAACGGCGAAAAACTACCGATCTGGATCGGTGACTATGTTTTGGCTTCATACGGGACTGGTGCCATTATGGCCGTGCCTGCACATGATGACCGGGACTACGAATTTGCTCACAAATTTAACTTGCCGATCAAGCCTGTTATCGAAGGTGGTAACGTTGATGAAGCTGCTTATACTGGTGATGGTCAGCATATCAATTCTGGCTTCTTAAACGGCATGGATAAGAAAGCCGCTATTAAAGCGGCCATTGACTGGCTGGAAGAACACAAAGCCGGTAAGAAGAAAGTCAACTATCGGCTGCGTGACTGGATCTTCTCGCGTCAACGCTACTGGGGCGAACCAATTCCCGTTATTCACTGGGAAGATGGCGAAACGACTTTAGTTCCCGAAGATGAATTACCATTGCGCCTGCCAGCAACTAAGCAATTGGAACCTTCAGGGACTGGTGAAAGTCCACTGGCTAACGTTGACGATTGGGTCAACGTGGTGGATAAGAATGGCCGCAAGGGGAAACGTGAAACCAACACCATGCCGCAATGGGCTGGGAGTTCATGGTATTTCTTGCGTTACATCGATCCGCATAATGATAAGATGATCGCTGATCCCGAAAAGCTGAAGTACTGGTTACCAGTTGACCTGTATATCGGTGGGGCGGAACATGCCGTTTTGCATTTGCTGTACGCCCGGTT
This sequence comes from Secundilactobacillus hailunensis, assembly GCF_005405185.1. Taxonomy (GTDB): domain Bacteria; phylum Bacillota; class Bacilli; order Lactobacillales; family Lactobacillaceae; genus Secundilactobacillus; species Secundilactobacillus hailunensis. Next base: position 9,107 of record NZ_BJDO01000061.1, read on the forward strand.
CTGGCACAAGTTCCTGTACGATATCGGGGTTGTGCCAACCAAGGAACCCTTCCAGAAGCTGGTTAACCAAGGCATGATCCTTGGGACTAACCACGAAAAGATGTCTAAGTCAAAGGGGAACGTGATTAACCCTGATAAGATCGTGGAGAAGTACGGTGCTGATACGTTGCGGGTCTACGAAATGTTCATGGGTCCTTTGGAAGGCTCCAAGCCTTGGAGTTCTGAAGGAATTGGCGGTGCCTATCGTTGGCTTGACCGGGTATGGCGGTTGATTATTGATGACAATAACCATCTGCGTGATCGCGTTACTACGATCAACGACGGTACGCTGGACTTGATCTATAACCAAACGGTCAAGACGGTGACTGAAGATATGACAGAACTGCGGTTCAACGTGGCCATTTCACAAATGATGGTCTTCGTTAACGAAGCCTTCAAAGCTGACAGTCTACCACTAGTTTACATGGAAGGCTTAGTTAAGATGCTGGCACCGATTGCCCCTCATATTACAGAGGAACTGTGGTCAATTATGGGTCATGACAAGTCAATTGCTTACGCCCAATGGCCAACTTATGATGAAACCAAGCTGATCGTTGACCAAATCGAATTAGCAGTTCAAGTTAACGGCAAGGTTCGTGGCCACATTACCGTTGCTACGGATGCAGACAATGATACGGTTCAGACAGCCGCTTTAGCTGACGATTCCGTTAAATCATTTACGGATGGCCACGACATCAAGAAAGTCATCGTGGTACCAAAGAAGATCGTAAACATCGTTGTTGCTAAATAACGGATTAAAAATAGTTTAATCAGAATCACCGAGGGAACCTCATGATCAAGTTATTGCGGCACTTCGTCAAGTAGAGTTGATTTAGATTTATAGGGTCTTTGTCAAACGGTGTTGATTAACGACTTGATTATATTTAGAGCTTTCTCTTCGGAGGAAGCTCTTTGTTGCTTACGGGATTTGAGTGGTCGAGATCGGAAATATCGGGACTTTGTACCCTTTAAATGGATTTTGGGTACACTAAATAACCCTTTGTTCTAGGGGCATTCGCAATAGGGACTAAGCAGCGATTTGGAAGATTCGGATAAACATGTTTTCTTGGTT
>NZ_BJDO01000062.1 GCF_005405185.1 Secundilactobacillus hailunensis
CGCTTAAAGACGCATTAAAAGGTAAAGCACCATTAGCAACAATCCGCTTGTAAAACATGTTAATGGCCGTGGTTGGATTTAAGCCCAATTCGCTTAAAACTGCTTCGGTATCATCGGCCAAATCTTTATCAATCTTGACTTGGACCCGTTTCTTTTCCTTAACTGCCATGATTGTCTCATCTCCTTTCTTTTACTACTACCATTATACTACCTTTTGAGTACCTTATCAATAGATAAAGCCCTGGCCTCAAATCACTTGAGCTTGGCGTTGATCTAAAGGCTGAACTTTTGAGCTGGTTAGCCTGGTTAGCTCTGGCACTCATTTAAAAGCCCCTATTCTTCTGTTTAAGCCATTTAAATCTAACTTAAGTATAAAGAGGTTAGCAAGTCTTAAAACTGCTTAGAAAGGATTTTGTAGCCTTTTAGGACTAGTAGTACAACCCACTGTTATCGTTGTCGGCCAACTTTTCTTCTTCGGGGTGTTTGGCCGCATATTCTCTAGCCGCTTGTTGATTCCACCAAACGCCAAATAGGTTTTGCATGGTGCCGTATAAGTAGTTCTCCACGTTCTTGATATGCTTCTCATTGCTTCTTAGGGCGTTAAAGTAGCGTCTTAAGGCTTTAGTCATCAAAGGTTTTAGTTCTTCGTCGTCAAGAGGGATTATGACGCCAATATCTTGATGATCCTTTTCAACTCGGTATTTAGCATTTAAGATAATGCCAATGAAGCGCCGCATTTGTTGCGGGGTACGGCACCAAAAACTAAGTAGTTGCACAGCTTCTGGTTCTAAGAAAACCGGTAAGCCACTGTCTTCATCAGTTAAGAAATCATTAGCATGGTTCACCAAATCCTGGTTTTGCTTTTGAATTTCTGCTGGTGAGAAATTGGCTGTGGAAAAGTCCAACTTTTGAGTATCTATATTGTATCTGTTTTTGTCTCTTTCTTTAGGTTCTCTATATAGATTAAGTCCATTTTTTGAACTTCCGCTCGTAGCAAGGGTTTGAGAGCTGTTGTCAACGAACTTATGCGGAAGTTCATTTTTTGAACTTCCGCTCGTAGCAAGGGTTTCAACGGTCTCCCGCGGAAGTTCATTTTTTGAACTTCCGCTCGTAGCAAGGGTTTGAGAGCTTTTTTGACCAAATTCGCCGCGTAAATAGACATCGGTTGCTTTCACATCGAGCTTGGACAGATATAAGCGATTCGGTTCATTTTTCTTAGTTTTCGGGTTAAAGCCCATTTGTTTCTGAACGAGTAATCCGATTGATTCCAGCTCTGCTTTTATTTTGATGACTTTTCCCTTTGAACAATTGAACAAGTCCATTAGTTCTTGATTGGTAAAGATAAAGTAGACGTGTCCTTCACTATCAACCCAGTTATTGCGCAAAGAATACTCTAATCGGTCTTTTAGTACCATATAGGCTAATTTAGCGTCATTGCTTAAATGCTTGTATTGCTCGCCATACATTAATACCTTAGGAAACTGGAAAAATAAGGCTCCATATACGTTATCTGCTTCATAGTAATTAAAATTTGTTGATTTTGTCATAATAAAAACTCCCTTTCTTGACTGACACACGCTGTCTCAAAAGAGAGTTGCTAAAACATTCGACTTGCATTACAATACAAATCTGATATGCTTTAACTGAATTACAAAGCCTCACGGCTAAATGAATGCTTTGTAATTTACCAGCATGTGTCTGTTTGTGAGTTGCCCAGTCGGCAACTTTTTTAAGTTCTAACAACAAAAAATGGACTAAATAGCTCTGGTTAGCTACTTAGTCCATTGACTTTAATTTGTTTTTAACTATCCTTAACTTGTCCTTGGGGACTGGTTTGCGGTATAATTAACCTACAAATTAAGAACAATGTTCAGTCGATTTTAACTTGGCGGTGAAAATCGACTGAATCTAAGTAGCTGCCTTATAGCTACTTGCTAAACCCAAAATCCCTGATTCCTCGTGAATCGGGGATTTTTTTGTTTAGCTTGATCTCTATATTCGGTTGTTAAATTAATCTCAGTTTAGCATAGCGCTTACTAAGCGGCAACTTTATTTGGTTTTATATACTTTGCCAGCTTTTGGTTGAAACCAGTAAGCGATAGAAGATACCAGTAAATATTCGAAAAGTAAAAATGCTTCGGGTTGTTTAAGCAAATTTCCATCAAAAACACTGAAAATCATGAGCATAAGCAACCCACAAAAATACGTGATAAACAGGGACATTATTTGAAAAATTCTTACGACAATACGACGGTTACCACTGATTCTTTCAAATAATAGCTGTAACCAATACTGCATTGGAAATAACCACTGTCGAATAAAAAAGCGGTCATCTACCAGGTGCTTTTTTGCAATTCCAATGGCTGGGATTATCTAAAAGACAATAAGGCCGGCAAACAAAAATATAACACTTATTGAAATTCCCATAACAACTCCCCCCCCTTAAAGTGACATCACATATTTTTTATAAGCTCATTTAAAAATTTGGAGGCAGACTTAAAATTATGTTCTTTGGCCAGACCGTCAAGTCTTTTGCGTGCGCTAGGTTGAAGTGAAAAGGTATAGTTCTTAGTACGTTCCTCTTCATCTTTAAAAACAGGAATAACAAGTTTATCTTTAGTATCAGTTGGCTGTTCTGTTTCATTTTTTTGTAGTGCCTTTTTTATGTTTTTGTTCTCTGGATCGAATGCCATAGGTAGTCCTCCTTTATAATTAACATGTACACTTATTGAGTATACATGTGATTGATACGTGTACGAAATATTTATAATTTTTCCGTGATTTCATTAAATGTTTTGTCCATACTGTCGAAAAATTCATGTTGATCAATATATGTTTTGTGGTCTTCAGCCATTTTTGAAAGAGATTTTTTATCCAACGTTGAACGATTGAATAGCTCCTTTTCTGGAACTGTAGCCAATACACTGGGATCGCCTTTTAAGGCTTTTAATAACTCGCGAGATGATCTTGTGTTGTGTTTAATCATGTTGGCGATAAAAAATAATTTGGTCGTGACATAAGATTTTCTAGTAGAGTAATCAATGGCTTCTTTGCGTAACTCGTTAATTCTTTCTTCTAGGTTAAATTTTGCATTATACCCATGTTCACTGGGCGTGATTGGACTAAGAATAGCATTACTGATGATGACTGCATTTTTGGTAGCAGTAGAAAAATCTGGGTGGCAATCTAAAATAATATACTCAAATTTTCCTAAATTTAAACGTTCATAATTATCTGACAACCACATATAGAGGAACATGTTTTTGTTAGTCTTATTTTCAATGGTACGCTCAATATCGTCAAGGTGCATGTCTCCGGCAATTAGACTAATATAAGCACTTATTTCATGTATTTTGACTTTCCCTCGATCTAAGAAAATGTTGCCAACGGTGTCTTGATTGTCGTAAATGTTGTAAGTCTGGGTTAAATTACTTTGGTGGTCTAAGTCAATAAATAAAACATGCTTGCCATTTTTTGCTAACCATTCACCATAATTAAAAGCTAGGGTAGTTTTACCAACGCCGCCTTTTATAGCTGAAAATGTAATAATTTCCATTAGTGTCCCTCCTCATACATGCTAAGTAAGCTTAATAAATATCGCTACATGCATAATAACGCATAACACGTATGTTTGCAAATGATACATATACATTATATTCATGAATTATTAGTATACACTAGCTAAGTGCCCCATCTCTTGATATTAAGTTTTTTACGATATCGAATAAAGGTTGTCCGCTTGATCCCGGTATTCCGAGCAACATCTACATCACTCATGCCCGCCTGATAAAGCTTAAAAGCATGTTGCAAGCGGGGATCGTCTTGGGTGTATTGGGGTTTGCGCCCATGATATTTACCCTGCTGCTTAGCTAAGGCAATCCCTTGCTGCTGGCGCTCAATGATCCGCTTACGTTCACTTTCAGCTTGGTATTTATAAAGTTCAATAATGAGGTTGGTCATGAGTTGACGTAAATTGGGGTCAGCAATCCCTGTCATGGACGGTAAATTCAACACATCAAGGGTGGCACCCTTATTTTGAATGGAGTTCATGATCTTAGTCAAATCATGGTTGTTTCTGCCTAAGCGATCTAATTCAGTGACCATTACAATATCACCCTCACGAATATAGGCCAGCATTTTTTGCAGTTCTGGCCGATTAGTGTTAGCCCCACTTAATTTATCCGTAAATAATTTATCAACGTCTTTTAAAGCCGCTAACTGTCGATCTAAATGTTGCTCCTTGGAACTCACACGCGCATAACCAATTTTAGCCATTTCCAGTTCTCCTTTTGGACAGTTCTAATGAACACTTGTAATTCCTAGTATAGCACAGAAATAAAAAAGACCAATAGGGTATGCCCTAATGGCCTTTAAACATTTTTTATTAAAAATTATTTTTTATATAACTAGCCACATTTTCTTTGTCTGGAAATAAAGTAGCCTGGTTTATTTCCAATGATTGATTTAATTCGTTTAAAATTTGTTGCTTTTTTTCACCAGGAATTACTAATCTAATTGGCTCATTGTGTCCATTGTACAGAGATACTTTGTTATCAATATCATCATGAATATTTTCCAAGCTACATGATGTACCATCATAAGGTTCAAAAAGGAAAAAACCACTTTGAGCTCGTAAGCGTTCATTATTAATTGAAGGTTCGACGAAAAATGGGTGAAGTAAAGTTCTAAAGTTGATTAGATCAGCAAAATAACCAGTATCTCTTTTAATATCATGATACAGGCATTGCATTTCATAAGACTGATTTATTTCTTTATAGAAATCATTTAGTGAGTCATATACTTTTTGGTTTTCCTCAGAAAGTTGTTCATAATAGCCCTCTGGGAACTGCTTGACCAGATCCATGTACCAACTTTGGTATAAATGATTTTCATCTTCTTTCAACAAATCATCAATATTTTTGTTGAAAGAAGATATTTTTCTATAAATACTTTTCTTTTTTTCTTCGTCCATCAATGCTAATGTTGATAAGACTTCCACGGTGTCACTGCGACTACTATAGTATGTGAAATCATCAATATTTTGTGTCTTGTTAGAAAAAAACATGGTAACTATCCCGTCTGTTTCATGTCCTTCAGAATCAAGATGAGATTGACAGGCAAAATAAAGAGCGACAAGAGCATTGGTCGTTACATCTAATAACCTAGTTGGCAAGCCAAAATGTTGCATATAAGACAGGCGAGAAAAATTGTTTTCTAAATTGTTAAAATCGTTTGCGTACCTACGCATGTACTCATTAGTAAATGAATATTCATGGGTATATCCGGAGAGCTCTTTTTGTCTAAAGATGCTAGCAACGTTATTACTACTTTTGAAGTCATTTGACTGTCCTCTATAGAAAAATCGTGGTAGCAAACCTCTTCCATCAACTGTTACATTAGCTTTTATAGACTTTAGGGATTCTGCTTTTTTGCTTAAAAAACTATTTACAGATTGAATATTCAAAATAGAACCTCCTATAGATATAAGCAAGCACTCTGATAAAATGAATCAATTACCGTATTTTTATGCTCAATGTTCTTACTAAGATGACTTACGTTAATACACTAATCCAGGTTAGAATGAAGTACACTACTGATTTAAAAATATGTTTCTAAAAGAATTATATCTCTGTATAATGAATCAAGTAGAGAAGTTAAGGCGGTGGCTATTTCCGATCGGAGGCGGTGCTTATGGTGTTAAACCTTTAAAGCCCATAAATCCTAACGAAAGGAGTAGCCTAAGTGTCCGTTTCGGACGCTTTACAATTAATGCTAGCTTTCGGTACATTTATCGTGGCCTTGATTGCATTAATTGTTGAGCTGATCAAAAGTCAGCAAAAAAAATAATCCGTCTTAGCTTTTGGCAGGGCTAACGGATTATTTAATCTATTATTAAACTTTGCCACCGTCTTAAACGGCTCTACATGGGAAGCCCTGTTCTAGCGGGGCTTCCTTTTTCTGTTTACATTATAGCATGGCTATAACGGACTTGCGACTATTTTAAGTGTAGTTTCTCAAAGGCTAGAGAAACTATTGTTCGTTCTTGAAAATATGTAGGAGCAACGGCCTAAGAACCATATATAGTGGTATAATATGTAATAAAAACTATATGTAGTGTTTGGAAGGTGCAATTCTTGGTTCAAGAGAAACACAACAAACTATTGAGCGCAATAATTTCGATTGGTCTTTTAAGCTTTTTAGGAATAGTGGTTGAAACAGCGTTAAACATAACCTTCCCACAATTAACAACGTATTTTTCTATACCTATCAGTCAAGTTCAATGGTTGACTACTGGATATATGCTAGTCTCAACTAGTTTGATTCCATTGGGTTCATTCTTTTTAAGACGGTTTCGTGTGGTAACTTTATTTAGAGTTTCGTGCTTAAGCTTTTTAGTCGGTACGTTGATTGCAAGCTTTTCCAACAGCTTTAATTTAGTTTTGCTAGGCCGCTTATGTCAAGGCATTGCTGATGGAATCGCGTTACCGTTGATGTTTGCTGTCATACTAGATCAAGTGCCAAAGAAAAAAGTTGGCACTTTTATGGGGCTAGGTAGCTTAGTTATTGCCTTTGCACCAGCAGTGGGTCCCATATATGGTGGCATAATTCAGGACACATTCAATTGGCATTTTCTATTTATAATTTTAATACCAATTATTATGGTTACCTGGCTGCTTGGTGAGCTTAGCATTGAACAAAGTTCACCGGTTCATTACGTTCCCTTTGATGTCCGTGGGGGCATTTTCTTGGCCATTTTTTTGACAACGACGTTGATGTTTATTGTTAACTTGACTGCTAACAGTAGCTCTTTTAAATTGTATTTATTTTTACTAGGAACAGCTTTTTTTAGTGGCTTACTTTTCCTTCTTAATGAGAAGCATAAGAGCCATAAATTGTTGGAATTAAGTCTCTTTAAAAACAAACGCTTTTTGCAGTTGTTAAGTGCTTTTTTTCTATTGCAATTCAGTTCTTTGAGTATGTCATACTTAATCCCTAATGTGCTACAAATACTTTTTGCCCAGTCACCTGGTTTGGTAGGTTTTCTAATTGCTCCTGCCGCTGTGATTGATGCAGTGCTATCGGTGGTTGCTGGTATTATTTACGATAAAACTGCACCCCGCTTACCCATTATAAGTGGCTGTATAATCATTGGACTGACCTTTTTGGGCGCCAACCTATTTACACCAAGTATTGGCGGGCTGGTTTTAATATATATGCTTTTTATGGTGGGATTGAGCTTTAGCTACAGTAACATCATGACCTATAGTTTGTCTCAATTACCTGCTGGGTTAGTAAATGATGGTAATTCGATTTATATGACGGTTCAAGCTTATTCAGGAGCAGTTGGAATTGCAATATCGTCCTCTATTGTTTCTTTATTGCAGAAACAACAAGGGAGTGTAATTTCAGGGACAAAATGGGGGTTAGCAATCAATTTCTTGATTTTGTTTTTTGTTGCCGTATTCACAATTTCTCTATGCTTGATAGCTTTACGAAATAAAGTAATTAAAGGAGATAAAGAGTAATGAGTTTAGATGATATAAAATCATTTTCTAAAGAAAATATGGCCTTTGATCCAACTGGGCATGATTTTCTTCATGCCCAAAGAGTGGCTAAGTTAGCTCAGAAAATATATACAGAAGATTTTAAAAAAGATGAAACTGATATTGGTCTGTATGTTGTGAAAGCAGCTAGCTATTTGCATGACACCATAGACGAAAAAGTCACTGCAGATAAAAAGAATAGACTGAGAGAAGTACGAATTATACTTAGCCATGAGAATATTGCAACTCCGGCTAGAGAAGACATTTTAGATATTATCCAACATATGTCATATTCTGACAACATTGAACACCATTACCAGCTTTCTAACGAAGGTAAATGTGTTCAGGACGCTGATAGACTTGATGCACTAGGTGCAATCGGCATAGCACGTGCATTTGCTTACGGCGGGCACGCTGGACAGGAAATATACGATCCCAAAATATCAGTGAAGGAAATCAAAACACACGATGATTATCGCCATCACAAAAGTACAACCATCAATCACTTTTATGAAAAGCTACTGAAATTAGCAAGTTCAATGAATACCAGAACGGGAAAGCAAGAAGCCAGTCGTCGAACAAAGTATATGCGTGATTTCTTATCTGAATTCCAAATGGAAACAGGTGTAAAAGATGAGACATAATGAGTATCTATTAGATAGATAAATCGTATTTCGAAAAAGTCGCTGCGCTTTTTAATAAAGGGCAGTCTGATCCCCAAAAAATCCTTGTCGTAGAGCACGCCGTGATTAACAGTTTGGATTTTATAGACTATTTATGTGAACACTACGAAGTGTACTTTATACCCAAGCCCAAAAGTATTGATCGTAAAGTCCTTAAACATTTATCAAAGACTTGTACAATATTAGATGTTTCTAGGAAAGAATTAGCAGGCGTTGATACACCTAACTTGATAAAGGAAATTGTCGGACAGGACACGTTTGCAATTATTGATATTGGTGGGTATTTTGTACCAAGATTAAGTGACATTCAGAAACAGTTTAAAGGTCAATTGGTTAAAATAATCGAGGATACGGAAAATGGCTACCAAAAGTATGAAGATAAGCTGTCCAATAATTCAATATCAGTCCCAATACTATCAGTGGCAAGAAGTTCTTTAAAAATTGAGGAAGATTTTTTGGTTGGACATGAGATTGTAGTCAAATCCGAAATCTTTTTAGCAGATTATGGAACGACGCTTTTAGGCAAGAAAGTACTAGTTATTGGCTATGGTAAAGTTGGCTCCAGTATAGCGGGTAATTTAAGAAAACGTGGTGCAATAGTCATAGTTGCTGATAAAAGGGCAATACGATTAGCTAACGCATTAGCCCATGGGTACCAAATAACTAATGATATATATACTGAGCTAATTGACGTTGATATTGTGTATATAGCTAATGGAGAGAAGTCTATTGATACTCTTCAACTAAAAAAATTGGATTTGAAACATACTTTATATAGCTTTTCTGTAACTTCAGCGGACGATACTTTTAAAAATAGTCAAATGATCAACAAATTACCCCACTATGGACACAATGGTGGGTATAAAATTTTAAAAACTAAAAGCAATAGGACTGTTATTCTAGCAAATTCAGGGAACGCAATTAATTTCACATACTCTATATCAACATTAGCTTCCTACGTCCAATTAACACAGGCTGAAATGGCAGTTATACTACAAAAAGACATTTCAGGTGAAGAAAATCAGGGAATTGTTGAATTAAATGAAAACGACAGAGAAAAAATTGCTAAAGAATGGTTGGCAGAGATATTTGAAGTTGTTAAAAGTTGAATTAAATAAAAAAGCTTAAAGAATTATACAAATAAGCTCTGGTTGCTACCGACAAAGAGATTTTAAGCTGTTTTTAGTTGCTGCTAAACTTTGATCGTAGTATTAAACAAAAATACCTTATTAAGCGCAACTTTCACTGAAACAGTTGATAACAATATTAAGATGAAATTTGGTTTCCTCGTCAAAGTTTCTGTATAATAGATTAAGCAGGAAGTTTTCTACGTAAAGTCAAGTATATTAGGACTCTAAAGTTTTAATTTATGACATATTTGGCATTATTGCTTTAATTGAGGCGTTTTTTTTCTAAATTAGGAGCATCACAAAAGGCTTCAAAGAAATTACTTCTTTGAAGTTAACTTAGGCTATAATGAACCTGATCAATTAATTGCGACAAAAGTCTTTTTGATTATTGTTGGCTACGTTGTAATCATACATTTGATCAGTGATAATCAAAATATAGACCGTTCTAAGCAGTTTATGGATTGAAGCAATGGCAATTTTCTTGAACCCCTTCGTTTGAGAAAATTGCTTTTTTCGTTCATAGTAATCTGCTATATGACATGGACTAGTCTTAGCCGCTAGATCGATTTGTCCAATTGCACGATAAAGAATCTTCCGCGCAACGGCATTGCCGTGCTTAGAG
>NZ_BJDO01000063.1 GCF_005405185.1 Secundilactobacillus hailunensis
CCTCAATTATTAAGTGTTCATCATCTATTCCTAACAACATTTTCGTAGTATCATTTGACATAGGGCATTTCCTTTCTTGACTTAATTCTGTGGTGGGAGTAAGTTAACGGACGGGAGATGTCCGCTTTTTTATTCTAATGATAAACAAAAAATCTGTCATCAGTAATAGATAAAAATCTATTACCAACAACAGATATTGTAGAACCCATTTTTATTTATAATGAGATTTAGATGAGATATCCACGACATGTTCAGGCTTGTTTTACAAGAAATGTGCTATAATATTAGTACAAATTTAAGGAGGAAATTCTTGTTTATGGCAATCGAGGTTGGAGCAAAAGTTGCTGGTAAAGTTTCAGGTATCACAAATTTTGGTGCGTTCATTGATTTAGGTGATCATAAGACTGGATTAGTGCACATCAGTGAAGTCTCTGACGGCTTCGTAAAAGATATTCATGATGTATTGAAGATCGGTGATGAAGTCACCGTGCGAGTTCTGAACATCGGCGACGATGGTAAGATCGCGTTATCGATCCGTAAGGCTAAGGATCATCCTGAAGGTCATTCAGAACACGAGCATCATAACCATGACAATCGTGATCACGAACGTCATGAAAATAACGGTAATCATAATAATCACCATAGTGGTGGCAACGGTCATTATCGTAACAGCAACAACGGTGGTGGCCACTCCCGGAATAATAACCACTCGAATTCGAACCATAAGGAGAGTTTCGATGACTTAATGTCTGGCTTTCTAAAGGAAAGTGAAGACCGGTTAGCGACCCTCAAACGTAACACTGAAGGCAAACGTGGTGGTCGTGGCGGTCGTCGCAGCTAATCAGCCACAGTGATTAATCAAGACGACAATTGAACTGAAGCGTCCGTTTACAAAACAGCCGTTTTGTAATGGAGGCTTCTTTTTTTGATTAATTTGGTTAATGAGGGATACAAAATGGAGATTACACAGCAATTTAATTCAGAAGTGATGCAAGCGGGCTGGTTTAATCGCCGGCAGACGGTGATTGTAGCCGTCTCCACGGGCGTTGATTCCATGGTGTTATTGACGCTGATGCAACAATTACCGGCTCAGATTCGCCCTAAATTGGTGGTGGCCCACGTCAATCACCAGTTACGGTCTCAAAGCCAAGTTGAAGCACAATTTATAAGTGAGTACTGTCAGCAGCATCACCTGCAACTTGAGAAGACGAAATGGCCGGTTAATGAGCAGCCACATCAGGGCGTCGAAGCCGCGGCCCGGCACTTTCGCTATCAATTCTTTGCTCAGTGTATGGCCCAGCACCATGCCGTCGTTTTACTGACTGCGCACCATGCCGATGATCAAGCTGAAACGGTGCTGATGAAACTCATTCGGGGAGGTCAACTGACGCAGTTGCAGGGGATTTTGCCCGAACAGCCCTTTGAGGCAGGCAAACTCGTGCGACCGTTGCTGCTCTTTAGCAAGGCGCAGATCAGAGCCTATGCTAAAGAACAGCAGTTGACTTGGTATGAGGATGCGACGAATCAAAATAACGATGTTTTGCGTAATCGCATCAGACATCAAGTGATACCAGCACTCAAACAGGAAAGCCCTGCCTTTTTGACCCACGTTAAACAATATACGGCCCAGCTCAGTGCCACTATTCAATTAGCAGCACAGCGGACGGCGGAACTACTGCAACAGGTGCGGATCAACGAGCACACCTACAATGTGGCGCGCTGGCGTCAGCTGACGGCAATCCAGCAACGAGCAGTGCTGAAGGCGATTTTTCAAGCGGCCCAGTTACCGGTTACGGCGTCGTATTTGGATGAAGCCACGCAGTTACTGAATAATGAGCAAAAGCCAACGGCAAGGCTCAATCTAGCGCATTCACGGGTGTTTGAAAAAGCTTACGATCAATTTTCAATTAAATCAGAATTAAAAGTTCCCCAAAATCACAAACTGACGGATAAAATTGTGGTAATATCTAACCAGTGGGTTCAGTTACCACGGGGGTTACGGGCACAACTGGTACCGACTCAAAAAAAGAGCCGGGCAGATCCATGGCACATGGCACTTGATCTGCAGCTGGATGACCTACCTTTGCAGGTAAGGCAAGCGCGGCCAGACGATCAAATCAAGCTGGCAGGTGGCGGTCATAAGACCGTTCGGCGAATTTTGATCGATCATAAAATACCGCCAGTAAAGCGGGCACAGCAATTAGTGGTGGTGTCTGCCAAAGCTGAAGTATTATGGCTGATCGGACTGCAGCGCAGCACCCGTGAGTTAACTGAGACTAACTACGAACTGGTTTTAAAACAATCTGACTAGAGGAGCAAATTTAATGAATAACGATATCGAGCGTGTTTTATACAGCCAAGATGACATCAAGGCTGCCTGCGAACGTTTGGGAGCTGATATTACCCGGGATTACGCGGGTAAAAAGCCGCTGTTCATCGGTGTTTTGAAGGGTGTTATTTTTTTCATGACGGATCTTTTGCGGGAATTGGATTTTCTCGCAGACATCGACTTTATTGACGTTTCCAGTTACCATGGCGGTACGGCTTCAACGGGTGAGATTACACTGGTTCACGATATTGATACTGATATCAGTGGCCGCGATGTGATCTTGGTCGAAGATATTTTGGATACCGGCCGGACACTGGCATACTTGCGGGATCGTCTAGCTGAACGGCACCCTAAGTCATTTAAGGTATGCACGCTCCTGGACAAGCCTGAAGGCCGGGTAGTCGAAGCAAAGGCGGACTACGTTGGTTTTAACGTTCCCAATGAATTCTTGGTTGGGTATGGTCTAGATTACGTGGAGTATTACCGAAACTTACCTTACGTTGGGGTTTTAAAACCGGAAATTTACACCAATTAGGGAATTGGTCAAAAAAGGTCAAATTTTCGAATAAAACATTAGTCAAATAAGGTCAAATATGGTAGTATGATTTTTATTAACGGGGGAATCGTCCCTCAGTTTTATTCCCAATTTGTAGGGAATTGAAGTAAGGAGGCACTAAATGAACAATCGAAAGAATGGACTTTTTCGGAATAGTCTTTTCTACATTGTGATCTTCTTGTTGGTCATGGGTGTTATTTACTTCTTTCAAGGAAATAACTCAAGCTCACAATCCCAAGAAATTCAATCCAGTGAGTTTATCCATCAACTAAAGGAGAACAACGTTAAGAACTTTGCCGTACAGCCTTCTGGTGGCGTTTATAAAGTTACCGGGACGTATCGGAAAGCTCAGGAGGCTAAAACTCAGACTGGCTTTACCCTTGGCGGTAATACGAGTTCTAAGGTGACCAACTTCAGTACTGCGGTGTTACAGAATAACTCCAGTGTGACTGAGGTAACGCGTTATGCAAGGGATCATAACGTCAAAATGAATACCAAGCCTGAAGAGTCCAGTGGCTTTTGGGTAAACATGTTAGTTTACGTATTGCCTCTTCTTGCGTTTATTTTCTTCTTCTACATGATGATGGGCCAAGCCGGCCAAGGTGGCGGCAATGGTAAAGTCATGAACTTTGGTAAATCCAAAGCTAAGCCAACCGATAGTAAAGAAAACAAAGTCCGCTTTACGGATGTCGCTGGTGAAGAAGAAGAAAAACAGGAACTGGTCGAAGTTGTCGAGTTCTTGAAAGATCCGCGCAAGTTCGTTTCATTGGGTGCTCGGATCCCATCTGGTGTGTTACTAGAGGGACCGCCTGGTACTGGTAAAACCTTACTTGCTGAAGCGGTTGCCGGTGAAGCAGGCGTACCGTTCTACTCCATTTCTGGTTCTGACTTCGTTGAAATGTTCGTCGGGGTTGGTGCTAGCCGTGTTCGTGATTTATTTGAACAAGCTAAAAAGAACGCACCTTCAATTATCTTTATTGATGAAATTGATGCCGTTGGTCGTCGCCGTGGTGCCGGTATGGGCGGCGGTCATGATGAACGTGAACAAACCCTTAACCAGTTACTGGTTGAAATGGATGGGTTTACGGGTAACGAAGGTGTCATTGTCATGGCTGCTACTAACCGTTCAGATGTTTTGGATCCCGCTTTACTTCGTCCAGGTCGTTTTGACCGGAAGATTTTAGTTGGTCGTCCAGACGTTAATGGCCGTGAAGCTATCTTAAAGGTTCACTCACGTAACAAACCATTGGCAAATGACGTTGATTTGAAGGAAATCGCCAAGCAGACCCCTGGGTTTGTTGGTGCCGACCTTGAAAACCTGCTGAACGAAGGTGCACTGCTGGCTGCTCGGCGTAACAAGACCAAGATTGATGCTTCTGATATCGATGAAGCGGAAGATCGTGTGATTGCCGGACCTGCTAAACGGAACCGTGTTATCAGTAAGACGGAACGCGAAACCGTTGCGTATCACGAAGCCGGGCATACCGTTGTTGGCTTAGTCTTAAACGATGCTCGGGTCGTCCATAAGGTAACGATCGTTCCTCGTGGCCGTGCTGGCGGATACGCCATTATGTTGCCACGTGAAGATCAAATGCTGATGTCCAAGAAGGATGCTAAGGAACAAATGGCAGGCCTGATGGGTGGTCGGACAGCTGAAGAGATCATCTTCCACTCCGAATCATCCGGGGCCTCGAATGACTTTGAACAGGCAACTCAAATTGCCCGGGCAATGGTTACCCAGTACGGGATGAGTGAAAAAGTTGGTACCGTTGCGCTTGAAAATGCTCAAAGTCAACAACAAGCTGCTTATGGTCAAATGCCAACTTATTCACAAGCAACAGCTGCCACGATTGATGCCGAAGTTCGTCGTTTGACGAATGAAGCTCATGAGACTGCTACGAAGATTCTTTCTGAGCACCGTGAACAGCATAAGATTATTGCTGAAGCACTGTTGAAGTACGAAACCTTGGATGAAAAGCAGATTCTTAGTCTTTGGAAGACTGGGGAAATGCCTGACAAGCAAAATGACAACGAATTTCCAAGTGAAAAAGCTGCCACTTTTGAACAGTCCAAGAAGGAACTTGAACGGCGTGAAGCAGAACGACAGGCTAAGATTCAAGATAAGCAAGATAAGACTGAAAAAACTGTTCAAGAATCAGATGACATTCAGTCTGATTCTGAAAATGGTCAAAAGTCTGATCAAAACGACTCTGACAAGGGTGGTTCTGATAAAGGTAATTCTGATCAGACTCATACTGATGATCCATCAGATCATCCAGATGATGGCGAGGATTAGAATCAATGAAAAAGCGCAGGCCTTGGGCTTGCGCTTTTTTGTGGAATTTTTAGCTGAGTTCGTAATTAGCAACTGTGCCTAACTGGGCTCAAGCTGACAGAAAACTGCATGGAAGCGGGCAATGGCATAAATCCAGAATCGAGATTTCTCCCACTGCCCGCTTTCACTACGCTCTTTAACCGCCAGCTTTCACACCTTGTCCTAATCGGGCTCAAGCTGACAGAAAGCTGCATGGAAGCCGACAATGGCATAAATCCAGAATCAGGATTTCTCCCACTGCCCGTTTCCACTACGCTCTTTAACCGCCAGCTTTCACACCTTGTGTTATACTACTCTAGAAATTTCTTTTAGGAGGAAATAGGAAACTATGTCAGATTATTTAATTAAAAGCGTGGTCGACGACGGTCAATTCCGTGCCTATGCCGTTGATGCCACCGAACTTGTTCGTGAAGCACAAAAACGCCACGACACCTGGTCAGCTGCTTCTGCTGCACTGGGACGAACCCTGATTGCAACGTTGATGCTGTCTTCTTCTGTATTAAAGGGTGACGACACTTTAACCGTTCGAATCAATGGCGGCGGCCCGGTTGGCGGAATCGTTGCTGACGGAAACGCTAACGGTACCGTTAAAGGTTATCTGCAAAATCCGCACGTTACTTTACCATTGAACAAACGTCATAAAATCGACGTTGCTAATGCTGTGGGTGTTAAGGGTTCACTTTCAGTCACTAAAGACCTGGGCCTAGATAAACCCTATACTGGGAAAGTGGCCTTAGCTACTGGTGAGATCGGTGACGACTTTACCTATTACCTCGCCCAATCTGAACAAATTCCTTCAGCGGTGGGAGTTTCCGTCTTTGTGAATGACGATAACAGCATTCAAGTTGCCGGCGGTTTCTTAATTCAAGTGATGCCTGGTGCCAAGGATGATGCCATTAGTCATTTGGAGAAACGATTAAAAGAGGTCCCCATGGTCTCCGAGTTACTGCTAGATGGCCAGAAGCCTGAAGACATGCTGAACCTTTTATTTGGCGAAAAACACGTTAAGATCCTGGATAAAATGCCGGTATCATTTAAGTGTGATTGTTCAAAAGAAGAGTTTGCTAAGGCCTTGTCGAGTGTTTCTAAAGCTCAGTTGCAGGAAATTATCGATCAAGATCATCACGCAGAAACGGTCTGCAACTTCTGTAAGAACAAGTATGAGTTTAACGAACAGGAATTAAAGGCTATTTTAGCTAAAATGTAATTCGGCTTTTTTTGATAGCCAGTAGTAGGCGCAATGTGCTATGATAGCTAAC
Organism: Secundilactobacillus hailunensis; assembly: GCF_005405185.1. Classification (GTDB taxonomy): domain Bacteria; phylum Bacillota; class Bacilli; order Lactobacillales; family Lactobacillaceae; genus Secundilactobacillus; species Secundilactobacillus hailunensis. The sequence continues at coordinate 6,480 of NZ_BJDO01000063.1, forward strand.
GCAGAATTTAAGTCAGTAAAAATTTATCAGAGGTGAGCATATGGAATGGCAAATTGGCGACGTTAAAATCGCAAATCAGGTTGTTGTAGCACCGATGGCAGGGGTCACTAACTCTGCTTTTCGGGTGATTTGTAAGGAGTTCGGTGCAGGCCTTGTGGTCTGTGAAATGATTTCTGATCGTGGCATTATGTACCACAATCAAAAAACGCTGGATATGATGTTCGTTGATGCCAGTGAGCACCCGATGAGTATTCAAATTTTTGGCGGGACGAAGGAAACCTTAGTTCAGGCCGCTAAATTTGTGGATCAGCATACGGCAGCCGACATTATTGATATCAACATGGGTTGTCCCGTAAACAAGGTTGTTAAGACCGATGCGGGTGCAAAATGGCTTTTAGACCCGAATAAAGTTTATGAAATGGTGTCTTATGTCACAGATGCTGTTAAGAAGCCGGTAACGGTTAAAATGCGGACTGGCTGGGATGATCAGCACGTTTATGCAGTTGACAATGCCTTGGCAGCGGAACGCGCTGGAGCTTCAGCTATTGCCATGCACGGTCGAACCCGTAAACAACTGTATACTGGTCATGCGGACTGGGATATTTTAAAGCTGGTTGCCGATCAGCTGACCATTCCATTTATGGGCAATGGTGACGTGCGCTCAGCACAGGATGCTAAGCGGATGCTGGATCATACCGGTGCCGATGCGGTCATGATCGGTCGAGCAGCGATGGGCAATCCGTGGATGTTGCGGCAAACTGAGCATTATCTGGCGACTGGTGAATTATTGCCGGAACCAACACCAGAAAAAAAGGTTCAAACTGCTAAGGAGCATTTGCACAGGCTGGTTGAATTGAAGGGTGATTACATTGGCCCCCGTGAATTTCGCGGTCAGGCTGCCTATTACCTAAAGGGAATTTCACATTCAGCACGAACTAAAGCAGCGTTAAACAATGCTGAAACTGAGCAGCAAATGGATGATATTTTTGACGCATTTCTAGAAAAATTAGCCGCTTATGCCGTTAGTGGCCGATAATTTAAAAAAAGCAGGCAAAAGAGCTTGCTTTTTTTATTGAGGGTTGTCAAAATTAATAACGGACTAGTTATTATAAGATGGAGGTATTAGTGTGGCTGGAAAAGATAGACAAATGAACGACCAACTACGAGTTCGTCGCGAGAAGATGAACGAACTACGTGATGAGGGAATCGATCCCTTTGGTCATCGGTTTGAACGGACTTACTTAGCAGCACAATTGCAACAGGAGTTCGGTGAAGACGATAAAGATGAACTCAATGACGTGCATAAGACTGCAATCATTGCCGGACGAATGGTTTCTAAGCGTGGTAAAGGTAAAGTTGGTTTTGCTGACTTACAAGACCGTACCGGTAAAATGCAGATCTACGTCCGTAAAGATATTTTGGGCGATGACGTATACCACGTTTTCAAACGTTCTGATATTGGTGATCACCTGGGTATTGAAGGCGACATCATTAAGACGGATATGGGTGAATTAACGATTCGTGCCACTAAGCTGACGTTTCTTTCTAAAGCATTACGGCCATTACCAGATAAATTTCATGGCTTGCAGAACAAGGAACAGATCTACCGTCAACGTTATTTGGACTTGATCTCTAACCCAGAAAGTTTCGAACGCTTTAAGAAGCGCAGCAAGATCATCACTGCTATTCGTAGCTATTTAGATGGCCAAGATTTTCTGGAAGTTGAGACACCCGTTTTGCATAACCAAGCTGGTGGCGCTAACGCCCGTCCTTTTGTGACGCATCATAATGCTTTGGACATTAAACTCTACTTGCGGATCGCCTTGGAACTTCACTTGAAGCGTCTGATCGTTGGTGGTATGGAACGGGTCTACGAAATTGGTCGGGTATTTCGTAATGAGGGGATGGACACACGTCATAACCCTGAATTTACCATGCTTGAATCCTACGTTGCCTACTTTGACTTCCATGATGTGATGGACGAAACGGAAGGTATTTTTAAGGCAGCTGCTAAGGCGGTTACTGACGATGGTGTAATCACTTATCAAGGTCAGGAAATCGATTTGAACAAGAATTTTGCTCGAATTCATATGGTGGATGCTATTAAGCAGTACACTGGTGTGGATTTCTGGCCTAAAATGAGCGTTGAAGACGCCCGTAAGCTTGCTGATGACCATGGCATTCACTATGAAGACTACTGGGCAGTAGGTCATATTATTAACGCCTTCTTTGAAGAGCTGGTTCAGCCAAAGCTGGATCAACCAACTTTCGTGTATGGTCACCCGGTTGAAATTTCGCCATTGGCTAAGAAGAACCCTGACGATCCTCGCTTTACGGATCGCTTTGAGCTCTATATCGTTGGCAACGAATTTGCTAACGCCTTTACTGAACTGAACGATCCTATTGACCAACGCAAGCGTTTTGAAGCTCAGGTTAAGGAACGTGCAGAAGGTAACGAAGAAGCTGAAGGTATTGATGAAGACTTCATTGAAGCTTTGGAATACGGTATGCCGCCAACTGGTGGACTCGGTATCGGTATTGATCGACTGGTCATGCTGTTAACGGATGCAGAATCCATTCGTGACGTCTTACTGTTCCCAACAATGCGTCCAGAAGAATAGTTAAAACTGAAATATGAAGAGAAGCAGTCTGATCACAGTCATTTCTTGGCTGATTGATGAGGCTGCTTTTTTGATCTATAGCTGGCGATGTGAGTTGACTGATAATACTGAAGCTGGAGGATCTTTCTATATAAATGCAATTACGATTTTGAAATTAATGATTGAAAAATGATTTAAAAAGGAGTTTACTAGTTAAGTGGTGCAACGACCATTTTAGATAGAATAACGGGGCTTGAAAGTAGCGCTTAGACAGAGTAAAAAGAAAATTTTGAAAAAGTTGCTTTTAGGTGTTGACCTCGTTTTAGATAGCTGGTATAGTAGTTATCGTTGCCAAAGGGATAACGTGTTTGACAGCTAACTCGTTTGAATAGATATTCAAATAAGTTATAAAAAAGCGTTGACAAGAAACACGTCAACATGATATGATTTAGAAGTTGTCGAAAGGCGACTAGCTAACAAAGTAGACCTTTGAAAACTGAACAAAGTTTTGTTTCACAAATGTGCAGGGCATATCAGTTTTGGCTGATATCAAATGTAATTTGCGAAGTCAATTTCGCTAGTAATATTAATGAGTCACAAACAATCATAAAATGAGAGTTTGATCCTGGCTCAGGACGAA
>NZ_BJDO01000064.1 GCF_005405185.1 Secundilactobacillus hailunensis
GAGTGCTGTTCGCTTTTCGAGTTCATACAAAAAGAGCTCTAATCACCAAGTGATTAGAACTCCAATATTTTGTTCACCAACAACAGTTGACGAAGAACCTAAAAATGGAGCTGGCACACAAGTTCACACTTGGAACCAGCTTCATTATAGTCCTCATATTATTTTATTTTGCTGTTACATCACTTGCTTTATCATTTGGCAGACTATAAATCGTCTCCCCTGATTTAGCATAATAATATTTTGACCGTATGAGGTTTTCTAAATAATCCTTGTTATTCAAGAGTTTAACATGTTCATTCAACTGCTGATGAGTTTGCTTCACCCGTGTCAGTTTTTGCTGCTGACGTGTAATTTGGACGTTCGTCTGGCTCATCGCATTCTTAGCATGCATAATTTGAATACCCAGAAAAAGAAAAACGACGGTGAAACCGGCAATAATAACTAACGCACGCTTTTTACGTTGCTTACTCAATACTGCATGATGCGTATTCTTTTGAACGGCTCTTGTATACTGATTATCAAGCTGCGTAATGTTTGCTCGTGTAGCCATTTTAACGCCCCCTACGCCAATATCCTTCATTATGAAGTATATCAACGTTGACGGGGGTTGTCTATGCGATTTAAAGCGGATTCACGGAATGTTACAGAACTGTAATAGTTGTCAGCCAAAACTGAGTGGTTAACGTGCAAACCGTAACGAATCGTAACTTAAGATTATTCTTTACGATAATCCTTTTCGTAATCCTCGCTAATAATCTTAAACATATTTTCGGCATCCTGTTTTTTGGTCGTTTCCAATAATTGCAGTACCTGAACCGTTAAAGTTTTATTTCCAAATTTAATGACCAAAACATCATTAGCAGCCACATCGGTAGAGGATTTAGCGACGCGGTCATTGATCGTGATCCGCCCCTTATCAGCAATTTCCTTAGCAACGGTTCGCCGTTTAATAATCCGTGATACCTTCAAAAATTTATCTAATCTCATTGTGAACCCTCCAGCGTTTATTTTTTAAACCAGCGCAGCCAGCGGTCAGCTTGGGGAAGCAGCAGCCACTCGCGTAACGTCAGTAACTTGAATTTTAAAGCCAGGTACATAAAGACGATCACACCAACTAGAATGCCTAATACTGCTTCAACTAGAGCCGTCACTCGCGGCTCCTGGGCAGCCATTAACCAACCGCCTACTGGGATGATCAACCGAACACTGATCAGCATGAGTGCTGCGATCAACACTAATTTTAGCAGATAGCCCCTTTTAAAAGCTGCTAACTGTTCTTTTCGTAATTGCTGCCTTAAAAAACCTGCCATGACTAATAGTGCAACGACTGTGATCCAGCTGGCACCAATCGCACCAAAGTGGACCACTGCCCATTGATTAAAGGCCACCTTGACCAGCAGACCGATCGTCAATCCGACAATCGTGACTGTAAACTGATTGAGGCTTTGTAAGATACTGTTATCGATCATGATCAACGTCGCAAAAATAATGCTCAAAACGTACACCGATAACATATCGGTTCCCTGCTGATTACCAAATAGTAACACGTTGACTTCCGGCATCAACGCCACTAGGCCAACTGCAGCAGCTGTCGCAATCGCCACGCTTATTCGGACGACCGTGTTGGCCTGCCGAACAAACTGCCGGTGATTACCACGATTCAGCGCTTCTGTTAACGATGGCAGCAGTGACGACGAAAACGAAGTGGCAACCACTAGTCCAAGCTGAACGAGGGGCTGCCCCCGGTCATAGACCCCTTTGATCGACTTAGCGGTAAGCGATGGCAGTCCCTGAATCATCAGTCCCCGCATAACCGTAAATGAATCGACCAACTGCAGCAGCACCATCATGGATGCAAATAAACTGATGGTACCGCCCTCAATCAGTAACCGTTTTGCCAGACTACCATACGTCTGGTCAATGGGCTGCTGAATGGCGGCTAAGAAGTTAACGTGCTGATGCCGGACATAGTACAGCATCACCGCAGAAGCAAAAATGGCGGCAATGGCAGCGCTGCTCATGGTCCACGTACCCATCCGATAGACATTCCACCGGTGTTTCATGGCCCAGTACGCCACTACCAGAATCACCGTCACCCGCACCGTCTGTTCAACCAGCTGAGAAAGCGCGGTTGGGCGCATATCATACTCGCCTTGAAAGTACCCGCGGCTAATGGCTAAAAATGGCGAAAATAAGAACATCCAGCTTACCGAGCAAATAATCGGTGCCAGTCTAGGATCCCCCATGCCACTGGCGATGGGTACTGCCAGTCCCTGCAAACCTAGAAATAGGATCAAGGAAAAGCCGGCTAATAGGACAAAGATCCGTGACAGCAATGCCAGCTTCGTCTGAACCGTCTCACTTTCAGCCACTAATTTAGAAATAAACATTGGCAGCCCGCTTAAGGCGAAGGTCATACCAATCCCATAGATCGGGTAAATTTGCTGATACACATAAAAACCGGTGTTGCCCACCATGTTTTGGAAGGGGACCCGATATACTGCGCTCAGAATTTTAGCGATCAGTGATGCAAACGAAAGTAATAACGCGCCTTGCATCACGGTTTTCATCGTTTTACGCTGCATAAATCCACCTATTTTGTCGTTGTTTTAACAGCCATTTCACTTAATGCTTTCACAAATTGATCCAATTCAGCCATCCAGTTTTGCACCGTCATCTTGGGCTGAATGATCAATTTAACAACTAATTTGTTATTTGACAGTCCAACGGTTGCTTTTAATTTAGTGTTCGTTAACGCTTTAAAGACGTCCTCACCGCTAAACCGATCCGTGCCCTTAGTTGAGAAGGTCACTTCAATTTGGTCTTTGATCCGATGAATCTTTTCGATCAGTGCTTCATCCGCTTGAATCTTCACTTGACTGACCGTCAGCAGATTCGTGACTTCCACCGGATACTCACCGAAGCGGTCGATCAGATCATCTTGAATCTCAGTCACATCATCCGGTTCTTCGATCTGTCTGATGCGTTTATACATTTCAATTTTTTGCTGCTGATCCGTAATGTAGGTGTCTGGCAAATAAGCTTCCAATCCCAGTTCAACGGTGGCATCCGTCTTCGGCTTGGCCTTTTTGCCCTGCTTCTTAGAAACGGCATCCGTCAGCATCTGCGTATACAGGTCATAGCCCACTGAATCAATGAAACCAGATTGCTGCTGACCTAGTAAATTACCAGCACCTCGAATGGAAAGGTCCCGCATGGCAATTTTGAACCCAGAACCCAACTCCGTAAAGTCCTTGATGGCCTCTAGACGCTTCTTGCTAACTTCAGTTAACACCTTATTGGGCTGATACATGAAGTAGGAATAGGCGACCCGGTTAGACCGGCCAATACGGCCACGTAGCTGGTAAAGCTGGGATAATCCCATATGATCCGCATTTTCCACAAACAAGGTGTTGGCGTTGGGAATATCCATCCCGGTTTCAATAATCGTGGTAGTCACTAACACGTCATAATCCCCGCGAATGAAGTCGTATAAAATACCTTCCAGCTGCGCTTCCGTCATCTGTCCGTGAATATAGGCCACCTCGGCATCTGGTACCAGCGCTTTAATTTGACTAACGGTTTCTTCAATGTCATCGACCCGGTTATGCAGGTAGAAGACTTGCCCACCACGCTGCATTTCACGCCGGATACCATCCTGAATCGCCCCTGCATTTTGCTCCATGACGTAGGTCTGAATTGGAAACCGGTTAGCTGGCGGCGTTTCAATCACGGACAGATCCCGCACACCCAGCATCGACATATGCAAGGTTCGCGGAATCGGTGTCGCCGTCAGTGTCAAGACGTCCACTTGGGACTTCATCTGTTTGAGCTTTTCCTTATGCTTGACCCCGAATCGCTGCTCTTCATCAACCAGCAGCAATCCCAGATCTTTAAATTTAACGTCTTTTGATAGGAGCCGATGGGTTCCCACCACGATGTCCACACTGCCGTCTTCTAGGCCGTGAATGATCTGGTGAACTTCCTTAGTCGTCTGGAAACGTGACAGAATGGCAACGTTCACTGGAAAACCGTCAAACCGACTGGTCATGGTATCAAAATGCTGCTGCGCCAAAATCGTGGTCGGTACCAGAAAGGCAACTTGTTTGCCAGCTTCAATAGCCTTGAACGCAGCACGTAAAGCGACTTCCGTCTTACCATAACCCACGTCACCAACTAATAAACGATCCATTGGTTTCGGTTTTTCCATGTCGTGTTTGATCTCGTCAATACTGCGTAGTTGATCAGGCGTTTCGGAATACGGAAATTCATTATCAAATTCTTCTTGATAACTATCATCATGCGGGTAAGCATACCCTTTTTCAGAATCCCGCTTGGCATACAATTCAATCAGATCATCCGCGATGTCTTCAATCTTGGCGGCCACTTTTTTCTTGGTTTTAGCCCAGTCAGAACCGCCTAACTTATTGATGTGCGGTTTTTTGTCCTCGGAAGACACGTACTTTTGAATCAGATTCAACTGAGTGACCGGAATGAACAACTTGGCATCGCTTTGATAGTCAATGGTCATGTAATCCTGATGAACACCATCGACTTCCAGCGTCTGCATCCCTTCAAAGCGCCCGATCCCGTGATTGACGTGAACCACGTAGTCGCCTGGCTTCAAATCAGTGTAACTCTTCAGCCGTTCAGCGTTTTGCATGGTCTGCCGGCGCCGGTGATGCTTGGTGACCTGCTTAAACATTTCGGCTTCCGTGATCACTACTAGTTTGGCATCTGGCAGTTCAAAACCGGTCTGACTTGGCGCTGGCACGATTTGAACCGTTCCCGGTTGAATGTCGCTGACCTTCGTCATCACCGCGTTAATGCCAAAATCATCTAGCGTCTGCGATACCTTATTCAGCCGTTCTTCATTGGCCATCATCATGACCACGGTCTGCTTCGTCGCCTGCCAGCGCTCAATTTCTTGTTTCAGTAATGGCATTTGACCAAAGAACTGCTGCATCGCCCGCGTCTGAATTTCCACTAGTTGATCAAAACGCATATTGCCCATACCCTTTTGGAACAGGGCAAAGAACAATTCAGCGTGATGGTCACGGCGAATAACGTTTTGAAACTGCAGGCCAAACTGCTGATCACTAAAGATCTGGTGGGCACTTAATTTATCCACCGTCCAATTGGCTTCATCTGTCTCTAACTGTTTGTTGGTCTCACGCAGCCTTGGATAATCGTCAATCAACAATAGGCCCTTATCATTTAAATAATCTAAAATATTCGTTTTACCAAAGAAATCACTGGCAAATAACCTTAATTCGGCGGAAACATCCCCCTTGGTTAGAGATTCAATCAGGGGGGTAATACTATTGGCCAGTAAGTCACCATCGTCAGCGGATAACTGTTTTTGTTCCTTAGCGAGTTTCTGGTTTAATTTAGTTGCTGCAGCTTGCCGCTGATCCGGTGTCATGAGCATATCGGTTACCGGATGGATCGTCACTGAAGTGATGTTTTCAACACTCCGTTGGGTACTGGGATCAAAGTAGCGTAACGAATCGATTTCAGTATCAAACAGATCCACTCGCACCGGATAGTCTGTATCCAACGGGTAAATGTCAATGATCGAGCCGCGAACGGCAAAATCACCAGGCGCATCAGCCAGTTTTTGTCTGACGTACCCCATCCGTTGCAGCCGGGCAGCCAAGTCTTCTAGATCGACTTCACCATCGGCCTTTAACGCAATCTGAGCCTGGCTAAATAATTTAGGATCAGGTAATTGACGGCGCAGGCCTGAAACCGACGTCACAATGACCGCTGGCTTAGCCTGTGTCAAGGCGCTTAAAGCTTGAATCCGTTGGCTCTGAAAATCGGGTGAGCTAGTGGCAATCTCTGCAGCCAGCAGCTCTTCAACCGGAAACTCGTATAACTGATCATCAGTGAGCTGACCGCTTAACTCATCGGTCAGCTGGTCAGCGTGATACATCGTATCGGTCACAAAGATCATCGGCCGCTGCTCTTTTTGCAGCAACGTTGAGATCATCAAAGCTCGCGCTGATCCTGTGATGCCAGTCACTAACTCACGGTCACCGCGATCAAAGCCTTCAACGATTTGTTGATATTGCGGCATATTTGCAAAAAAGTCTGCAAGTTGCACTTAGCTCCACTCCTTCATTAATTGTACTGATTCATCAGATCAGGAATTGTTGCACCGTCTACCCAATCAAATAAAGCGGCGACTGCGTGATCTGCGGCAACGTTGAAAATTGCCCGCTGTTCTTCGTTAAATTTACCCAGCACGTAATTGACGACCGTGCTTTTCTGCGGGTGCTGAATGCCGACTTTAATCCGGTCAAATTGATCAGTCCCAAGAGCGGCAATGATACTCTTAATCCCGTTATGACCACCGGCAGAACCCTTTGGCCGAACGCGAATCCGCCCTAATGGCAGATCCATGTCATCGTGCACGATGATCAAATCATGGATATCCAGCTTGTAAAAGTGCATTAACTTGCCAACTGCACGACCTGATTCATTCATAAACGTGGTGGGTTCCACTAACATCACTTTTTCACCATTGACCTGACCCGTGCCAATCTTGGCTTCCATCTTTCGGTTAGTAAACTGAATGTCCGCCTTCTGCGCGAACTGCTCCACAACCATGAACCCGGTATTATGCCGGGTCTGATTATATTGCGGGCCGATGTTGCCAAGACCTACGATCATCTTCATTATTTCATACGCTCCCTATTTCTCTTATTTTTAACATTAAACCATGCAAAATAGCTGAACGGTAGCTTATCCCGTCCAGCATAAAACATTCTTATGAATTCTAAAGTCAAATATCAACCCAAAGTATAGCATACGTTTAGAGCGAATGCATACATCTTCCCTCTACCAAGCTGATTTTTGAGAACAGCGCAGCTATTTTCAGCGGTTTATATAGTAGACATTATTCATAGAATATTCGATTTACTAGTATCCGCTTACAATTTCATGGTAAACTATGGGTGTCCTAAAAATATTTTTGGAAGAGGTGGGTACATTGTCAAAGAATCATCAAAAAGTTGTACTAGTCGGGGACGGTGCCGTTGGTTCGTCTTATGCATTCTCATTGATGCAACAAGGGCTAGCTGAAGAATTAGTCATTGTCGATGTCATTAAGGAACGGACACACGGAGACGCCCTGGATTTGGAGGATGCCCAAGCATTCACTGCACCTAAGAAGGTTTATTCTGGTGAATACAGCGATGCTAAGGATGCCGATCTGGTTGTCATTACTGCTGGTGCCCCACAAAAGCCCGGCGAATCTCGCTTGGACTTAGTTGACAAGAACTTAAAGATCTTAAGCTCAATCGTTAAACCAATCGTGGATTCCGGCTTTAAGGGTATCTTCTTAGTTGCTGCTAACCCAGTTGATATCTTGACCTACGCAACCTGGAAGTTCTCTGGTTTTCCAAAGAACCGTGTCATTGGTTCAGGAACTTCATTGGATACTTCTCGTTTACGCGTTGCTTTGGGTAAGAAGTTAAACTTAGACCCACGTAGCATCGATGCTTACATTATGGGTGAACATGGTGATACTGAATTTGCTGCTTACGACGAAGCCACCGTTGGTTCAAAGCCATTACGTTCAGTTACTCAAGAACATGGTATTACCGATGCTGACCTGGACGAAATTGAAGATCAAACGATGCACAAGGCATACGAGATCATCAATACCAAGGGTGCTACCTACTATGGTGTTGCCACATCATTGATGCGGATCACCAAAGCCATTTTACGCGATGAAAATGCTATTTTGCCCGTTGGTGCTTCACTAGACGGCGAATATGGTTTGAATGACATCTTCATTGGTACACCAGGTATTATTAATGCTTCTGGTTTAGCCGGTGTTGTTGAAGTCCCACTTAGCGATGCTGAACAAGCTAAGATGAAGGCTTCTGCAGAAACTTTAAAGAAAGTTACAAAAGATGGGTTAGCCAACTTAAACAAGTAGCTGATAACCCACGTTAAGCGATTTTCAAAGAGACGTCCCGCAATAGGGACGTTTTTTTGTCGTGAATTGTCAAGTATAAATTGAGTTTTGGCTGATTATGCCTTATCCTTATAAGTGACCATAAGGAGGATCAGAACATGACACATCGTTCACGTTGGGTCTCTGCGGGCCTAACTGTAATCGCAATTTTAGCAATTGGTTACGGCTGGCGGACAGCCCATTATAACAGCCACTTCTTGAGTGACACCCAGATCGGTGGTATTCAGGTTGGTGGCCAGACTGCACAACAGGCAGCCCAAACATTAAAAAGTAAGTTAGCAAACCAAACTTATACGGTTAAAGAACATGACAATTCATTAGCGACATTCACTTCTCACGATGCTGGTGTTAAGGCATATTCGACAACTCAGCTTAAGCAGATGATCAGCAAGCAAAATTCATTTAGCTGGCCAGTTCATTCTGACAGCGCTTCGGCCGACGACCAACGGTTAAGTGCCAGTGCACTCAATGATGCTGATTTAAACGCACTAGCAACCAAAGTTGAGCAATCGGCTGGGACTAACCGGACGGCAACTCATAATGCCCAGCTGGTTTATAAGGGTCATCAATTTACAATTCAAAAGCCAGTTTATGGTACCGAAGTCTCAAAGGCATCCATTAAGGCAGCTTTAACTAAGGCGATTGAAAATCATCAAACGACGATCGACTTAAGGGACGCTTACGTTAAGCCAACGGTTTTGACTCATAGTAAATCACTTGTCAGTGCAAAGACTAAGGCTGAAAAGCTAGCCAAGAACCACATCACATACCGGATCACGAATCATTCGGTACAGGTTCCAAATAAGGATATTGCTAGTTGGCTAACAACTAGTAACGGACAGATTTCAACTTCAAATACTAAGATCAAACAGTATTTAACTCAATTAAGCTATCAGTATGGTACGCTTCATAAAACCCGTCACTTTAAGGCCCATGATGGTAAGACCTATAAGGTGCCTGCCGGTTTGTATGGCTGGACGATCAACGTCAGCGCTGAAACCCCTAAGCTGTCAAAAGCAGTCCTAGCAGGTAAGCCAGTCACACGGACCCCAGTACTTAAAGGTATGGGCTATCACAAAGATGGCTCAGACCTTGGTAGCACCTATATTGAGGTTTCTAAACCAGAACAGCATATGTGGGTTCATAAGAATGGTAAGATCATCATCTCTACCCCAGTTGTGACTGGTAAGCCAGTTGCAGGTACTACCCCATCTGGTGTTTGGGACGTCTGGAGCAAGCAGCGTAACGCTGTCCTTCGAGGCAAGAATGATGACGGCAGCAACTATGCCTCACCAGTGAAGTACTGGATGCCAATTGATGACACCGGTGTTGGAATTCACGACTCGCCATGGCAACCACGTTACGGTGGCGATTGGTACTTAACCCACGGCTCTCACGGCTGTGTTAATACTCCACCAGACATTGTTGGTAAAGTTTATGCTGCGGTACCGTTGCATACTGCAGTTGTGATTTATTAATTATGTTCATTAAATACAATAATTGTTAAATGATTTTTCATCAAAAGGGCATCAAAATTATCTCGATAATTTTGATGCCCTTTCTTGTACACTCAGATTGAAACAGACGGAAATAATAAGTAAGCACACTATAACCGAACGTCTATGAATGCGTCTAACGGCGCAGTATGATCACCTTATCAATTATGATGAGGTGATTTTTTATGACTAAGCTTCAA
>NZ_BJDO01000065.1 GCF_005405185.1 Secundilactobacillus hailunensis
CCTCCAAATTTGAGATGCGTTTATTTTACCGTAAAAAAATGTTGGAAAACCGACATTTTCTAATCGGTATTTTCCAACATTTTACAACCGTTGCTGACATTAATGGCAGATTGCAAGAAAAAAACTTTAGTAAACACCCTCCAAAACTATAAGTAAAGAAAATAGGGTCCCTATTTTCTTTTAATACCGTATTTCACACGGTATCGAATAAAGGTCGTCCGTTTAATACCTGTATTTCGGGCAACATCGACATCACTCATGCCTGCCTGATAAAGTTTAAAAGCATGTTGCAAGCGGGGATCGTCTTGGGTGTATTGGGGTTTGCGCCCATGATATTTACCCTGCTGCTTAGCTAAGGCAATCCCTTGCTGCTGGCGCTCAATGATTCGCTTACGTTCACTTTCGGCCTGATACTTATAAAGTTCAATAATGAGGTTGGTCATGAGTTGACGTAAATTGGGGTCAGCAATCCCTGTCATGGACGGCAAATTTAACACATCTAGGGTGACCCCCTTATTTTGAATGGTGTTCATGATCTTAGTTAAATCCTGGTTATTTCTGCCTAAGCGATCTAATTCAGTGACCATTACAATATCACCCTCACGAATATAGGCCAACATTTTTTGCAGTTCTGGCCGATTCGTGGTGGCCCCGCTTAATTTATCCGTAAACAGTTTATCAACGTTTTTTAAAGCCGTTAACTGCCGATCTAAATGTTGCTCTCTGGAACTTACCCGGGCATACCCGATTTTAGCCATTTTTAGCACTTCCTTTTGGACAGTTCTAATGAACATTTGTAATTCCTAGTATAGCACAGAATCAAAAAAGGCCAATAGGGTATACCCTAGTGGCTAATCATACATAAAAGCTTTCTTATATCATTATTTTTTTTGGCAGGTACTGTGTAGGTGGAAATGAACGAATGCTTTAATAGTTTTGTGTCACAAAATAAATTTTGGAGATTTTCAGCACTCCAGTAGTTCAATGATTCCTGGCATATTCCATCAGCAAGTTTATATATTGCTTCTTTTAACAATTGGAGCCTACTTTCAGAAACTACATGAACTTTAAAGTTGGTATGGTAGATTGTAAAATTAATCCGAACGCTGTTCGGACAAAAAAGATCAGCTTCCTTTAAAATGGTGTTTACCACAAACCCATCTTTTAGGAGCTGATCTTTTGTTGGATGTAAGCTGATTCCTGAGACAACTTTTAAGAGAGCGTATAAATATTCAAATGTTTTCGCGCATTTTAGAATCAAGTTAGCCACTGTCTCAAAATTTTTTGGACAATAAAAAACATCAAGAACAGATATCCTGTATCATTGAAGTTCCTACACAAACAATGGAAGAGGATATTGTCTTGATGCAGAAACAGGATAGCACACACCGCCAAAAAGGTCAGCACTTAACATCACTCGAGCGCGGAAAAGTGGCCGGATTCCGCCAAGCTGGGAAGTCCAATCGTTGGATTGCTGCTGAAATTGGCGTCTGCCCGCAGACCATTAATAATGAAATCAAGCGAGGTACAGTAGATCAGGTCAAGAAGAGTAATGGCAAGCGCGTCTACCATCGACAATACCTACCAGAGGCTGCTCAGGCACGTTACGAGACTGCACGCTTGAGCTGCCATCGTCCTGACAAGTTCGCCAGCGTACAGGTCTTCTTAGCCTGGTACGTACAGCGAGCTAAGCAGGACAAATGGTCGCCGGATGCTTCAATCGGCTATGCCAAGCGACACAAGCTGTTTACTCCTGAAGAGCTTGTTTGTGCCTCGACTTTGTACCAGTACATTGACGACCAACTCCTAGAGATTCGAAATATCGACCTGTTGGAGAAGACTAAGCGGAAGACCTCTCACCAGCACCACACCAAGGCTAAGCGCCTGGCTGGCCGCAGTATCGAGGAACGGCCTAAGGTCGTTGAACGACGCAGGCAGTTCGGTCACTGGGAGATGGATACCATTGTCGGTAAACGCAATGGCAAGGAGAGCGTCATCTTGACTCTGATTGAGCGCAAGACCCGTTGCCAACTTCTCCGCTTGATCGAAGGACGAGATGCAGACTCTGTGAGCTATGCATTGCGTGGAATCAAGCGCGAATGGGGAGCTTGCATCAAGACCATCACAGCCGACAACGGACCCGAGTTCACCGCCTTAAATACTGCTTTTGCTGGGACGGAAACTGAGATCTTCTACGCCCATCCTTACACGTCCTGCGACCGTGGCACCAACGAGGCACATAACCGGATGATCCGCCAGGACTTCCCTAAGGGCATGTCCCTAGATGACATTAGCCCTAGTCAAGTGCAGGCCACGCAAGACCGCTTGAATCAGTTGCCTCGCAAACAACAGGGATACTGCACACCCCAGCAAAACTTTGAGGCCGAAGCTCGGCGCGTTCGCCGCATGGCCCAGTAGTCTCTCTAGCGCCACAACTTCTATTTGATAACGGCCTGTTCTGGGATTGTCCTCAACGACTGGCTAACTTGTTCTTGCAATTTACGCCAGTAATTTAAGTGTATTATCTAGTTGAGACATCTATTCCTACCCCGCTTATCTTGAGTTTCGTCGCTTAAAGCATAGCACTAGGGAGGCTTAGATGCCTTTTTTTGTTATCAAAAAGGGCCTAGTACTTTTGGAATGGAAATACTTTCCAACACCAAAAATTCTAGACCCTTAACAATTTGTGTATCGTATCGTTTATTGCTTGTTTTTAATATCGGATTATATCCGTCCATCAGCCCATGAATTGCAATCGAACCGGCAAATAGCATCCCACAGAAAAAGAATAGTATCATTCTTACCCTTTTTGTCGTTTGAATCAAACTTGTCACCGTCCGTCGTTTCTATAACCATCATAATCAAAATCTGAACCAGCCTGTTGCCATTCTTTGGAATAGAAACTCTTGTCGATCCTGTAGTGAGGTGCCTTTTGCTTTTTAGTCAAAAACGGATTAATTTCCTGATCCATCTTCAACCATCCCCGCCATCCCGGATGAATGGTATCTGTCATAAAGTAATTCACATTTCCATCTTGACTTAAATCATCGATATGATTAAAGCCTTGAGAGCGCAATTGATAAGTTATCTTTTGATCAAATTGCTTCAACATCTCAGAAGACAATCCAGTATATTTTTGCCATCTTTGATTAACAGGTGGAATAATAAATAACACATTTGTATGATCTTTAGCAAACTGATTTAGTACTAATTGAAAGTCGCCGTATTCCGGTGATTTCAAGAAACTCATATTAGATTGAAACCCCTTCAAAGCTTTCACGTGATGCTTTAAGCGGCGATTCCAAAAGCGATTCCCAATCTGAAACCTATTAGAGTTTGTATGTTGTGCACCTAATTGGCCAGCCAACTTATCCAACTGCTGAAAATGGTACGTCTTCGGTAATTCTGCCGCATTATCAGCAATTTTTTTTGCATTATTAACCGGGATTCTAAACCTGGAATAAATCTGATCTTCATTCAGCAATACCTTATGACGATAGTTAACATAAAGCATTTGAAAGGATGTTGGCTTAAGCCCTGCAGCAATCCGTGCCAAAGTCCCGGAAATAATTTTATCAGAGTCACCGGAAGGCATCTGTAGCAATCGGTAAGCAGCGTAACGATCCATTTTAGAACCCTTTTCCTGTTGAATCCAGGTTGTTGTCTGAAGCGGTGAATAATAAAAGAAAAAGGCATTTGGATCTTCACCCATTGGCACAAACCACTGTGGTGAAACAAAAAAGACTGCTTTCTTGTTTTTCATTTGTTGATTAATTGACTGCATGACGAAAAATTGGGTGAGGGACTGACTCCCTCTGGCTCCAAGAAGAAATGGGCGATACGATCGGTGATACTTAGTAGCTAAAACAGATGGATGAAATGGGTCAAACCGCGACCATTCAGAAGAACCAAAAAACGGTACATAATTGTTTTCCAATGCGCTGCGCTTTATTAACTGGCCCTTCAATATTAAAGGCGACAAGGAAGCGGCGGCGTTCCTCTGAACTTTGGGACTGACATAGCTGAATTTTATCCATGTTGGTGATAAAAACACAGCAAACATCAGTAAAGCCGCAAATAGAATTGGCCCAAAGATTTCAAAAAGACGCTTTTTTACTTTCATTTCAATTCTTCAACCTTTGCAATAATTTTTGAAGGCGTATCCCACTCCGATCGATTAAATTCTGAAATTGGTGCATTAACACCCAACTTATCCTGGAGATCCAATAACAACTGAACAGTCCCCATAGAATCCAATAATGCACTATCATACAAATTTTCGTCCAACCTTGTTGAAAAATCTTCACCAGTTAAGTCATTTAAAATTGAAAGAACAGTTTCTTTTACATCATCCATAATAGTCAACCCCTCAATATAATTTAATTTTTGTACTCATTAAAACTTACTTGGTCCAAAAAACAACGTGTTAAGAAAACCCGAGAAAATCAAGAATGTGAAGCAGACAAAATTAAATGTAATAAAGATTGCAAATAGTTCTGTAAACTTATTATGTGGAATCTTATCTTGATGCTTCTTCTTATAACGAAGCCAAGTATCATTTACCACTAATGCACATCCATGAAGTAACCCATAAAGAATATAGAACCATGTTTCACCATGCCAAAATCCCATAATTAACATGTTGATGATATAGCAGACATTTGCGGTTGTAATTCTACTTTTGAAGACCTTGTGCTTCATCATAAAGAAGACTAACCGCATAAAAATATAGTCACGGAACCAAAACGATAAAGTCATATGCCAACGATTCCAAAAATCCTTAATGTTTTTAGATTTAAACGGATGATTGAAATTCATAGGTGTTTTAATGCCCATTAAGTAACTGATCCCTACCGCAAATAAACTGTAGCCTGCGAAGTCAAAGAACAAGTCCATGCTATACGTGTACATATAGCCAACAATATACCATGAAAAGCCATGGGCCATCATGGCACCAAACTGCATTTGAGGCATCAATACAGAGCCAAAATAGTATGCCAAAACAAACTTGTAAAGAAAACCAAGAAAGATATATCGGACACCTGTTTGAACCAAGTCGAGATAATCTTTCTGTGCAGGAACAGCCTCATAGTCACTTACAAACCGCCGGTACCGATCAATTGGCCCTGACGAAATTGTTGGAAAGAATAATAGAAACTGACCAAAGATAATCGGATGGTACTCCTTTATAAAGCCGTCCCTAGTCTCCATAATTGTCTGAACGACTTTAAACGTAATATATGAAATACCCAAAAAACCGATAATGGACTGTTTGCCCGATTGAATAGCGGGTGTTACTTTGACAACAACCAATGGCAGAATTGCCAAGATGACCGATAGAACAAACACCCATCCCTTATTGGGCGAATCTTTCCGACGTCTGTAATGAAAATAAGCGGATACCAGTACAACCTGATAAACAAAATAACAAATTAATGCAATTCCGGTCCGCCAGTTGGGACCACCAAACGTCAAAATCAGGAAGAACAGTGATACCAATGTCTGATACCAGCGAAACCGGTGTCCATAAAGCAAGCCAATCATTAACGGTATCAACGCTACGGCTAACCAAATAAAATACGTTGGATTTCCATAAGGAATATACCATCTCATTTTGAGTTAACCTCGTTAATGACTGATTTAATGTCAACCTTCCCATTAGGGCTTAATGGCAAAGATTTTCTATATATAATTTTTTGAGGAATCATATATGACATCATTGAATTTTTTAAATCACTTTTGATTGCTGCCGTCAAATCCAGCTCATTATTAAAGTGATTCTCATTTGGCACAATATATGCAATCAACATTGATACCTGATGCTGTGCATTATATTTTGGAACAACCACACTTTGTTTAACATACTTCTGTTTATCAACCAAAATAGCCACATCTTCAAGTTCAACCCTGTAACCATTTATCTTAACTTGAAAATCTTTTCGACCATAATATTGAATCAGGCCATCTTGGCGAACGGTAGCGACATCCCCTGTTTTATACGCCGGTTGATCATTTAGTGTTGAAAAAACACGTTTCGTTTTTTCCGGATTATTAATATACCCCTTGGAAACACTTGAACCGTAAATTTCAAGTTCTCCTTGTGTCCCGTCACTAACAACATGACCGTCATCATCAATGATTCTGATATGCATACCGTTTTTAACATAGCCAATTGGCAAGCGGTCAAATTTCTGAATGACCTCATCCGTGATTTCAATTTGGGTCATAGCCACAGTCGCTTCAGTGGGACCATAAGTGTTAAAAACATGGGCCTTAGGAAACTTTTTCTTTAGCATTTTGGCTGTCCTTGCCGTTAACTCCTCTCCACAAAAGAGGAAATCGGTTAAAGCCGGATAGTTTTCTGCGTTAAAAGTCGGCTCCAACAAGCAAATATTCATAAATGACGGTGTCGAAACCCAAACATTAATCGGCAGTGTTGGTAACGTTGTAAAAAGAACCAAAAAATTATCCGTAATTTTCTTAGATAAGACGTGTAATGTCCCACCTTTAAACAACGTCGGATACAGACTCATAACAGATAAATCGAACGAATAAGCAGGTTGTTGCAGCATCTGTAAGTCATCCGACAACTGAAAATCATTGCCTACCATCCAATCTACAAAACTCATTAAATTATGATAGCTGATTTCAACGCCCTTAGGCACACCGGTCGTTCCAGACGTAAAAATAATATAGAAAGTTTGATCTCCTTCGACAGGATGTGTCACTTGATAGTCTTCCCGCTCCAAGAAAATGTTGCCAAGTTCCTTTTTGGTGATTACCGGTACAGTCCCAAGGCTGACAGGTAGATCCTCAACTGCCACTACAGCAACCGGCTTTGCGATAGAATTTATCAATACCAGCCGCTCATCCGGCGAATCAACATCTACAGGGATATAAGAATGGCCGGTTTTCACAATCGCAATAAATGTTGCGATCATTTCAAAGCTTTTCCCACCAAAAACCATAATCGGTTGATTAGCAGGTAGCTTCATGGCATCAATGTGTTTTGCCAGAGCATCTGAATAGTGCTTTAAATCTAAATAAGTGTTTGTTTGATTGTTGTAATGATAAACAACTTCATCCCTTTTAGTTTCGGCATATGAATCAACCATGTCGATTAAATTCTTTTGCATCCTCACTCACCCCGTTAAAAGTCATTGTAAATAAATTTTGCTTGATTGATTCCGCTATAATCGTATAGATAAAAGAGAACCATCATAATCGCAAAGTAAAATAAAGTCGTTAAAACAAATTTTACAACTGGCCTCTGAATCCACTCTAGTAAAGCCATGCAAACTCTCCCCCTTTAAAAAAGTCAACACTACATTAAAATAGGTTGGTTAAATTATGCGTTCTACAATCTTAAAATAATGAACTAATTCAGCTCCCCATTCATCACCCTGTTAAAGAGTTGAACTGACAAATTTTGAATAGAAGCTGCCGGTCGATAATTATTGCTTAAAAGGACGACGCCATTTTTCCCATCCCGAGATTCCAAGATAGACGATTCATATCCATAACCAATGCCGTGCGACCGGATGCCATTTGTTTGATTGTAGACACCACCTCCATAAGTTGACGAGCTACCTGGTGTATGTAAAATTCTGACATTTGATAGTGAAATCACTTTTCCCTGTAAAAGACGATGCTCAGCTTTGAAAAGTTCGAAAGCGGTCATGTAAACTTGCCCCGTACCCAGTTCGTTATTCATTGAAGCCTGAGTTTCATTAAAGGGCCGTCGATAATTTTGGCTGAACTGATCCGCTTTTTGATAGCGATAACCCGTTGTTTTATAAAGCGTTAAAGGCTGATCCTGAACAAATCCGGTCCCCTTCAGATTCATGGGCTTTATAAACGTTTGTTCAAAATACTTCTTATAAGTCTCTCCGGTCAAACGGGAAATAATACCGGATAATAGAACATAATTAACCGGCTGGTACTGCCATTTACCAAACTCAGATTTTTTACTTGATAAATGTTTAACGGCAAATGCCACAACCTGTTTCTCGTTTAACAACCTGGTCGACCCAACCTCTTTCATTGACAATCCCGAATCCATATCAAGCATATTACGAATCTGGATATGGGTTGCATTTGAAATTGTCGGGTAGAAATGTGCTAAAGGCGTCTTTAATGATAATTTTCTTTCCTGCACAAGTTTCATCACACATGCAGCAGTTAAAGACTTTTGTATTGACAAAATTTGGAATTCAGAATTGGTTCTATTTTTGATTCTATCCGCGTAATTCGCATATCCAAATGCACGCCGATATAAGAATCGGTCGTTCTTGATAATCAAAGCCGACCCCACAAAATGATTTTTCTTCAAATACATCGTGATATCGTTGGTTTGTGCATCAGCATGATCACCAGACCCTTTAGCCTGAAACTTAACCGTCTCTTTTGGTTTATTTTTGGAACGACTGGCATTTTTTTGGCTGGAAGGACGGTTTCCTTCTGAGCGATTTATCTCAGCCTGGCGTGCGTTTTGCGCGTCTAAATGCTGTTTAATAGCTAAGGCGCCGCCAATAACGATAATCACTAATAGTAAAAGCCCGTAAGCCCAACGACGTCCCCATTTCATGTGTGCACCCCCTTCCGTAAAACCATTTCAAACTTTATTTATCATCAAACTAATTGATAAATAATCATCCTTGCTAAACCAGGAACATGGTCTTAACGTCTTGTCCTACAACTAATCCTCTGAATTTCTTACATAACCTCGAGATTACTACAAAAAGTGGAAGTTTGTCAAATGGTGTTGAAGGATAGAAACTATCCTTCAACACCATTTGACAAACTTCCAGAAAAACAAGAACATGGAGCTATTTGGAGATGGCTTCACGGAAAGGATTGATTAAATGGCACGAGTTGAAGGGTCTACGGATTTATGGGTGGATCACCTGTTAAATGATTCTAAGATTGATTTGGACTATCAAAGCTCTCACATAAAAAGTATTGATGATGCACTTCATACTGCCAGTAAAAAATTGAATGGGAAGTCTGGTTATCCCGAGTATGTTGGGGTCGTAAAGGACTATTTGCTGGTGATTGAAGATAAGGCTGATATTTCCAATCATGTTTATACTGATCACGATGTTATCACGACTGATGATCCGATGGTCGTTCCTAAATATGCGTTGAATGGGGCATTACATTATGCTCGGCATATTCTGGAACGTACTTCGTATAAGAAGCTGTCTAAAATCTCTTAAGTAATAGTGCTAAAAACGCTAAAACGACCATTTGCAGACTGGTGGTTAATTGACGCTCACAATTTTTCCAAAGT
>NZ_BJDO01000066.1 GCF_005405185.1 Secundilactobacillus hailunensis
CGTATTTTTTTGGAACGCGTCTGGTTCAAACCATTGTCCAAAAAACTGCCAACTAAAAAAGCACCTAGACCAATTGAGGTCTAAGTACTCCTATAAATCTAAATCAACTCTACTTGACGAAGTGCCGAAAAAAGCCTGACCCCTGTTGAACACAGAGATCAAGCCAATGATTCAAATTATTTATTTATAGTTAGATCTATTCGGACTTTTTAGTCTTACCATCCCACCGTGCGTAACCGGTCTTTAAGATATAAATCTCTTTATAACCATGCTTTTTTAAAAGCACTGCTGACCGTGAACTCATGGCTTTTCCTTGATCATACAGGTAAACGGGCAGGTCTTTTCTGATCTGCTGATAATAAGCGCGCATAGTTGAGTAAGGGACGCTACGGGCACCTAGAATGTGTCCAGCATCAAAGTCCTTTTTCTCTCTCACGTCAATCACTTGTGCTTTACGCATACCTGCTCTAAAAGTCTTTTCATCAATTAACGTCGCGGCTTGGTTGCGTTGATAGATACCATAAAGATACCAACAAGCATACGCGACTAACAGGATAACTAAAACAATCGTATAAAGTGCCGATGTCGAAATTGCTGCAACAACCATGTATCTCGTCCTTCCAAATTAACTAATTAAGCGCCTGCGTTTTCAAACCGGAGTGCCAGTGAAGCAGCCCCAATTGCACCAGCGTCATTACCAAGCTGAGCTAGCTTAATTCGGGTTGAATCACGAACAGCAGGAAATGTATTTTCTTGGAAGTAACGGGTAGTTGGCTGCAATAAAGTGTTACCAGCCGCTGAAACACCACCACCAATAATGATGTTGGCAGGGTTTAAGATATTGGCACAGTTAGCTAATGCTAAACCAAGGTAAGAAGAAACCTTATCAACGATTCGGTTAGCTAAGATATCACCGTTATCAGCTAGGTAGACCACCATTTTAGAAGTCACTTCTTCATGGTTATCGAAGAGTTCCTTCAACCGTGATTTACCGGTAAATTCAGCTGCCATGTCCTTAGCAACGTGGACGATTCCAGTTGCTGAGGAGTACTGTTCCAAGCAGCCGCGTTTGCCGCAAGTACATAGATAGCCATTGGGCTGTACTGTAATATGACCAATTTCACCGGCACCACCGTTAACACCGTGCAATAATTGACCACCAGCAATAACACCGCCACCGACACCAGTCCCAAGAGTCACAAAAATGACGTCTTGATCCTTTTCACCGGCACCCTTCCAGAATTCACCAAGGGCGGCAACGTTAGCGTCATTTTCCAAAACAAGTTGTAAACCAACACCGGCTTGAATCTGGTCACGCACGTGCTGAGTGGTTTTCCAGTTTAAGTTAAACGCCCCGATCACTGTCCC
Source organism: Secundilactobacillus hailunensis (assembly GCF_005405185.1). Lineage (GTDB taxonomy): Bacteria > Bacillota > Bacilli > Lactobacillales > Lactobacillaceae > Secundilactobacillus > Secundilactobacillus hailunensis. The sequence goes on from NZ_BJDO01000066.1 coordinate 1,369, forward strand.
ATTTTCGATATCAACAGCGCCTGGAGTACCCATTCCGATACCCATAAACTGATCCTTAGTGTAACCAGAATCCGTCATTGTTTTCTTAAGTGACGTAATAATATTCGGCACAATGTGCTTACCATTTTCACTGATATCAGTAGGAATGCTCCACTTTTGCAGAATATCCCCATCTTTAGAGATAAACGCAATCTTAGTGGTGGTCCCACCTAAATCAATACCAATTAAACTCTTTGCCATGAACTTGTTTCCTCCAGACTTATTTCGTTTTCTCACGTACTTCTTCGAGACGGTGCTCGTGTGTTAAAACTAACTTGGCATGCGCAAACGTTTTATGATCGATCACGTTGGCATCATGGAGATGATCCAATTCCAAGGCCATGACCTCAATGTCCCACAAACGTTTGCCGACATATACGTAAATTCCAAATTGTTTCAGCAATTGTTGTACATCATAGAGCGTTTTCATTTCGACATCCTCCGAAATTCGCACGACTACTTTTCTATTTTACAACGTTACGCCGTAATAGTATAGTCCAACCATAATAAGAATGGCAACGATTACAGCTAAAACTCGTTTAACCCGACTGATCTGCCCTAATTTCGGCACACCAACAATGTAGGCCGTCAAGAAACCAATGATCAAACCGCCAATATGCCCCTGAATATCAGTACCAGGACTAAAAATGTCAAAAGCCAGATTAAGCACAACAAACATTAAAAACGTTTTTGTCATTTGGTGAATATATTGATTCTCCCAAAAGGATTCGCCTAACATTAAAAAAGCGCCAAAGAGCCCAAAAATCGCAGTGCTGGCACCTGCCGAAATCGAATTGGGATTAAATGCAAAACTGGCTAAATTACCGCCAATACCAGACAACAGGAAAATGATCAGGTAACGTCCATGACCAAAAATAGCTTCAATTTGAAGGCCAATAAAGTAAAGTGTCACTGTGTTAAACAGAATATGTTCAAAACCCATGTGCAGGAAAACGGGCGTGATCAATCGCCACCACTGACCAGCAATGATCAGGGGATTGTATTTCGCACCAAAGTTAACCAATACTTGAGTATTTTGACTGCCGCCAGCTAACGTCATTGCACCATACACGATAAACATCAGAACAATTAAGCCAACGGTCACGTATGGCCCAGCCAACCAGCGTTTCAGTTGTTGCTGCATTTTTGGCCCCCCTAGTGGCTTGTGATCACGTGCTGAACCAGAACATCCGTATCCGCAACTGGCCAAGTTGGCGTTTTAAACATTTGAGCTTCAAATGCCAGGGTCACTGTCCGGCCTTGGTAGTCGGCCAAGAAACGGTCGTAATAGCCGCCACCGAACCCTAACCGGGCACCTTTTTTGGTAAAGCCCAGCCCAGGAACGACAACCAGATCAATTTGATCTTTCGTCACGGCAGTCCCATTTTCAGGTTCCATGATGCCAAAGTTAGATTCTTTTAGAACCGTGGCATCCGTTAGCGGCAGAAAGATCATTCGCCGGTCAGTACTGAACGTTCTGGGAACAACAACCTGTTTGCGAGCTTGTTTAGCCGCTTCAATAATTGGCTTGGTGTCCAGCTCAAAACCGGTCGATAGCGTAATCGCCACCGTTTGGCTTCGATTCCACTCTGCGGATTCAAATAATCGTTCATACAAAATCCCAGCTTGAAAACGATGCACATCATCGGGCATGGAATTTAACGCTGCAATAATTTGTTCACGAACTGCTTTTTTGGTTGCCACCACTGATTCCTCCTATTCTTAAATAAAAAAGGCGCAGGCTCATCGCCTATGCCTTTACTTTGTTTCTTTGTGTAACGTCACCTTGTGTTGACGTGGGCAATACTTCTTCAGCTCTACCCGGTCAGGATTGTTACGACGGTTTTTACTTGATAAGTAGTTTTGTTCGTGACATTCGGTACATTCTAACGTAATGTGTACGCGCATGGCTTCTGACCTCCCTACGTTTTTAAGATTTGGCAAATAGCCTTAACTCGTAGTATTTTATCATTTATTCAAACTAATTACCAGCCTAAATCATAGATTTGTTAAGTAAATCTACTTTACAGCTAAAATTAAGAGGTTCCGTTTATTGACCACCAGGAACTGCAGAAGTGCTTGCAGCATTGCTAGGCGTGCTAGCTGTGGAGCTGCTGCTTGAATTGATCGTTGAAGTTGATTGAACCGAACTCCAATAAGCTTGGTAAATTGCTTTAGCCAGCTTCATATTGTTATCTTCAGCGTTATAGTCCAAGTTTGGCATTGCCAAAGCAACCACCACTTGTGGATGCGTCGAAGGTGCATATGAGGCTAAACTTAACGTAACCGTTTCAGTCCCCTTATAGAAGGTCTGAGCAGTCCCAGTCTTAGCCGAAATTTCTGGCTTGATCGTATCCAGTTCGCCACCAGTTTTCCAAGTGTTAGTCCCATGAACAACGTCATACAGACCATTCGTAACGACTTTCCGTTGAGCTGAAGTCATATCAATATGATTTAAGACGTTAGGAGTAACAGAGTCTTTAACTGCTCCTAGGCCACCATTTTGGTTGGTACCACGAATCGACGATAAGATGTGTGGCTGAATTCGATAGCCACCATTAGCAATGGTCGACATATACTGAGCCACTTGTATCGTGGTATAAGCATCGTAGTTACCAAAGGCTTCATCCAGTGCATTCCCAAGATGGGCCTTAGAAGTTGAACCAGCTAGCCCAGTGGTTTCACCAGGCAAATCAATACCAGTCTTGACACCTAAGCCAAATTGGTTGAAGTATCCCCGTTCAATGTTGAAGATGTTCGGGTTCATATTCAAGGCCGCGCCTTCGTGGTACTTGAAACCAGCTTCCTTCATGGCTAATTGCATCATGTAGGAGTTAGAAGAAACTTCTAGTGCAGTTGAGGCATCAACGGCCATGTTCTGCCCACCATTTTTGTTAAACCAAGATGACTTCTTAGTTCCGCCAACAGTGATCGGCATATCGGTCATGGTACTGTTGTTTGGCGTGATCACACCATCCATCAAGGCACCAGAAACCATTGCACCCTTAACAACCGACCCCATCGTAATGGAGTTATTAATGGCACCTAAGGCATTGTTAGTAATCTTTTGATTACTTGGATTACGGTCAACACCTGCCATCCCAATAATGTTACCGTTGTTAGGATTCATGACAACCGCGTAGGTCCCAGTAGAAACCCCACCGGCACCGCCTTCAGCTTGACGGACTAAGGATTGCAGTTTCTTTTGGAAACCAGCATTAATCGTCAATTGCAGGTTATCACCCTTTTGGCCACCATACCGTTTAACTTCGTTCATAATCTTGGTACCTGAAACTTCAACATCAGTTTGTGACTTGCTACCTCTTAAGACTGGTTCATATTGTTGCTCGAGGTAACTTTGACCAACCGAGTCGTTACGAGAGTATCCCTGTGCCAAATACTGATTGACTTTGTTGTCAGGAAGCCCCGTTTTTTCCGAAGAGACAGTTCCAATAATACTCTTCAAAGAGCTGCCATACGGATAATCACGAGTCCAACTAGTACCGACCTTGACGCCTGGCAATTCACCTAAGTGTTCACCGACTTCTGCTAATTCTTTACTGGTAACACCGGTTTCCTTAATATAAGTCGTTGATAGAGAATAAGCACCGCTCATTCTAGCGTAGATCATCGCATCATTTTGTTGCTGTTTGTTTAATGTAAACTCTGATGGATGAGCATACAGATACTGAAGTTCCTTGTTATAAGCATTTGCTTGAGCAGGGTTCTTGACTCCGGGGATATGAGCTGCAACCTGCTTTGCCCGCCCGGATGAAGCTAAGAAATAGTCTGCCCGATTACGCCGGGTCAACGAACCAGTTGGAACTGTCAGGTATTTTCCTAACCGGTTAGCTGTCCGATACATATCTGGCGCCATAACATTAACACCCTTAGTATAACTAATTGCTTGATGGGTTTTATTACCAACCAAGACTCGGCCAGTAGAGTCGAAGATCATGCCCCGTTGTGTATTATTAGTTTCAACGGTACTATCTGTCCGACTCACCTCCGCTTTAAGCTGGGTGCCATGAAGAATTTGTAAATAGGCTAACTGTGCAATTAACGCCGCAAATAAAAGTCCCACAATAATGAAGAGAAAGTTCATCCGAAACGGAATTTGAGATGTGGTTGACGTCTTACTGCGAGACGTTTGGTGTTGAGTAACTCGACTAAAGAAATTTTTCACTGTCCTGAACGCTCCTTATCTAACTTCATCATTCTACCAGAATTTTCCTAACGAAACCATTAACACTGAACGGTTTTAAAACTTTTTATGAGTTTTTTATGATATGCTAAATACTTAGAATCATACTCGTAGATGAATCACCATTTTACGGGGTTATCGGAGGTTTTTATTCTTGAAAATATTCATTCAATGGGTGCGTCAGCACGAAAAATTATCATTACTGATTTTAAGTTTCTGCATTCCGGCTGTTGTGATGGCTGCCTACTTTAGCTATCGCGGTATGGGACCGTTTGGCAATTCAACTTTGCTCACCGTGGATCTCGGTCAGCAGTACGTTGACTTTTTTGCCTACTTTCGCCATACCCTACTCAGTCATCCTAGCGGCCTATTTTATTCGTTTCAAAAAGCGCTAGGCGGCGAAATGTTTGGCGTGTGGACTTATTATCTCATGAGTCCCTTTAATTTGATTCTGCTTCTGTTTCCCGATAAATCACTGCCCAGTGCGATCTACTGGATCACCATTCTAAAGTACGGTGCTGCGGGGCTGAGCTTTGCTTGGCTATTAATGAAGACCAAGGTTCAAAAACATCTGCCAGTACTGGCCTTCTCAACCAGTTATGCGTTGATGGGCTGGATGGTTGCCAACCAACTCAACTTGATGTGGCTGGATGCGGTCGTTATTTTACCGCTGATTATCTGGGGTATCATCCGCCTAGTTGACACGGGAAAAATGAGGACATACGTCGGCTGGTTAGCCGCGCTTTTGATCATCAACTATTACATGGCTTACATGGTGTGTCTATTTGCCGGTCTCTTTTTCTTGTGGTACTGGCTGTCAAACACCCACGGGGGTAAAGCAGCCTTGAAATCACTGAGCCGCTTCATTGGTGGTTCACTATTAGCGGCTGGAATTGCTGCTGTCACACTGCTACCTACGTGGCACTCCCTGGCGATTAGTAAGAACCAATATACACAAACGGACTGGTCCGCTAAATTCGAATATTTCCCACCCAAAATGCTGGCCAAGTTCTTCTTAGGCAGTTTCAATTTTAGCCAGATGCCAAAGGGTACTCCTAACCTGTTCATTGGTAGCATCATGGTTTTAGGGGCCATCTTTTACTTCTTGCAAAAGAACCATCACCCACGCACAAAGTGGCTGGCGTTAGCCGTCACTTCGATTTTAGTCCTATCCCTATGTTTTGAACCATTAGACCTATTATGGCATGGGATGCAGTTTCCAATCTGGTACCCTTACCGCTTTTCTTTCGTCGTCAGCTTCTGGCTGATCTGGCTAGCAGCCAATGCCTTAAAGCCCGAATTCACACCGACGCTAAAGCAACTGATCGTACCGATTATAATTTGCACAGCTACCGTGGCTTACGTCTGGATCAATGTCGGTCAATTTTCATTTTTAAGTCAAAACCAAATGCTGATTGGTAGTTTATTGTTAGTTGCCGCGTTTTGTTTAATTGCGCTGCCTAATAAGCAGCCATGGTTTTATCAAGTAGCCTTCGTCCTGTTTGCCATTATCGAAATGTCCAGCAACGCCACTACCAGTCTGAACCGGATCAGTTACGTCACTAAGCCCGAATATCAAAATTACCAACAGGTTTTGGCGACCCAATCGGCTCATGTCACCGACCATGATCACAGCTGGTACCGGATGACGCCAACTTTTATGCGAACCAAAAACGACCCCTTATCCGGGCAATTCAATGGTGGTTCAGTCTTTTCATCAACGCTAGAAAAGGATATGCCAACCTTCATGGGGAATATGGGTGAACCTGATGGCGACGGCTTTGTCACCTACACTAACGGCACGCTATTGAGTGACTCACTGCTCAATATGAAGTACGTCATGAATCGGCGATCAAATCCCGGTACGTTAGCTTCAAACTTCATTGATCCGGTTTCTACGCGAGCTGATCTAACGGATTATCAGCGAATTCGCAAAGATGGCTTGATTGCTACCTATCAAAATCCTTATGCACTACCACTGGGCTTCCTATCTAGCAACAAGATCTTAAATTTAGATAATACCACGAAGGATCCGACCCAGTATCAGTCTAATCTGTGGGCCGGCTTAACTGGTAATTCTCAAGATCAGCACCTGTTTAGCGCACAAAACTTTGATCACGTGGTCTTCCAAAACATGAAGCCACTGACTAAACTGACTGGGGCAATTTTACAGAAGAATAACCTCATCAAACCCGGTGTCATCACCTTTACCTTTACGCCTAAGACTAACGATGCTTACTACCTGACGTTAGGGTCAAACTTAACGGATGATAATGTGTCCATGCGGTTAAACAACCAGCCGTTAGCCCAGTATCCCACCTATCGCAATACGATTGTAGTCAACATTGCTGATCACCAAAAGGGCAAACCGGTCAAATTACAATTAACGCTGAAGAAAGCAACCCTGTGGCTGCAAAACTTCACCCTCTACCAATTTAATAATCAGCAATTTAGAATTGGTCAGCAAAAATTAGCCGCTAACCCAATGACAGTTACGCGTCACAGTCAGAGCAGCTTGACTGGCTTGGTCGATGTTAAGAACCGTCAAGCAACGTTAATGACGACCATTCCGTACAGTCAGGGATGGCACGTGACGGTGGACAAACATCCTGTTAAACCAGTTAAAGTCGCCGGTACCTTCACTGCCTTAAAACTGGCTCATGGCCACCACACAATTCACTTTAGCTATTGGCCACCGATGTTGAATACCGGATTGCTGATTACGATCATCAGTTTAGGAATTTGTGCCATCTCGCTTTATCGGCAACGTAAAAAGTCCAAAAATTAATTAAAATAACGAGTGTGCGACAAAACTCGGTATATTCCAGAATTTAACCCAAATAAGACCTATTTCGATGAACTTTATCGGAATAGGTCTTACTTGGGTTAAATGGCCGGAATCTGAGTTTTGGCGCACTATTAGGCCGTAAGCACACTATAACCGGACGTATTGAAACACAAAACGGACTTCCTCATATTTGAGTTAGTCCGTTTTTGTATTTCATTCAGTTACTAATTGCTGATCAGGTTCATAATTCCACGGTAAACAAGCCTCCAATTGCGCTTCTTTTGGGAAAG
>NZ_BJDO01000067.1 GCF_005405185.1 Secundilactobacillus hailunensis
TTCGTCCTGAGCCAGGATCAAACTCTCATTTTATGATTGTTTGTGACTCATTAATATTACTAGCGAAATTGACTTCGCAAATTACATTTGATATCAGCCGAAGCTGATATGCCCTGCACATTTGTGAAACAAAACTTTGTTCAGTTTTCAAAGGTCTACAAGATGACTCAACTCAATTAGTATAACTAAGTTAGAAAAAATTGTCAACGCTTTTTTGAATCTTTATTCATTCACATTAACAACTCATTTAATGAGCCATCTGTTATCCTAAAAGAGCGATTGAATATCAACCGTCTGAATATAAATTCAATCAATTAATATTGTGCTCTTTGACAACAAATAAAATAATACCAGCTATCTGCGACAGGGTCAAGGAAAAATAATAAATTAATCAAATTATTTTGCAACGAACTCTCTCAAAGCCTCTTGTTCCCAAGCGTGCCGTCTTTTCTGAATCGGTTTGAATCCTTCATGAACGTTCCGATTGGTCCAATAATGCTTATGATGTCCCTGGTTTTGAGGGGCCACTGGTGCTAATGGTACCTGAGGTTCTTCTAAACACCTTAGCGAAAGCGAAATTTTACCCGTAAATTCATCGATATCTAAAACAACAACGTCGATTTCATCACCTACCGATAAGTAATCATGAATATCTTTAACAAACCCGTAATGACATTCAGAAATGTGAATTAAGCCTTGTACGTCGTGACCGAGATTAACAAAAGCCCCGTAAGGCTGAATTCCCGTGACCGTACCATGAACGTGATCACCAATACGCATCTTTCAATACCTCCTTTTTGCATTCTTCTACTATAGAAGATAGTTAAAATAAAAAGCTCAGGGTCTTCGCACCCCAAGCTCAGTTATCAATCGTCCTAGTCGTCAATACTGACTGATTCAATAACGATATCTTCCAACGGTTTATCAGACTCATCCGTCTTCACCGTTGCCATCTTATCAACAACTGCCATACCTTCAACGACTTGACCAAAAACAGTATGTCTAAAATCTAGCCAAGGCGTACCGCCTTTTTGATATGCCGTCACGATTTCTTCGGGAAAGTGTGCATCCTTCATTTGAGTTGTCAGCTGATCAGACATATGTTGATTTTGAACGATAAAGAACTGACTGCCATTCGTATTAGGACCACTGTTAGCCATCGAAACCGCACCGCGAAGATTATAAAGTTCCTTTGAAAACTCATCTTCAAACGGCTCATTCCAGATGCTTGATCCACCCATGCCGGTACCGGTTGGATCACCGCCTTGAATCATAAAATCATTGATTACTCGATGAAAAATCACTTCATCATAGTATTTTTGCTTAGCAAGAGTCACAAAGTTCTCAACCGCTTTAGGTGCTTGCTCTGGGAACAATTGAATCACAACATCACCCATTGATGTATGGATGGTAGCCCGGGGGCCGTTAGCCTTATCGGGTTGTAACTGTGGATAGTTCACATTAATAACCTCCAAGTTTTCTTTCATATCTATTATCCATGAAATATAGCGAAAAGCAAGTCTCAAGCTCTGGAAACAACAGGCTAGTCACTGATTACTGCAGCTTGTTAGACGCCAATTAAGTCATACGAAATTGTAACACAATCCATGCTTAGTGACTGGATCTATGCGGCTAAGGCTTAACTTCTAACTACTATTCAAAACAGTTTTTTGCTCTCATGTTACTTAACTGCACGTTTACGATTTACTTAAATCCATTTAAAAGGCTTTGACACCCGGTTATTCTTTGATACAATGTCAGCAACTTAAACCTTGAAAGGAAACTTTTTAAATTATGGGCCAATTAATTGATTTCGTACTTCACATTGACAGCCACATGGTGAGCATCGTTAATACTTTCGGCGGCTGGTCATACGGCATTTTGTTTCTCGTTATCTTTATTGAAACTGGTGCGGTGATCCTGCCATTTCTACCCGGTGATTCACTACTCTTCGCAGCAGCTGCTTTGGCTGCTAATCCGAACTATCACTTAAGTATTGGTTTGTTTACCGTTATCTTTTTACTGGCAGCGATTGGCGGCGATTCGACGAACTTCTTTATTGGTCGCCGCTTCGGGATTGCCATCACGCACCATCCATTCTTTAGTCGGTTTATTAAAGAAGAAAATCTCGCGTCCGCCCGAAAATTCTTTGAAAAACATGGTAAAATTGCAATCTTCCTAGCGCGCTTTATGCCGATCATCAGAACCTTTGTCCCGTTTGTTGCAGCAACTTCAGATTACGACTACCGCTCTTTTCTACGCTATAACATTCCTGCCGGCATCTGCTGGGTCCTCCTGTGCTGCGGTGGCGGTTACTTCTTCGGTAACATTGGCTTCGTCAAAGCCCATTTCTCACTGGTCGTCATCGGCATCATTATTGTGTCCATGATTCCAGCCTTTATCGGATTACTTAGAAGTCGTATGCAAACTCCCAAGGAAGAAGATTAAAACGATTCAACTAAAAAACGTTCTAGCCGGTTATTCAAAACCGTTCTAGAGCGTTTTTTTAGTATCTAAGAAAGTTCGTCTACCACGCCAAACGCCCCACAGCATCATCAGTTCAAATAAACCAAATGCGAGTAGGAAGCATTGCGAGAAAAAACTCTCTGGTAAAACTAAGATCACCGGGTCAAAGCGGGGGTCGAATAACCAGTCGGAGTTGCGAAACAGGACCTTATGAAAATCAATAAAAAACTGGTTAAAGTTCACTAACATGAGCAACCCCGCCAAAATAGGGACCACGGCAGCAGTTTGAAACGGCCGGATAAGTTTCCACATCATTTTTTTAAGCGATAATGACCGGAGAAAATGAATGGCTGGCCAGATGGTAACGATCAGCACCCCATTATTCAATAAGAATAAGTGCTTCACGTCAATAAAGTGCTGCAACCCACTGGGAGACGTCGGGAAATCCATCATATCCAGCCTAGTGATCCACGGTAGCTGCAGATAACCCAGCAGTTGCATGTAATTTTGCACGATTCGACTACTTGAAATCTGAACGATTCGTGACAAATGTCCCAGACGTACATTCAGCCAGTAAAGCCAGACACTATTGATGGTGATAAAGATCACCGCTGATATGATTGCCAAAAAAAGGACGGTCCACTGCAAAATGATTTTTATTCTACTCATCTGCCACCGACCATTCGTCTAAACTGTCGATCTCATAGGTTGGTGCAATCTTTTGCTGCGCCACCTGCTCGCGGGTCGATAACCCCGTATAAACCAGCAGCGTATCCACACCAAAGCGAATACCTGCTGTGATATCCGTCTTGTAATTGTCCCCAACCATCAAAACTTGCGACTTGTCTAACCCCATGACCCTTAACGCGTTCGCCATAATGATCGTCTCTGGCTTACCGATGTAAATTGGCCGCTGCTGCGTGGTATACGCCACCATTTCAACCAGTGAACCCGCGCCAGGCAGCATACCGCGTTCGTTAGGAATATTGGAGTCCGGATTAGTACCAATAAATTTAGCGCCAGCCCGAATAGCTAAGGTAGCCAGTTCAAATTTATGATAGGTCACATCCGAATCCAGGCCAACCACCACAAAGTCCGGGTGACGTTCAGATAGTTCAAACCCCTTATCTAAGAAGGCCTGAATCAGCCCGATCTCACCAATAATATAAACTTTGTTCTGACCAGGTTTAGCGATCCCCGCTACGTAGTCCGCCGTTGCTAACCCGGCAGTATAGATGTTCGCTGCTTGGACATGGATATCGTGATTAGTAGCCAAATTATCGACCACGTCCACTGGTAGTTTGGTCGTATTGTTCGTGACAAACAAAAAATCCTTATTGGCTGCCTGCAGCCGCTCAACAAACCGTTTGGCGGCTGGAATACGCCGTTTGCCAGCATAGACTGTGCCATCCAGATCAATAAAGTAGCCATCATAATGTTTTTGCATCAAACGCTAATCCTCTTTTTCTCGAATTGTAAATTTACGGTGCTGACTGCGGCCAACCGTCTTAACTGCACCGTGACGCTGACCGACAGGTGTTTTTTTGATCGGTTTAACCTTTTCGACCGTATACGCCTTTTGCTGACCATGACTTGATCGGTTTTGACGTTTAGTATGCGTCCGCTTATTGGCAGTTGCTGGTTCCGACTGGCGATTTTTAGGTTTCGTCTGTTTCGCCTTATGTTCGGGTTGTTTCGTTTTTTTAGTCTGGCTACCAGAATGATTGCGATTCTGCGCTTTTCCACCGTTATTTTGATTACGGTTAGACCGGTGATGATTCTCACGCTGCCGTGTCGTCCGCTTAGGAATCACAACCTTGGCATCTTCATTATGCATCACAAAATAAGGACTGCCCGTATTACAGGCTTCGTCCAAATAATCCTGCAACGCGCCGATTTTGAGTTCTCCGGCAACGTTGCGCTTATCGTCATAAAAACCGCGCAGCCGTAACTGACCAAAGCCCCAATCACCGACTAAATAATCATAGCGGGAAAAATAAGTATTGAACCGGTCACTCAATTCCACGCGATCAAACCCATCGCGATAGTTCACCACCAGCTCATACGGATGATCGTTGATCTGATAATGGGTCTCATCAACAGCCACGATCACCCCACCAGGATCACGGCTGGCACGGGCATCGTCAATCAAGGTCTGCAAAGATTTTTTATCCATGGTACCCCTCCTTTCTAATTGGATATTGTTTAGCAAGATAATCGCCAAAGACTGTTCTTAAAAGTTTACCATATAAGATTTCATTTTGCCCAACGATCGAAATCGTAGGAAAGAACGGAATAAACAAGTAATTGTCTGGCATGGCCACGGTGTATGCGCGCAATGGTGACAGCGATTCACCACGGAAAAGAACCGTGCCATCATAGTCATTGTAGGTAATACCAGAATAGTTCAATGCGCCAAACACTTTACCGCGAAACCCCATTCCCTTTATCGGAAACCGCGTTAAGAACCGCCGATTTTTCTCCATCTCATGAACCAGCCGCCATAGATTATCGCCACTTAACGTCACCTTCATGACGTGCATGGCATGCGGCAGCATTTTATGCAAATGGTTACGCGAAATAATACCAGCTGGGAGGTCCTGCAGAAATAGACCGCCGTTTAAAATGGCTGCATCCGTATCCGCATAGTCTTCCAGAGCAGCTAATCCTTCACTCACCAGACGGGAATGTCCCTGCCAATTCTTTTCCATGGCCACGGGTAAGTCGGCGACCTTTTTTTCGTCCAAGAGCTGCTCGCCGCGTTTTTGATACCCTTCAATTTCTTGCCGATCATTCGTTGCCGCTTGCAGATTGGCAGTTTGAACAACTGAAGCTGAGGACTTCACGATCTGATGGTCCGTCAGTTCCAGCTGAATCGTACCAATGTACTCGCCGTATTTACCAGCTGCTCCCAGCATGGTTGTTTGATCATATTCGCCATGCGGCAATAAATGATGGGTATGCGCGCCCAAGACCACGTTAATTTCCGGGAACCGCTTAGCGATCCAACGATCAACGTCCAGTCCCAAGTGTGACAGCAAAATACTGCAGTCGTACTGCCCTTCAAATTGCTTGAGCAAGTGCGGCAGCATCCGTTCCACCGAAATTGGCTGCCAACCAAGTAACGGGTATGTTAAAGTATACGGTGCCGTTAACCCTAACACCAGCACCCGGGTACCCGCTTTTGTGACGATCACCTTGCCAGGCAGTGCCCATTTAGGCTGAATTGTTTGCGGCAGATTTAAGAGATTACCCAAAATCACATCAAAATTAGCCTGATCATACAGATGGTTGAGCTGCTTCTTAGAATTTCCCAGACCTTCGTTATTGCCGATTGTCACACCGTCATAGTGAATCTGGTTCATCAAAGTCACGTTACTCTGACCGTTAGTCGCTTCAGTTAGCGGGTGGGCACGGTCCATCTCGTCGCCGATATCAAAAGTGAGGACTTGATGACCAGCCGCTTCGTAGCGTTGCCGTTCTTCAGTTAGATAGCGGCGGATCTTCGGCCAATTTTCGAGATGGGAATGAAGGTCGTTGGTGTGTAAAATTGTAATTTTTTCAGTCATCCTTCGACTCCTCTAATGTCTTTATTTGCGTTTTTGAAAATCATTATATTTGCCGGCTACCATTTCTTCGATCTCCGCCATGGAAAAGGGCGTGCCAAAGGGTGGCTTATGCTTTAAATAATCGGTTTCAGGTGTATCCACACCCACGTTGATATCCTCTTTAATGTTGACAGAATAGTGGTGAATGTGACCGTGTAAATTAATGATCTGTTTAACGATCCCCATCATCATTGGGTAGTGCGTCATATAGTACTGACGGTGATTGACTTTGATGATGGCGCCCACATCATGAAATTGAAACTTGGGCTTACCGCCATAGGTGTAGTTGTGCTGCGCCAAGTACTTAAACAGCGCACGGTTATCGTGGTTCCCCTTGATAAGGATCAGGTGGCCATTTAATTGATTCAGCACGTCCAGAATTGCCGCCTGAGCTGCTTTTTCTGGTCGAATGAAGTACAGGGCGATATCACCTAAATGATACACCGTGTCTTCCGGTGTCACGCGTGCGTTCCAATGGTCAATAATGGTTTGATTCATCTCTTCGACGGATTTAAACGGTCGCGGTGCAAAATCATTATTACCGAGTAAATCCTTATGAAAAAAATGCGTATCTGCAGTGAAATACAGTTGCACGCTGAACCCCTTCTTTATTCAAAATTAGCTCGTTTGAAAAAACTTCACCCTATTAGTTTACCATGTTACACCACGGATAGGAAAGAACTCGTGTTTTCAAAGGCCTCGTTAAGAAGTCACTGAAATCAATAAAAAAACCGGAACCGAATCGTCCCGATTTTAAGCAATCTATTTTTTAAGCCTTCTCGCCTGTGAGCGATCCATCCCCGTTTTAAACAGCCAAAGCCCAAATAGCCAAAGAACTGACCCAATGAGTGCGACCAGCGTTTCAAACCGGAATAGCAGTACGATGCAGACCATTGTGAGAAACAGCAGCACAAAGTAATCTGAATACGGTGCCCACGGCATTTTAAAGCTGACTTGTTTTGCCTGCCCAGCCGCAGTTGCACGTTTGTACTTAATATGGGTCAGAACAATTGACCCCCAGATAAACAGAAAGCAGGTCGTAGCAATACTTGAAATCAACGTAAACACCTTACCTGGGATGAACAAGTTCAGCAGGACCACGATGGCAATAATAATCGCTGAAAAGAACAGCGCGTTAACCGGTACCTGTGCTCGTGACAGCTTGCCTAACCGTTTCGCCAATTTAGTCTTACCACCATAGGAAAGGGAAAATAACATCCGCCCAGTCGTATACAAGGCACTATTGCAGGCTGAAGCTGCCGCCGTTAAGACCACGAAGTTAATAATGGCAGCCGCTGATTTGATGCCAATGGCTGAAAAGACTTCCACGAACGGACTTTGATCGGGTGAATAATAGTGCCAAGGATAAATACACATCAACGCCATTAACGATCCCAAGTAAAACAGGATCACCCGCATCGGAATCTCGTTGATAGCTTTAGGAATAATTGTTTTAGGATCACTGGTTTCTGAAGCAGTCATCCCCACCATTTCGATACCAATAAACCCAAATAAGACCATTTGAAATGAAAGGAAAAATCCCTTAGCCCCGTGGGCAAAAAAGTGACCATCGGCTAAATTCATGACTGAAGCATGACCCACTGGTGTTTTGAACTGAATGACCACTAGCACGATACCAATAACGATCAAGGCAATGATGGCTGCGACCTTAACAATTGCAAACCAAAATTCGGTTTCACCAAATGCCTGAACCGTCACCGCGTTGATCAGCACTAGGATCAGTAGAATCGTTAACCCCGTGACCCACTGCGGTAACTGCGGAAACCAAAACTTCATGTAAAGCCCGGAAGCTGTCAGATCAGCCATGGCAATGCTCAACCAACAGACCCAATAAGTCCAGCCAGCAATAAAGCTCCAGCGTTCACCCAGGTATTTTTTAATAAAGTCAATGTAGGAATGCGCGCTTAAATCAGATAACAATAATTCACCCAGTGCGCGCATCAGTAGAAAACACGCGATACCAGCGATCAGATAAGCTAGTAAAATTGACGGGCCGGCCAAATGAATGGATTGTCCAGCCCCTAAAAACAGACCGGTCCCAATCGTGCCGCCTAAGGCAATCATTTGCACATGCCGATTTTTTAATCCGCCAGATTGCTGTTTAGCAGGTTCTGTCTTCGCCATAAGCTTCACCCCTTTTGAGTGACAATTATACACGCGAAATGGACCGGTACAGCAAATTTGGTCACAATGACGGACAATTAGCTTTCATTCACATCTGCAAAATCGCGGTATTATCGGTACGCTTCCGTTCATGATGATTGTTCACTTTTAAGTGAGAAAAATGCACGTTCATTTATAATGGTTGAAGAAAAATATCATATCATCACTAATTTAAATGTAAGCACACTATAACCGAACGTCTATGAATGCGTCTAACGGCGCAGTATGATCACCTTATCAATTATGATGAGGTGATTTTTTATGACTAAGCTTCAA
>NZ_BJDO01000068.1 GCF_005405185.1 Secundilactobacillus hailunensis
TAAAGTATAACGCCTGGGAGACTAGGTGTCCTTTTTTTGCAAAAAAACAGGCCTAAGTTTCTCAGTGTTGAACTTAATCAACACTAAAAAGCTTAGACCTAAATAAACGCATGGTATGGGCATTGCTCACAGCATGCGTTTTTGATTGGCAGCGTTCTGCAGAATTGAAACGCAATTCCTTGCAGATAAAGGGAAATTACGCTATTCTCAATTTAAATACAATTGGGAGGCTTTCTGATGGAATTAACAGCAACGGATTATAATATTTTGGATGCAATTGCTTCGGGTAAGGTTGAACCGGGGACGAGCACGAGTCACTTTGTGGATTATTGTGATAATTCGATTGGCGGGGATCCAAAGCCGTTGATCGACGCCGGTTACATTGATGCTGATCCATATGTGAATGGTTTAACGGAAAAGGGACGCCAGGCGCTTGCCAACCGACCAAAATAAAGTTGATTTTAGTGACTACCAACGAGCTCAAACAACGATTTTGATGCAGCTTCAGCAGTGGCATTGGCAGATTACTTACGTCGAAGAGGCGGTACGCAAACAAGGTGATTTTGAACTGGTGACTCAGGAAAGTCAGCAGCTGCGACGCGACATTCGGGATAGTTATCAAGCTAATCAGCGATTGTCCCGGCGCGAACCATTGGCGGCTCAGCGACTGCATCGGCGATATTTGCAAGTATTACTAGATTTATCAAGTGAAATTGTTTCGCTCCCAACGAAGTCAATGGCTTATTACGATCTGATTAGCTTTAAAGATCACTTATTGCAGGCAATTGATTACATTGAGGATAATTCATCAACGAAAGGGGTCTGAACTGGGATGCAGTTACTGATCAGTGATGTTTCTGAATTGCATATCCGGGATCGCAAAGCGGAGATTAAGTTGTTTTTCGGTAGTATCGGGTATCAGCTTTCGGATAGTGGTGAAGAGTTACTGTCACTGACCAGTGAATTTGCTCAACTCAGTGTTCAGCCACCGGTCACCTTTGTCCGGTACGATCAAGATCACTTTTTAAGTATCCGTGCCAATGGTAAAAATATGCAGCTGCCGTACGCTAAACAGCCTCAAAACCGGCGTGGGCTTTGAGGCTGATTGGACTTATATTGTTTAATTGAGTTATGACTATATTAAAGAGTACCAAGTTATATTGCCTAATCGGGCTACAACGGGCAGAGAGCTGTATGTAAAAGCCGAAGAGTAAAACCCCAAAATTCGGGGGCTTCACTCTTCGGCTCTTACATTTCGCTCTCTAAACGCCCGTTTACGCACCTTGCCTAAAATTTCTTCGACACCTTATAAGGTTTTGATTCACCCAGTTCGTTGTCGTGGGTAATTGCATTATCGGACAGGAAAATGTCGAACTGTTTTTGGCTCTCCATGCCTTTAACAACTAGGATATGACCATCTTGAAGATGATTTTCGCGATAGATCTGGGCACTCCTCACCGCTTCATCATAGTCATGAAAGTTGGCAATTGAATCGCCAGGGTTGAAAAATATAAGATTGTCCATTAAAATCACTCCATTCATGGTTTAGTTCTATTATACCGCATCCCGTAATCGCTTTCATGCTGGGAGTTTAAAGAAAACGTTATAAGCCACGATGTTTCCTAGTATTACAGCGGTTTTTT
This sequence comes from Secundilactobacillus hailunensis, assembly GCF_005405185.1. GTDB lineage: Bacteria > Bacillota > Bacilli > Lactobacillales > Lactobacillaceae > Secundilactobacillus > Secundilactobacillus hailunensis. The sequence goes on from NZ_BJDO01000068.1 coordinate 1,644, forward strand.
TGATAAAATATACTTTGTTTTGAATCACGAGTTTTATATCGTTGGATTAATTAAGACGCGATATCGGCGTGTATCATGCGCCACGTGAAATGGTAAATAAGTGAAATGCTAAAAAAGGGGATTACAACATGTGTGGATTTGTTGGTTATGTCAACCAGACAGATGTGCCTAGCGATACGATCGTGAAGATGGCCAACCGGATTCGTCACCGTGGACCAGATGATGAAGCTTATTTTAACGATGACAAGGTCTCAATGGGGTTCCGTCGTCTATCAATTATTGACCTTGCGCATGGTAAACAACCCATGTATAACCAGGATCAAACTAAAGTTTTAACTTTTAATGGTGAAATTTATAACTACCAAGATATTCGTAAAGAACTACAAGATTTAGGTTACGAATTCCGAACTGACGTGGATTCAGAAGTCTTGATTCACGGTTACGATGCTTGGGGTCCAGAATTACTGCAGCATTTACGCGGAATGTTTGCGTTTGCTATTTATGATTCTAAAACTGGCGAAGTATTCGGTGCCCGGGATCATTTTGGTATCAAGCCACTTTACTACTATGATGATGGCAAGACGTTCCTGTGGGCTTCTGAAATCAAAGCGTTCTTGGAACATCCAAACTTTAAGAAGGAATTGAACGAAGATCTATTAGCCATTCACTTGAGCTTTGAATTCATTCCTTCAAAAGACACCATGTTTAAGAACGTCTTCAAGTTGATGCCTGGCCATTACTTTATTCATAAGGCTGACGGCCATACTGAAACCCATGAATACTACAAATTCAACTATGACAATATCGATGAAAACCAAACCATCGAAGGTGACGCGAAGAAGATTCGTAAGCTTGTTGACGAATCAGTTGACGCGCATATGATCGCCGATGTTGAAGTCGGTAGTTTCTTGTCCAGTGGGATCGATTCCAGCTACGTGCTGAACGAAGCTGCTAAGTTAAAGCCGATCCAGTCATTTTCTTTGGGCTTCCATAACTCAAAGTACAGTGAACTGAGCTGGTCAACGGAATTTGCTAAGGAAATTAAGCAGGAAAACACTCCGTTAACGATGACCGGTGATGACTACTTCGACATTTTACCAACCATCATGTACTACATGGATGAACCGCTATCTAATCCTTCAGCCATGCAGCTGTACTACCTGTCTAAGGGTACCCGTAAGCACGTGAAGGTTGCGCTATCCGGTGAAGGTGCCGATGAGTTCTTCGGTGGCTACAACACTTATCTGGAAGCTAAGCCATTTGAACGCTATCAAAAATACGTGCCAAAGCTTGTCCGTAAGGGACTGGCTAAAGCCGTGGTCAACTTGCCAAGATTCCATGGCCGTCGTTTCTTAGTCCGTGGTGCTGAACCGTTGAGTGAACGCTATTACCGGGTCAACTACGTCTTTGATTACCATGACCGTGAAAAGATCTTGAAGAACCCTGATTTGAACCGGGATGCGGGTGAATACACCAAGCATATCTTCGATGATGTTAAGGGCAAAGATGAAATGACGCAGATGCAGTATTTTGACATCAACACTTGGCTGCCATATGACATTTTGCACAAGGCTGACCGGATGAGCATGTGTAATTCGTTGGAAGTTCGGACACCATTGGTTGATAAAGAAGTCGCTAAATTTGCTTCGACCATGCCAATCAAGACCAGAATTCGCGGTACTGAAACCAAGGTTTCGCTGCGAACTGCTGCCTTATCTGAGCTGCCAGAGCGGATTGCGAAGAAGGAAAAGATGGGTTTCCCATCTCCAATTGCTAGCTGGATCAAGGAAGATAAGTACCGTAAGCGGATCGAAGAGGCCTTTACCTCAGACGTTGCGAAGAAGTTCTTCAACACTGATGCATTACTTGATATTCTCCAAGAACATATCAACGGTAAATCATCGATGCAAAAGATCTTTACGATCTACACCTTTATTCTCTGGTATGAAGTTTACTTCCCAGAAAATACTTCTGCAGATACGATCAGCAAGGTTCACCGTACGGATATCGACAAGATCCCAGTTGCTAACTAAACTGCACACTTCAATATGAAACCGGCTGAAATGTCGGTTTCTTTTTGAATAAAATTGTGAAACAATAGAGTCTAGGACTCAATTATTGGAGATGAATTAGCCATGTCACTTGATATTACCCAAGTGGTGACTTTATTACGGGAACATGATTTATTAACTGCTGTGACGACTTCTGAGCATGATCAAAAGTTCTCACACGTGACTTACAATTCAAAAACGGTTCAGCCTGATACGCTGTTCTTTTGTAAGGGTAATTTTAAAGCTGCTTATTTAGCGGATGCTAAACGGGCGGGCGCTACGGCTTACGTCTCTGAAACGCGCTATAACGAGGGTGAAGGGATGACTTCGATTCTCGTCAGCGACATTCAAAAAGCGATGTCGATACTGGGCGCTGCTTTTTACGACTATCCGCAAAATGAGCTGTTTGTGATTGCCTTTACTGGAACCAAGGGCAAAACCACGTCTTCTTATTTCACATACGGTATCGAAAGGGAACATACCCACGATCGGGTAGCGTTATTTTCAACCATTGACCGCATTGTGGGCAACGCACCGGAAGACCGTTTCAAATCACATTTGACCACGCCAGAATCATTGGATCTATTCCATGATATGCGTCACGCGGTGGATAACGGGATGACCCATTTGGTGATGGAAGTTTCTTCGCAGGCTTACAAGAAGAACCGGGTCTATGGTTTGCGGTATAACGTGGGCATCTTCCTCAACATTACGCCGGACCATATCGGTGAAAATGAACACCCAACCTTTGCGGATTACTTACATTGTAAAGAGCAGTTGTTAGTCAACTCTGACAAATGCATTATTAACGCTGAAACGGATCATCTAGCTGATATCTATTACGCAGCGAAAACGACGACCCAGCCAGAAAACATTTATCTGTATGCGCGTGAGGGTACTAAGGTTCAGATGCCTTTGGACTTAGACGTAACCTTTAAGAACACTAACGAAACCTTGCACCAAAGCGATTTCCAAGTGTCCGCGCTGTCTGATAAGGGCAAAGTGCTGGCAATTGATGGCAGTTATGAACTGCATATTGCCGGAGACTTTAACGAATCTAACGCGGTCAGTTCCATTATGGCCAGCGCCCTTGCCGGTGCCAGCTACGAGGATGCTAAAACCGCGTTGACTGGTGTTCATGTGCCTGGGCGGATGGAAATGGTCACCAGCAAGGATCACGGGACGATCTACATTGACTATGCGCATAATTACGCCAGTCTAAAAGCGCTGCTGACCTTTTTGGAGGCGCAGACGGATGCCGGTCGCGTGATTGTGGTGGTCGGCAGTACCGGTAACAAAGGCGTTTCTCGTCGCGCAGGATTTGGCAAGGCGCTGAGTGAAAAAGCAAACATTGCCATTTTAACGACGGATGATCCGGCTTTTGAAGACCCGAAGAAGATTGCTAAAGAAATTGACGCCCACATCGATCATGATCGGGTGCAAGTTAAATTTGTGATGGATCGCGCAACAGCGATTAAAACCGCGATTGAAATGAGTACTAAAGACGACATTGTCGTGCTAGCTGGGAAGGGCGAAGACGCCTACCAGAAAATTAACGGTGTCGATACGCCTTATCCAACGGACGTAACGATTGCCAAACAGGTTGTGGAGGAACTTTAACAATGCAAGAAGCACCAAAATTTACCCCAATTTTGCTGGGGAGTGACTTTAACGTTTACGGGATGGCACGTTCATTTTATAAGCTCTACCATCAGCCCGTTAAGGCCATTGCTTCAATTCAGTTGGCACCAACACGTTACACGAAGATCGTTGATTTGGAACTGATCCCCGGCTTTGCCGAAGATCCAGTTTGGATCGATTCCATGCGCAAGATCAAGGAACGGTACCGTGACCACAAGGAACCCGTCATTTTGATTGGCTGCGGTGACGGTTATGCTGAACTGATTGCTAAGCACAAGGACGAACTCTCTGATGTGTTTGTTTGTCCTTATATCGACTACGATATGCTGAAACACTTGAACAACAAGGAACGTTTCTACGAAGTCTGTGACAAATACAAGTTGCCGTATCCTGCAACTCGGACGATCTCCAAGGCTGATCATGAGCATCAAGATCAAGTTGAGCAGCCGTTTGACTATCCAGTTGCCTTGAAGCCAGCCAACAGTGTAGAATGGCTCGACGTACATTTTGAAGGCCGGAAAAAAGCCTTTCGGATTCAATCCCGAGAAGAATTCGACAAGGTGTTGAACGCGGCTTACGCTAACGGCTACAAGTCCGACTTTATTTTGCAGGACTTCATTCCTGGTGACGACAGCAACATGCGCGTGTTAAACGCCTACGTTGACCAGCACCATCACGTAAAGATGATGTGCCTCGGCCACCCGTTACTGGAAGACCCAGCACCATCCGCTATCGGGAATTACGTCGCGATTTTGCCGGAGTATAACGAAAAAATCTACAAGCAGATTCAGGACTTTTTGGAAAAAATTAAGTTCACCGGCTACGCTAACTTTGATATGAAGTATGATAGTCGTGATGACACATTCAAACTATTTGAAATTAACTTGCGTCAGGGCCGTAGCAGCTTCTTTGTTACCCTGAACGGCTATAATCTGGCTGACTGGGTCGTCAAGGACTACGTGAAGCAGGATCTAGTTGACCAGCCCACGGTGTACGGTAACCAGGACGAATCCAAGCACGCGCTTTGGTTAGGGGTTCCCGTAAAGGTCTTCAAAAAGTACGCTCGCGAAAACGCCGACAAAGACCACGCGCTAGAATTGATTCGCGCGGGTCGTTATGGCACAACGTATCAATATTCAAAAGATATGAACTTGAAGCGCTGGGCGTTGATCAAGTGGATGAATCATAACTACACGAAGAACTTCGACCGGTACTTCGCTGAAAACAAAGGGTGAGTACAATGAAACACTTCTTTACGATTATTGGCGGTATGGGTACGGAAGCTACCGAAACCTATATCCATCAGCTAAACGAACGGACACCTGCGAACCGTGACCAGGATTATTTGAACTACATCTTGGTCAACCACTCAACGGTGCCTGACCGGACGGCTTACATTAAGGATCACAATCAGCCTAATCCATTGACCCCCTTAGTGGCAGACATTAAGGATCAGAGTAAATTGGGACCAGATTTCTTTGCGTTACCATGTAACACGGCTCATTATTTCTATGATGAAATGCAGGCGGTGACTGATATTCCCATTCTGCACATGCCACGTGAAGCGGTTAAAGAAATTAAGACTAAGTATCCCAACGCGCGCAAGATCGGTCTAATTGCCACAGAAGGGACGATTTTTGATCATATTTACGATCAAGAAATCAAGGCTGCCGGCTATGAATTTCTGGCACCCAGCCGCTCCGTACAGGATCAGACGAATCAGCTGATCTACGATAACATCAAGGAAAACAACCACGTTGACCGCAGACTTTACCATGGGTTGGTTCAGCAGATGTTTGACGAGACCGGCTGTGATGCCTTAGTACTTGGCTGCACTGAACTGTCATTAGCGCAGGACCGTGAACCGGTTACGGATAAGCCGATGATCGATAGTCAATCGATTTTGGTTGACCGGTCGTTGGAACTGGCTTTGAAGACGCAGAAGCAGTGACTTTGATTTGATGATAAAAAGAGTGAATTTCCGATTTGGGAAATTCACTCTTTTAGTATGAAATGACTTATATCGAATGCAACGTCAACATAACGCTAACTGCAGCCGTTATAAGGATCAAGATGGTGATACCGACGCTCCAGACAATGGATAACGAATGTTCCTGTTTGTGGCCGAATGCCATTTCGATAATGATGATGACTAACACCGCCAATATGCCCTTTAAAGAGACTAACAGTGGGGCGTGGTGAAAAGTACGGATCATCAAGACCACCATGCCGGTTGCCATGATGAGGTAGACGATGCGGTCCAGAATAAGAAACTGGGAGATGTGTTTTTCGGATGTTCGGCTAAGTCCGATAATCGTTATGGGAATGAGAAGTATCAAACTGGCAAAGTAAATGCTGAGCCACATGTGATCACGTCCTTGCGTAAAAATTAGGTGCATATTAATAGTAATACCGCGATTAAACATTTATCCTAAGTCTACCACGCTGGGCCTGTGAAGCGTACTTCCAATTGGAAATCTTAAGTGAAGGTTATTTTTCTAGAAATTTTAACGAATATGTAGTTGAGGCTTGTATTTACCGAAGATATTTGTTATTATCTTTTTCATCATGCGAAGTGGAGGAGAATAACTCATGGCTGAACATAAAATCGGTGATTACGTACAGGGCGCTAAATTTGGCTCTTTCGTACACGACTTTGAAGGTGAGATCGAGAAGGTCTATGAAAACTCGGTTTTAATTCACATTTTATCATTTGACGATGAAGATCGTATTCTGGTCGGTGAACTCAACAACCGCGCAATTGTGCGTAAAGAGGACGCCAAACCAGTTAAAGCAAAGGCAGAGTAACCAGTTTACAGCTAACTATTTCAGAAAAGTTCATTTTTATGCAAATGATGCTGACAAAATGCGCCTAGTATGATAATATAGTTAGTGTTGTGCGGGTATAGTTTAGTGGTAAAATCCAAGCTTCCCAAGCTTGAGTCGCGGGTCCGATTCCCGTTACCCGCTTAAGAGAACAACGCGGTGCAGAGCTGACCTGAGAGGGTCGGTTTTTTTGTTGGAAAAATTTTCATTTTTCCGGTGCTACGATATTTGGAGTTGATAGGCAGTTTGCCTTTCAACTCCTTTTTCTATACCATTATTATATTTGAACACGCAAATAGGACACTACACTATTT
>NZ_BJDO01000069.1 GCF_005405185.1 Secundilactobacillus hailunensis
TATTTTATCACGAAAAAAGCTAAAATCAGTAGGTCTATTTAAGTATGCCCTAATTTCCCTAAACCATCTTATAAAAGGGTTGTCTTTTGGTAGAAAACGCGCAAAAAAAGACAGCTCCCGGCCATATAAGAGAAATAGCCCCACACAGTCAAAACCGGACTGTATGGGGCTATTTCTCTTATATTCTGGGAGCTAAGCGTCTTTTTTTACGCTCTATTTCTCCACACCCTTACCATCATATTCATCGATCATAATCTGACGCAATTCGCCGATGAGTGGTTCCTTAGGGTTAGCGGTCGTGCATTGGTCTTCATAAGCTAATTCGGCCAAGTCATCAACCTTTTCATCGAAGTGCTTCTTATCAACGCCGTTAGCCTTCAAGCTTAAAGTAACGTCAACTGAGTGAGCTAAATCGATAATCTTGTGTACCAAAGCTTCTTTAAGTTCTTCCTTGTTCTTGCCAGTTAAACCAATGTAACGGGCAATTTCAGCGTAGTCTTCATCCGCACGGAAGTATTCGTATTTAGGCCAAGTAGTCAGCTTACGAGGTTCCTTAAAGTTGTAACGGATAACGTGTGGTAAGGTAATCGCAATTGCCAAACCATGAGGAAGTCCGAACTCACCGCCAAGCTTGTGGGCGATTGAGTGGTTAACACCTAAGAAGGCGTTACCGAAGGCCATCCCGGCAATGGTAGCTGCGTTGTGCATCTTTTCACGCGCTTGGAGATCACCATTATATGAAGCCGTTAAGTTTTCAAAGACTAACTTGATTGCTTGCAGTGACCATGGACGAGTGTAATCTGAAGCCATGTTTGAAACAAACGATTCAATAGAGTGGGTCAAGACATCCAAACCAGCGTATGAAATAGCCTTCTTAGGCAGCGTTTCGATGAATTGCGAGTCCACAATAGCAACGTCTGGTGTCAATGCGTAGTCAGCTAATGGGTACTTAACGTGGGTCTTAGCATCAGTAATAACAGCAAATGGTGTCACTTCTGAACCAGTACCTGAAGTGGTTGGAATAGCAACAAATTGTGCCTTCTTAGCCTTTTCAAACTGGTAAGTCCGCTTCCGGATATCCAAGAACTTCTGCTTAGCACCGAAGAAACTTGCATCTGGATGCTCGTAGAATAACCACATTGCTTTGGCAGCATCCATTGGTGAACCACCACCTAGAGCGATGATCGTGTCAGGCTGGAAGTTCTTCATTTGTTCGTAGCCTTTTTCAACTGTATCAGTAGTAGGATCCGTTTCAACTACTGAGAAAAGTTGATACTCCATACCGTCTGGACGACGTTTCAGTTCGCCAAGTACCTTATCAACGTAACCCAGTCTAATCATAGCTGGACTAGCAACGATAAAGACTTTCTTAATGCCAGGCATATCGCCAAGGTAACGAACTGATGTCCTTTCAAAGTAAACTCGAGGTAATTTAATCCATTGCATATTATTCCGCCGCTTTGCGATTGTTTTAATGTTTAATAGGTCAAATGATGAGACGTTATGTGAAACAGAGTTCTTGCCCCATGAACCAGTACCAAGGGTCAATGAAGGAATCATTTCGTTGTAAAGGTTTCCGATACCACCAAGAGCTGATGGCGTATTAACTAATACCCGGCTGGCCTTCATCTTGATCCCATATTCAGTAGCTAGATCTTGGTCTTCAGTGTGAATGGCTGCAGTATGGCCAAGGCCGCCAAAGTGCAACAAATCGTTAGCAATCTTGAAGCCTTCCTTATGGTCGGCTGACTTGTAAACAGAGATTACTGGGCAAAGTTTTTCAGCTGAAAGGATGTTGTCTGGACCAACTGTCGTTAATTCAGCAGCTAAGACTTTAGTATCTTCTGGTACTTCGATACCGGCTAATTTAGCAATCTTAATGGCTGACATACCAGCGATAGGGCCTTTAACACTACCACGCTTTGGATCATACATTGCATCAGCTAAAGCTTTTTGTTCAGACTTCTTAATGAAGAAGACCTTACGAGCTTTCATTTCCTTCTTTACATCTTCATAAATGTCGGCATCAATGATGATGCTGTTTTCAGTAGCACAGATCATCCCATTGTCAAAGGTCTTTGAAAGGACGATGTCATTAACAGCCCGCTTGATCTTAGCTGTCTTTTCGATGTAAGCAGGACCATTACCAGGACCAACACCTAAAGCTGGCTTACCAGTTGAATAAGCGGCCTTAACCATGCCAGGACCACCAGTAGCAAGTACAGAAGCAACCTTTGGATGGTTCATCAAAGCAGTGGTTGCTTCAAGGCTTGGTTCTTCGATCCATTGAATAACGCCTTCTGGAGCACCGGCTGCAATGGCTGCATCGCGCATCACTTTAGCAGCTTCTACAGAACATTTCTGTGCCTGTGGATGGAAGCCGAAGATGATTGGGTTACGCGTCTTAACCGCAATTAATGACTTGAACATTGTAGTAGAAGTTGGGTTGGTAACTGGTGTAACACCAGCTAGGATTCCTAGTGGTTCAGCAACTTTAATTAATTGACGTTCTTTATCGTCTTCAATAATGCCAACAGTTTTGTCATTCTTAATGCTGTGCCAAATTTCTTCAGTGGCGAACATGTTTTTAATGGCTTTGTCTTCCACAACACCCCGACCAGTTTCTTCAACGGCCAGTTTAGCTAACCGCATATGCTGATCCAAACCGGCAATTGCCATTTGGTGCACAATATGGTCAACCTTTTCTTGAGTAAAGTTATCCATGCCACACAATGCATCGTGGGCTTTGTTAACTAAAGCATCAACGTGTTCAGTAACACTGACGGGCTTTTTAGCCTGTTTATTATTTTCTTTTGAATTCATTTCTTTTAACATTTCTAACCCTCCATTATGGAAATATGAGTTGTTTTCTTTGTTATCTCTTTCACAAAAACTATATTATCACACTTTTTTTAAATGTAAATAGGTAAATCTAAATTGATTTTGCTCATTTTATAGCCATATCGGTTCCTTTATTGGCGGTGTATACAAGTGCTTTCATGATTAAATCAATAATGAAAGCACTTAAATTTATAGTTTGTGAAATCGACTACTAGCTTATTTATATGTGAAATTTTTTCTGAAAATAATTTTCAATAGCCTCATATTCCTTACGACGAAGCCCTTTTAACATTCTACTTAACTTGTTTAATTGGCTTAATCGGTTTCTCGATCATCCGCAATAACTGTTCTGATTGAATCCGGTTAACGATCGTATCCGCAGCCACCTGCATAAGCTTGTCGTTCAATGTTTTAGCGGGTGTCTCCGGCTGTCCTTGACCTAAATTCTTCAGTGCTTCATTCAACACATCAATAAAGTTGTCGTAAGCCTGTTTCGGGAAGTCACCGGCAGTCACTTGATCAATGCCGTGCCGGATCGTTTCCGTTGAAAAGAGTGGCTTCAGCAGCCCAATCAAGAGTAGATCGGCCAACTGCATGGTCTGATACTTCTTTTTGACCGGCGCAATGATCACTTGGTGCTTCACGTAATTATTGATCATGGCGGGCGTAATCAGTTCCACACCTAGCTGCCCAATTGCATCGTTAACAAACGCCACGACCTGATCCATATACAAATCAAACTTGGGCAGTTCACTCCAGTGCGGTAACTGAACTTGCCGAATCTGAGCTTCCCAGCGGTGATACTGATCGAATTCTGCCATATTGCCACTCCTTTTTATGTCGTATGATTAACTACATTATAATTAGTGTAACACGTTTATCTGGTTTTAGTAACTAGATAATCCGATATATTAAACCCATATCAACGCCAATCAATTCGGGCTAGGATCCGCTTGCCAACGATCTCTTGAACGAGATAGAAGAAGGGATACACACTTGCTAACAGCGGCAAGTAAAAGAGTGCCATTGCCCAGTTAAAGATACCTTCTAACGAGAACAGTTTACCAAAGAACACAAAGATCAGGACAAAACAGCCGCCCATTAACACGACTAACCCTAATTTCAACCGGTTAAGCGGTCTGGCAACCATCAGCAGCGCCACCAAACAAACCGCACCCGTTAATAACACTGATAGGGTCGACGTTTCCGCGTAGTTCAAATTAAATTGCACACCGCCAAACAGGTCAATAACGAGAATATACGTCACCACGCAGATGGCCGCGGGCGCCGCAATCACCATGACCTGCCTCATGAATTGACCGGATATCCGCTGGTAGTTCGGCTCCAGTGCCAGGAAAAACGTCGGAATCCCAACGGTCAGGACTGAAATCGGTGTTAACTGGATCGGCTGAAACGGATACCCGTTGCTCATAAAAATGAAGATCAAACTCAAAGCGACCGAATACATTGTTTTAATTAAGTATAGCGCCGCCACCCGTTCAATGTTATTGATCACGCGCCGACCTTCATTAAGGACGTTGAGCATAGCATCAAAGTTGGAGTCAACCAGCACAAAGTCAGCAATACTCTTAGTTGCCTCACTGCCACTGGCCATGGCAATTCCGCAGTCTGCCTGCCGCAACGCTAAAATATCGTTCACGCCATCGCCAGTCATCGCAACCGTATGATCAGCACGCTGCCAAGCCATTACTAACTGCTTTTTCTGGGTCGGTGTTACCCGGCCAAAAACGGTATACTTCGCTACTAATTGATCATAATCAATATCATCGCCTAAACTGCTCATATCAATCAATTTATCCCAATGCTTAATGCCTGCTCGAGAAGCAATATTAGCTACTGTAGTGGGATTATCACCAGAAATAACCTTTAACGCCACGTCCTGATTTTGAAAATAACGAAATGTTTCAACGGCATTTTCGCGAATCTCATCTTCGATTAAGATCAACCCCAGCAAGGTTACTTCACCTAAATTATCAGGCTGCAGTTCAGAGGTTTGAGCAATGCACAAGACCCGTAACCCATCCGCAGCGTACCCTTCAATTTGCTTCGCCAGCTCAGCTGGAACCTGTTTGAGCATAAATTCCGGTGCACCAATGACGTAGTTTTGCTGTTCAACCCGGACACCGCTCCACTTCCGAGCTGAAGAAAACGGTACGACCTGAGTGGCCTGCCAGCCCGGATCGGCTAACGCACTATTCAGGGCACGAGCAGTTTCGTTATCATCGCCGATTGCGTTGATCGTTCCGCCCACGATCAGCTTTACTTGATCGAGTGTTTGATGATTCAACGGGATAATTTTGCTCAGCTGCAATTTACCACTGGTGATGGTCCCCGTTTTATCCAAGCCTAAAACATCAACTCGAGCTAGTCCTTCAATGGCGGGAAGTTCCCGAACAAGAACCCGGTGATGAGCAAGGTTCATGGCAGAAACCGCTAAAGAAACCGAGGTCAGCAAAACCAACCCCTCAGGAATCATCCCGATCATGGCCGCCGTAGTACCTAATATCGCTTGGTTAATACTGCTGTGATTTAACAGTCTTGAAACAAAAAGAATGGCACCCAGGGGTACGATCACGATGGTTAAGATCTTAATGATGCGGTTAATGGTATTGAGCAGCTGGCTATTCGTGCTCTCACCTGACTGTACTTCGCCGGATAACGTATTAATGAAACTCTTCGCCCCAACGTGCGTCGCTTGGACGACTGCTTGCCCGCTCACCAAGAAACTACCGGAAACAACTGTGTCCCCCGTTTGCTTAGTAATTGGCGTAGCTTCACCAGTAATCTGGGATTCATCAACTTCAATCCCATTAGTGACTCTAACAATGCCGTCGACTGGTAACTGATCGCCCCGCTGCATCACTAACAGATCATCTTGGACAATTGCGTCTTGATGAAGCTGGACAGTGCCTTCCGCTCGCTGAACCTGATAAGTCGATTCAGACAGAAGACTCATTTTATCGATTTGGTGTTTGGAGCGAATTTCTTGAATAATGCCGATAGCCGTATTCACGATTACGACGCCCAAAAACAGTTCGTTTTTATAGCTCCCCGTGATCAGCACTAACGCGCCTAAAACTAGGTTGATCAAGTTAAACCAGGTCAGTAAATTATCCCGGAAGATTTCCTTGATTGACCGTGTTAAAGACGGCGCCGGCTCGTTTTGCTGCCCGGCATCGATTCGCTGCTGCACTTGTTTTGCTGTTAGACCCTGTGAAATCGGCATACACCAAACCACCCTTCGTATCTATTAACAGTATTGTACAAAACTTCTAGCCTACTTGGGGCAATCTGCTACTTTCTTTAAGGAAATACCAATATTTGTAAGCGCTTTTGCTATAATGGATATGAAGACTATCAGAGAAGGGGTACTGTAAATGGTTGAAAAAACAGTTAAACTGGCAGACGGTAACGAAATGCCGCTGGTCGGGTTTGGGACTTACTTGATCAATACACAAGAAATGATGGATACAACGATTAAAACGGCGTTCGATGCCGGCTACCGGTTATTTGATACCGCCCAGATCTACCGCAACGAAGATTTTCTGGGTCAAACGTTAGTCAACCTGCAAATTCCGCGCGACCAGGTCTTTATCACGACCAAAGTGGCCGAAATCAGCCAGGGCTATGATCATACGATTCAAACAGTTGATGATTCACTTAAACGGCTCAAAACGAACTACCTTGATCTGTTACTAGTTCATTGGCCGGTTCAGAAGTACTTCTTTGATACGTGGCGCGCACTGGAAAAACTCAAGGCAGACGGTAAGGTGAAATCAATTGGAGTTTCTAACTTTAGCATGGCCCACCTAGAACTCTTAAAAACTAAGGCCAAGGAAATGCCCGTTGTTAACCAAGTTGAATTACATCCGTACCTTAACCAGCGCGCACTAGTCCAATTTGATAAAGCCCACGACATCGTGACGCAAGCCTGGAGTCCGCTGGGACGTGGCGTCACCCTAGATGATGAAATGTTAAAGAAAATGGCGGATCACCATCACGTTTCGGTTGCTCAGCTAATTTTAAAGTGGCACCTGCAAAACGGAGTTGCCATCATTCCTAAATCCAAGACCCCTAGCCGAATCAAAGAAAACTGCCAATTAGATTTTGACCTCTCCGAAGACGAATGCGGTATGGTTGATTTATTGAACCGTAATCAACGTACCGGAGACGATCCCGAACTGGTTTACGAAACTGGTAAACAATACAAGGTTTATCACGATTAAACAAAAAAGACGCACCGAAACTTAATTCGGTGCGTCTTTTTGGTAGCTGCAATCAAATTTTCAACAACGATTAGTCAATGCTGATGTGGTGACTGTCTTGCTGATCTTCAGTCATCTTTGGCAATGTTAATTTCAAAATGCCGCCATCGTAGGTTGCCTTGACATTATCTTGATCAACGCCTGGCAGATAGAAGCTGCGGGTAACGTTGCTTGAGCTACGTTCTTGACGAAGGACGCGGCCCTTTTCATCCTTATCTTCCTTATCTAAGTTGTGAACGGCATTGATCCGTAGCGTGTTGTCACGATAATCAATGTGAATGCCATCCTTCTTAAAACCAGGCAGTTCAGCGGAGACTTCGTAATCTTTGTCGTTTTCTTTAATATCAGTCTTCATTTCATCATCATTAAAGAACTTCTGACCAAAGTTGCCGAAGTCGTTGAAGAAGTTCATTGGATCCATATCATTAATGTTTCTGTTTGCTAATAAGTTTGTCATAGAGAAAAACCCCTTTCAGAATTTTTAGCTAAGGCCGATAACTCGGTGCTTGTTACCTCCTTACCAACCTTACAGTGTATATATTAGTCAGTATTGGTCAGGAATGCAAGCAATTAGCACTCGAATATCGAGAGTGCTAATTGCTTTTAAAATATGGGCTATAAGTGCTGTTATATCAGCGTTTTGATATTCACTTTAAATTGGCTTAAAATCGCAACTGAAAACTTTTTTATTTTTTATCAGTAAAGGTCAAACTTTTTATACACTTTGTTAGCGTGCTATTTTTAGTGATATTGTATCTCAATGTGGTGCCAAATATTAGGAACTGGTTCTTCTATGTTTTCGGTGCTACGATATTTGGAGTTGATAGGCAGTTTGCCTTTCAACTCCTTTTTCTATACCATTATTATATTTGAACACGCAAATAGGACACTACACTATTT
>NZ_BJDO01000070.1 GCF_005405185.1 Secundilactobacillus hailunensis
GAGTGCTGTTCGCTTTTCGAGTTCATACAAAAAGAGCTCTAATCACCAAGTGATTAGAACTCCAATATTTTGTTCACCAACAACAGTTGACGAAGAACCTGTATATGATGGGCAGTCAGGGGATCGAACCCTGGACCCACGGATTAAGAGTCCGTTGCTCTGCCAGCTGAGCTAACTGCCCATATCGACATATTTAATGCCTCGCGATTAAGTTCTGTCTTAATCAACGTTTACTAATATATCATGATAAAAAGTGATTGGCAACAACTTTTTGAAAAAAAGTGCCAAAAAACTTAAAAAATATAAATAATGGGCAGATACTGGATTATTTCAAGCAAATTGATTGTATCATACAAACAAGTTATCTTTTATGCTGTAAACGCTTATTTCATGCGAGGTTAGCCATTTCGCGTAATGTAAAATACTGTGATATAATAAGCCTTGTGCAGATATTATCCAAATGTACCTGCCGCCTACTTGAATTCTCCTGCGTGGCCCGTGCTACTGCGTTGGAATGACCGAAAAGCACCTAAAACTAAAAATTTATATACTTGAACGAATCGTTATCTGAAGGAGGATATGTTCAGATGAAAAAAGTTATTCTCGTTGTCGATGATGAAAAACCAATTACTGACATTGTAAAATTTAACCTAACTAAAGAAGGTTACGAAGTGGTGGTCGCCCATGATGGTGAAGAAGCCCTTCAAAAAGTTGAAGAAGTTAATCCAGATTTAATTATCTTGGACCTAATGTTACCGAAGATCGATGGGCTGGAAGTTGCCCGTCAGGTACGGATGAAACACGATATGCCAATCATTATGGTCACTGCTAAGGATTCCGAACTAGACAAGGTCTTAGGCTTGGAACTGGGTGCTGATGACTATGTTACGAAGCCATTTTCCAACCGTGAACTGGTTGCCAGAGTTAAGGCTAACCTGCGCCGACAAAACACCGTTAACGCAGCTCAGCCGGAAGAAGAGGAAAACAAAGACATCGAAATTGGTGATCTGGTCATTCATCCAGATGCCTATTCCGTTTCTAAACGTGGTCAAAACATTGAATTGACCCACCGTGAATTCGAATTACTGCATTATCTGGCCCAGCATATTGGCCAAGTCATGACGCGTGAACACCTGCTGCAAACAGTATGGGGTTACGATTATTTTGGTGATGTCCGAACAGTTGATGTGACCGTACGTCGACTGCGTGAAAAAATTGAAGATAATCCTAGTCACCCAACGTGGTTAGTTACCCGTCGTGGTGTGGGGTATTATTTACGGAATACTGAAAGCGAGTCGGGTCAGGCGTAAACTTACGCATGCAAGACGTTTAAGGGGTAAACGGTAACGTGAAACGAAAAATTAAATGGTATCATTCGATACAATTCAAAATCGCGTTCGTATTCGCGATGATGCTCATTATTACATTGGAAATTGTCGGAGCCGCTTTTGTGCAGCAATTAGAGACTCAAAATTTGCGACAATTCAAAAGCCAAATTTCACTGCAACGTTACGTCAGTACGAACTTAACGTCTCAGCTGGCACGGTCTAATACGACCTCAGCTGATCGCCAGATTCGCATTCTCCTGTCTGATGCCAATATTCCTAGCACGGCGAACGCGCAGATCCGCGTCATCGACAATAAGGGCACCATTCGGGGAACCAATGAGGCCAACAATCAGGAAATCGTTGGTCAAAAAACCACTGACGACACCGTTAAAAAGGTCATTTATAATAACAGTGCTGGCAGTGAAACAACGACGTTTGATGCGTCATCAAATCAATATTATTACACTAAAGTCACACCATTAATTAAGCAAAGCAGCGGGAGTAGTACGCCCGTTGGGGTCGTGTACATTCGTGCCAACCTGGAAAGCGTGTATGACAGTATCAGCAAAGTGACTGCAATCTACCTTGGTGCAGCCGTTATTGCGATCATCATGGGCTTAATTTTATCAATCGTTATTTCCCGGGCAATTACTGTGCCAATTACTGAAATGAAGGAACAGACACAGCGAATCGCTCGCGGAGATTATTCTGGGCAGGTTCAAGTTTATGGTAATGATGAATTGGGTCAGTTAGCCAGTGCGGTTAATAACCTGTCTGTTCGTGTGGAAGAAGCACAAGAGTCCACGGAATCTGAACGTGGGCGGCTGAACTCGGTTTTGGCCCACATGACCGATGGTGTGATTGCCACTGATCGTCGTGGAAACGTGACGATTATTAACGAAACAGCCGTTGAATTTTTGGATATCGACTCCAATCAGGCGATTGGTCAGTCGATTTTGGATATTTTAAAGATTCGCGACCAATATACGTTACGTGATTTACTGGAAGATCCGGATGAAATTATGCTGGACTTCTCTACTGACGACCATGATCTGATCCTGCAGGCCTATTTCTCACTGATCCAGCGTGAATCTGGGTTTATTAGTGGGCTGGCCTGTGTGCTGCACGATGTAACTGAACAGCAAAAGATCGATCAAGATCGCAAACAATTTGTTTCTAACGTGTCCCATGAATTACGGACCCCGTTAACCAGTGTACGGTCATACGTTGAAGCGTTATCCGATGGTGCTTGGAAAGATCCTAAGATCGCACCCAAGTTCTTAAAGGTTACGCAAGAAGAAACCGACCGTATGATTCGGATGATCAATGATCTCTTGACCCTATCAAGAATGGATTCAGGGACCCAAAAGCTTAATTTGGAACTAGTTAATCTTAATGAACTGTATAACTATATTTTGAACCGGTTTGATATGATCATCGATAGTGATGAGCAAAAAGACCGGTCTGATAAGCATTACACCATTAAGCGGGAATTTACTAAGCGTGATCTGTGGGTTGAAATTGATACTGACCGGTTTACCCAAGTGATCGATAACATCATGAATAATGCCATCAAGTATTCACCGGATGGCGGAATTATCACTTGCCGGTTGATTGAAACCAACAACAATGTGATCTTAAGTATTGCTGATCAGGGATTAGGGATTCCTAGGGCTGATATTCCCCACGTTTTCGACCGGTTCTATCGGGTCGATAAAGCGCGTTCCCGTGCGCAAGGCGGTACGGGGCTTGGCCTGGCGATTTCCAAAGAAGTTGTCCAGTCATTGGGTGGCAAAATTTGGGTAGAGAGTCGTGAAGGTCACGGCTCCACCTTCTACATTTCACTGCCATACGAACCTTACGATGAGGGGGATGATCTCTGGGATGAAGCTTAGAAATTTATGGCTGCCAACGAGTCTGGTGATTGCAATCCTAATCAGTTTAGGACTATCAGGAATGATGTGGACGAATCCGGCTCACTCGAACTTAAGCAGTCGCACTAAAGTGACTAAAAATACCGATAACAGTAATAACACCACTTTTCAAGATATTTATTTACCCTCTCAATTCGTCTCAACCAGCAAGTCCGGTAAACAAGAAATGCTGACTGATAATCGCGTGAACGTGGCGACTGATCTACGAGATCGAATGAGTCATTTTACAGCGGATAATGCCCAAAGCGTCAGTCATGGGAATTCTCAAAAATATCTCAAGCAATTAAAACGGCACGATACGGTTTTGCTAAATTATAATTCTGCGATTTCGGTCAACTTCTTTCGAAAAGCCTTCAACAATCAATTGAAGTTCCCAAATCAGAAGTTTAGCCGGATGCAGCTGTTATTAAACGATCCCAAGCACCTTTATTTGTTAAATGATCAGGGCTATCGGATCGTTCGGGTGACGTTAAAAAATAATCGTACAGGTAAGCTGCGACACGTTTTAGCTGATCAAATGGTGAAGCATCCAGTTTCCTTTAGGTTAGTGAACAACAAGGTTATTTTGAATCATCCTAATAGCTTCAAAGTGCGGACTTATAGTTACCAGTTGACGCAGCAAACGCAGGACTATTATGCAAACCGGATCATGACGACGAATGCGAACAGCAACATCCAGGTTAAGCGGCACAAGAACAGTACCGATTATGATGATCACGGTTTCCGACATATGAACATCAATAAGTCGACGGATACGGTCACCTTTACGAACTATAATTCACAAGTTAAGAGCAGTAGTTTCCTACAGACAATGAATCACGTCTATGAGCAATTTATTATGGTGGGGATGCCACTAGATAACATCCGCTTTTACTCTTATGATTCCGGTACGGATACTGCAACTTTCCGGACGTATGCCGGTGGGCTGCCAGTCTTTGATCAGAGTGATTTTGGCGCCATTCAAATGCGGGTATTAGATCAGTCATCGTACCGGATGCAATTCTCATTGGATAGCTTACAGGTACCGATTCCACCGGTTCAAAGTTCAGCTACCGTGATGTCGACCCAAGACTTACTTTCGCACCTTAAGTCTGCTGGCGTCCGGGAAAATAAGATTCAGGATATTGAACTGGGCTATGAATGGAGCCGGGATAAAACTCTACCCAAAGTGGTTAATCTATTACCGACCTGGTACGTTAAGATCGGCAACCAGTGGGAAAGTTACGGTAAATTAACTGGTCAAGAGTGAAAGGGGGTAGCCGGACGTGAATTTTAAACGAATTCAGTGGATTTTCTTAGTGATTTTTATTGCGATGGATGTGCTCTTATTTATGATGTTTAACCACAGTAACGTTGGTGATTCAACTGCTACTGGGAATAATAATATCTTAGAAGAGATGCATAAGGACCAAATTACGTTTAGTACACCGACTACCAAAAAGTATGAAGGGTATTATTTCTCAGGAAATAATGACGATTCACTGCGACAGGACGCGCCTAAGTTACAGGAGCAAGACGTCCGGTTTAGCGGCAACGAATTGGTCAGTGAATTCAAAACACCCATTAAGCTAACTAACGGTTCAGCGAAACAAACCCTAGATAAAATTATCACTAATCCGGGACTGATTGCTGAGGGGCAGCAGTATAGCTACAGCAAGCAGTTATCCAGTAGCAGTGAGGTAATTTACGTTCAGCACGTTGCTCAAAAGCCGGTCTATTCGCATTTTGGTCAGATCCGCTTTGATCTGAACAGTCAGCATCAGGTAGTCGGTTACAGTCAAAACTATCTATCAAACGTTAAAATTTTGAAGGAAGAAACCAAAACGATCAGTGAGGAACGGGCATTGACCTGGTTATACCAGTACAATGAAATTCCTAACGGTGCCAAAGTTTCCTGGGTTCATTTGGCTTACACGCGGCTCTTAACGGCGCGCGGGCAGTGTGTCTTCTTACCGACTTGGGTGTTTGCAGTGAAGCTTAACAATTCATCTTCAATTATTTTAAAGCGGGTGAATGCTTACACGGGTGAGGTCATTAAGACTGGTGATAATAATCAAACCAGCAATGCAAATTCAGAAATTTTCACCCTCACATAATGACATATAAGTAGTATTTAATGATTGCGTTTCGCTGTAAAATGCGTTGTAATAGTAACGACGAGCAATCATTGAGGACCATTATTCACGACCCTACCAATGACCATGTTGGTGGGGCCTTTTGTATTTAAAAAAAGGAAGTTGGGCAGTTTATGCAAAAGCAAAATGACGGCTTAAAGGTCAGTGTTCTAGCCAGCGGCAGTACGGGTAACTGTACCTATGTGGAAACGGCTGATCACAAGATTCTGATCGATGCCGGGTTAAGTGGCAAAAAAATTGAGAATCTCATGCAGTCCATCGGCCGGGATCTAAGTGACGTTGATTCCCTATTCGTAACTCATGAGCATTCAGATCATCGCAAGGGCGTGGGGGTTTTAGCACGGCGTTACGGTATGGACGTTTATGCGAACCAGGGGACTTGGGATGCTATGGCCAGTAAAATTGGTAAGATCCCATTGGCTCAAAAAAACATCATTGCGCCAGATTCCGTTCTGAGCATGGGCGATCTAGACGTGGAATCCTTTACGGTCTCCCACGATGCTGCTGAGCCTCAATTTTACGCCGTTCACAGCGGTGGTAAGAGCTTTGTAGTACTCACGGACACCGGCTACGTATCAGACCATGTCGAGGGTGTGATCAAGAATGCTGATGCCTACTTGATGGAATGTAATCATGACGTTGAAATGCTGCGGATGGGCAGTTACTCATGGCCGTTGAAGCAGCGGATCTTGAGTGACACCGGTCATTTAAGCAATGAAGACGGTGCTGACGTGATGATGGATGTTTTGGGCAATCACACCAAACGGATCTTTTTGGGTCACTTGAGTCAGGAAAACAACATGAAGTCGTTAGCCCGTCTGACCGTTGCTTCGATCATGGAAGACCATGATTTCGGCGTTAACCATGATTTTAAAATTCTGGATACGGATCCAGAAAAGGCCAGTGGGTTAGTCACGCTCTGATCTTTTTAAATTCTTTTAGAAAAATTTATCCTTTTTTCGAGGAAAGCTTCAAACAAATTTCACACATCATGGGTAAAATAGATTCATGAGTATGTTAATTGAGTCAGTTTATGGGACGGTATCATGCCCTAAATAACGGCGTTCATCACTTAACCTAAATTGTGATGACATACAAGGAGGGAAGCGCGATTCGCGCGGAGTATGGATAATCAACAAAAACCAGGATCTAATAATAATCGCGGCCTGCTGATTAAAGTTGCCGTAACGGCTTTAGTAGCGGGTCTACTAGGTGGTGGTATTGCGTATGGCGGTGCAACTTACATCAGCAATCGCGATACCAGTTCAGTTCCAGCCGGTTCCAATAAATCCGGAACAGCCTCAACCAGTAATATGAAGGTCAATGTCAGCTCACAAGCTTCAACAGCCTTTTCAAACGTTAAAAATTCAGTAGTCTCAGTTATCAACTTGAAGAAGGAGAACCAGTCCTCCAATAGTTTGAATGGCATCTTAGGCGGTAATCAGTCTAATGGCAACTCTTCTAATGGCAGTCTGCAGGCCAGCTCGGAAGGCTCAGGTGTCGTTTATAAGAAGGCCGGTAACAGTGCTTATATCGTCACGAATAATCACGTGGTTGCCGGTTCTAACGCGCTGGAAGTGATTTTGAGCAATAGTAAGAAGATCGATGCTAAGTTAGTCGGCAAAGATGCGGTTACTGATCTCGCTGTGTTGAAAGTTAACAGTGCCGATGTGTCGAAGGTGGCCACTTTTGGTAACTCCGATAACATTAAAGTTGGTGAAACGGCGCTTGCTATTGGTTCACCATTGGGTTCGCAATACGCAACGTCTCTGACTGAAGGGATTATTTCAGCTAAGAAACGGACGGTGGCTACTACGGATGAAGCCACCAATCAACAAACGGGTAACGCAACGGTCATTCAAACGGATGCCGCGATCAACCCCGGGAACTCTGGCGGTCCGTTGATCAACTTAGCCGGCCAAGTGGTGGGTATCAATTCCATGAAACTAGCAAGTGATAATTCCGGAACGAGTGTTGAAGGGATGGGCTTTGCCATTCCAAGTAACGAAGTCGTCTCCGTGATCAATCAACTGATCAAGAACGGTAAGATCGTTCGGCCAGCGTTAGGTATTAAGTACGTTGATCTGTCTGAAATTTCTAAGTCACAGCAAAAGTCGATCTTGAAATTACCAGCTAGTGTTGAAAATGGGGTCGTTGTCATGGAGACACCAGGCGCAACAACACCAGCAGGTCGCAGCGGCATTAAGAAGTACGACGTGATTACCGCCTTGGACGGCAAGAAGATCAGTACGAATTCAACGTTGAGAGATCTGCTGTATAAATACAAGGTCAATGACACTGTTACCGTTACTTATTACCACAATGGCAGTCAAAAGACGGCTAAAGTTAAATTGACGGAAACAACGTCACAA
Source organism: Secundilactobacillus hailunensis (assembly GCF_005405185.1). Lineage (GTDB taxonomy): Bacteria > Bacillota > Bacilli > Lactobacillales > Lactobacillaceae > Secundilactobacillus > Secundilactobacillus hailunensis. Next base: position 7,770 of record NZ_BJDO01000070.1, read on the forward strand.
TTGAATCGATAAATAAATAACATGCATATCAAATAAAAGGCTGAAATCTGAGTAATCAGATTTCAGCCTTTTCATGTTTAGTGAAAAAGACGGGTCTAAGCTTTTTAGTGTTGATTAAGTTCAACACTGAGAAACTTAGGCCTGTTTTTTTGCAAAAAAAGGACACCTAGTCTCCCAGGCGTTATACTT
>NZ_BJDO01000071.1 GCF_005405185.1 Secundilactobacillus hailunensis
TAGTCACCTTAGAAGCTACCGCAAATGCGGGGTTTTTGCATATAATTTGCTTTAATCAATGGGCTACTCGACAAATGTTACAAAACTAGCACTACACGTTAATATTAATATTGGACATTTAATTTCCCTGCCTTTACTTTTGGTTTGGTCGCTGTAAAGTATAACGCCTGGGAGACTAGGTGTCCTTTTTTTGCAAAAAAACAGGCCTAAGTTTCTCAGTGTTGAACTTAATCAACACTAAAAAGCTTAGACCCAATAATTTCCTCAATAGGCGGAGATCGATGTGTTGATTATGATAAGTAACAGCTTTTAGGACCTCCTAACAATCAATTCTTGGTTGTTAGGAGCTTTTTTTGGCTAAAAATATTTTTTATATAATAAACAGCCAAACATTTTAGGCATTTCACAAGGTCCAACACTTTTTTTATAAAAAATTAGGTGGCTTTATTGATTAACCTATAAAGGTGAAGTTAATATAGTTTACCCTTTGTTTTGGAAGTGTTATATTATTTATTGTATTAAGACGATGATGTCTAGTAGGAGAGAGATCATTGTTGATTTTATGAAATTTTTAGGCATTTTTGGAATTTTTACTTGGTAACGCCGGATACGTTATCGAGGTGATGGGGGCTTAATTTATGGAAAAAGACTATCGAAAAATCTCTAAGAACAACAACTTAGGGGAACAAGAGAAGGATCATCTACACTATCGGATGTACAAGGCCAAGAAATCCTGGTTATTTGCTGGGATATTTATGCTTGGTCTTTTAAGCGTGGCTTCACCCGTTAAAGCGGCTACACAACCGGCTATTACAGATAATAGCAGTGTGGCTACGAGTGCGACTAGTGCTTCAACGAAGACAGCAGATGATGTTAATACATCTGCTGTTGTGTCAAAAGCAACATCTAACTCGGACAATATGTCGAATGTGTCACAATCTGGAACAATTTCAGATTCAGATGTAAAAACTGCAACTGCACGAGCTAACCAAACGACTCCTACAACGAATGCGGATACCAGTACGACACAGTCAAATTCGAATACAACAAAGGCAAGCGATGGAACATCGGCTAAAGCTGTGTCTGACACCAGTACGACACAGTCAAACTCGAATACAGCAAAGACAAATGATGGAAAGTCGGCTAAAGCTACGTCTGACACTACAAAGGGTGTAGTTACACAGCCTGATAGCAGTGCAGGTAGTCAACAGACCCAGGCTGCTCCTACGAGTGGTGCTAAGGATAATACAACAGTTCAAAAAGCAGTTAGCGATGCGGCTTCGACCGTTACACCTACGACTGATGTACCTTCAGAAAGCTCAAACAAACAGTTAACTGATGGGACAACGGGTCAAACAACACCTAACGTAGATTCTAAAAACACTGCCGGTACACAAACTGCCGCAGCGACTACTGAGCCTGCTTCAAATGTAAGGGTTACCAACTTAAATGGCGTTGATAAAATCACCTTGATTGACCCAACGACTGAAGAGCTTAATCAAGCCAGACAGTCCGCCGCTTCGCTTTATAAATCAAAAGGCATGACTGTCGAAATCGACGTTGTTGGTGCTTCCACTAATTTACCAGTTGGCGATCCTACTAATGCAAATTATCAGGCTGGGTATCAAGCGGCTGCTAATGATTTGGCTAAAAATAATGGATCTGCATCCATTAAGAAGGTCGGTAGTTTTATTGGTTCAACTCCTGGTGTTGGTATTGATTATTCGTTACTCAGTAACTTGTATGACCTTGGTAAGGTTTATGAAGCAGGTCGAATAGCAAATGGTGTCGATGTATCTAAGGATATTCATTACACTGTAGATGGTTTGGGTCAAAATGACACTAAGACTGATGTCCCAACTACTAAAACGGATACGCCGTACAACATTGATATCAGCAATCCCAATTCTTGGTGGATAGATCCTAGTAATGATGGAGTTAAGTACACAGGCATCCTTGGATTAACGAAAGACGATTCTTTACAGAAAGATACCAATTTCCAAGCCGGCTACCAAGCCTTCATCAAACAATGGGCACAAGGATTAGATGATTTTTACACTGCCTTAGGTAGCTCTTTAAAGAGTTATGGTGACGATTATGCGAATGCAATTGCTTATCAAGCAGGAGTTGATTCTGGTAAAACTATTCCACTAAAAATTTGGGAACCACTCCAAGGAGGGTATAACGTCCTTGATCATACTCTTGATAAGCTGACACTTGCGTCAAACAATAAGTTAAACGTTCAAAGTCTCTATCTGGCTTCGGTGACCACAGCTATTAACCAGATGAAGACTCAAGTAACGGATACCACTGCTATCAATGCTATTCAAAAGAATTTGGAAGATGTCGTTCACGTTTGGAACTTTTACATTCCAATGTTTCAACCGTTGATCCAGTCTTATCTTGAAAAGGCAATTATGAGCGATCCAGTCTCATTGGCTGGACAAAATGGGTTTGATGCACAATTTCTAAATGATGGAACTACATTTGCCGATATTACATTTAAAATTATGAATGGTTTTGATTATGGTGGAGCTACTATCGGACTTGGCGGTAATGTCAAGTTTCCACGTGAGATTTTCTCGGAATTTGTTACGCAAATCTATCCTGCTATCAGAAACGTGATTGAGCATGTTGATTACGTTGCTGCAATTGATGGCGAAAATGATTTCTTTAATGATTATCTTAATAAAGCCAATGCGATCACTAACAACAACGGTACTTTAACTACGAGTGATAGTGTTAAAACCTCTGGGTTGCTTAGTTTTGACAATAATCAAGATGCTAAAGACAGCACTAAGTTATCTCATGATGGCTTTTACACAACGGCTGATACGGCTTTTGGAAAGATCAAAGAAGCAGCGTTTGAAGCCGCAATTAGTGGTAAGGGGGCCGATGCCAGTCAGTTCTTATTAAGTGCAAGCAATACAAACGGTAAGACTGTTGTTAAAGATAAGAACGGCAATGTCTATCAAGACTATTCAACTTATCTTGATGGTACCAATGCCATGGTTCAATCCGTCTACAACGCAGAATACCAAGCAGTTAAACAAGCCGTGGCTGACTACAAAGCAGGAACTAAGCATAATTACACGGTTACCTACACGACTTACGCCGATGGTTCCTACACCACAAAACTAAATCAAGTTGCTGGTAACGATGGCACCTTTACGTGGACCAACCCCGCTTCAACTGATGATACCAAGGGTTGGTATCAGAAGGCAGTTGGGACCACAACTTCTTATACTGATGGTCAAACCGGCGCGCAGGCGAACAAATATGCAACTTATGATATTAACGTGGCTGATTACAACAACATGTACAACTATTTAGCTTCTCAGAAAGACGCTACGCCTGCTACCGTTGTTGCAACTGTTAACTACGTTGTCAATCCTAATATGGCTAATGAAGTTAGTGTCGGGACAGGGAATGCAGTAGGTACAGACGGCAAGACCTTGACGGTAACATTGACTCCGCCAGCTGGATTTACGCTGAGTGATCCTTCCGTGACCACATGGAACGTCACTTTAAATTCAAAGGGGACCAATGAAACCAAAGTTGGTGTATCCCCAATTATTTACGATGTGAATAATCCAGGAACATTACCAGGCACTTCGATTGATTATTTGCAGGGTACGGTTAATGAGACGGATGTTGTCAAGAATTCGGATGGCACTGTTTTAAGTTCTAACCCTGGTACACCTGTGAAGATCAAACGGACCGCGCAACTTGACCCAACGACTAAAGAAGTGGTTTACAGTAATTGGGAAACAACGGATAATTCTGCCACAATTATCAGCAAATTATCTGATGCGCAACTATCAACTTTAGCAGGTGCAAATCAAGCACCTGTCGTTTCAATTCAGATTAAGAATGGTGATTACCAAGCTAATAATCAGACTTATCAAGGGGCACTTGTTAACACGCTTAACGGTAACGTTGATGTGACGAGTACTGATTTGAAGAATCAACGGGTTACCAACCCTAACGTTACTTCAACTGGTAATGATAACGAATACCTGGGTCAAAAACCTGCTGAAACATTTAACATCACCCGGACAGTTAACGTTATTGATGCCAAGAATCTGAAAGGGACCATCACCGTTAACACGAACTACACCGGTGACTATACCAAGAATCAAAATACTAGTACACCAGTGAACGTTACTCGGACTGCCAGTGTTGATGCTAATGGTCAGGTGACTTATGGCAATTGGACTGTTAATGGCAGTACGACCTTAGTAAACGGCATTTCAGCTAATGATACTGGTGTTGCGCAACCCGGGTTTATTGTTACCGTTGACGGCGGCGATGTCTATACCAGCGACATGTTTAATCATTATATTGCCACCGAAACGCCTACTGATACCGGTTTTAGTGCAACGGTTACCAGAATGGTCACCTATGCAGCAAAAACCTATTCAGTGACCAACCCTGGTGATTCAACTAAAGGTGATCCAGAAGGTACTGAAGCTAAGTATTTGGAAGGTACGATTAGCATTAACCGGACAAACACCGGTGATTACACCGCAGCAGTTAAGCCACAACCAATTGCTGTCACTCGTACAGCAACTGTTGGCAAAGATGGTGTTGTTACTTATGGTAATTGGGAGACTAGTGCAGGCAATCAAGTATTAGTCGCAGCTCTGACACCAACAAGCACTGGTATTCTACAGGATGGCTATACTGCAACCATTGCTGCTGGTAGCACCGATTACACAAGTGATTCGTTTAATATTGATATTAAGGGGAAGACACCTACTGATACCGGCTATACTGGTGTTGTCAATCAAGAGGTTAATTACAAAGCTGGTTCGATTTCATACACGGTAACTTTTGTAAATACCAGCACTAACCAACAGGTAACTACAATTAATATGACTTCTCCAACAGGGTCAACCGTTAACCTTTTAACTGATTCTCGTGTTTTGGATGCACTCAATACTAATCCCGCATTGGCTGGAGAATATATGATTACACCAGCTACTAATACAACCAATCCTAATCGCTACGTAGACGCACTTAAAGTTACAAATGGTAATGCTTATGGGGTCTATGTTACCAAATTAGCTGCTCCGATTGTGGTCACCTTTATTGATACTGATGGTAATAGCATTTCTAATAGTAAAGGACAATCAAATTATGTGATTAAGGCAAATACACCTGGCAGCGAATTACAGATTGGGCAGAACTATAATTTAACCCCCGATCAGATTATTGGCTACACCTATCAAAAGTATAGCTTTAACAATGTGGCAGGTGATTCAACGCAGCCATCAGTTACACTTACTGATGGAGCAAATAACATTAACTTAGTTTACGCGAAGACGACCTATACCAAGGATCATCCAGGTGTTACAGGCACAGATCCAGAGGGTTCACAGGCTAAATACTTGAACGGTGTTATCACCGTCAACTACACAGCTAGTGGGACTACAGCGGATATCAGCAGTCATAATCAGACCATCCATGTTTTCCGGACGGCTACCATTAATGCTGATGGAAAAACGGTTAGCTATACGCCATGGACGACAAATACAGATGGGAAAGTTTCAGTAAATGAGCCTGTCAACTTGGTTGATGCGTTAACTACAGCCAATGCGCCAGCAGTCAACGGCTTTACCGTTGCTGGTGTGAGCGGCGATACTGGTGCGTTTACGGCAACAGACATGGCTGGGATAACACCAAGCGCAACTGATACGGCAACCACTAAGATGTTAAACCGGATTGTTGACTACCAGGCAGTTGAGTATACTGTCGATCATCCAGGTACGGTTGAGGGTACTCAACAGGATTATCTGCAAGGTACGGTCACTGTTAACACCAGTTATACTGGATTGGGAACGCCTAAGGGACCTGACACTATGCATGTGGCAGTTCAACGCACGGTACACGTTAATGCGGATGGCAAGACTGTAACCTATAGTAATTGGGTTTCTAAGTCTGGTTCAACAACGTTGGTAGATGCATTTACAACCGCCGATGCCACTCCAGTTACTGGGTATGATGTGACGGGCGTAAGTGGTGATACCGGTGCTTATGATAGTGCTGACTTTAATGCTGCACTCGCCGGTGATCCTACCGTAACACCAGCTGTACCCGCAGAAAAAGCAGCTGACGGTTATAAAGCAACGTTAAATCGGAACGTCAACTATACAAAGCACAGTTGGGGTCCAACCGATGGTGGTGGTACCAATGATCCAGAAGGTTCACAAGCTAAGTATTTGAACGGTGTTATTACCGTTAACTACACAGCCGATGGAACTACAGCTGATATTAGCAGTCATGACGAGACCATTCATGTTTACCGGACGGCCACCATTAATAATGATGGGACTAAGGTTGACTACACGCCATGGACGACAAATACAGATGGAAAAATTTCAGTAAATGAGCCTGCCAACTTAGTTGATGAGTTGACTACAGCTAATGCTCCGACAGTCAACGGTTTTACCGTTACTGGTGTGAGCGGCGATACTAGTGCATTTACAGCAACAGATATGGCTGGGCTAACACCGGGTGCAACTGATACAGCAACTATGAAGACGTTGGCACGGACTGTGAACTATACGAAGGATTCAACTACTACAACTACTAATGACCCTGATGGTGGCACAACCACCACGAAGGTCGATGGTAATGGTGTAGTTACTCAAATTACGAAAAATTGGTCTGATGGTGATACGTCAAATATAGTTATTGATGAAACTGGCAGTGCAGCCTTCACTGAAACACCAAAAGATCAACCAAGTTTGCCAAATCAGACAGTTACGCCGGGTACTACGGCAACATCTGGTAAGACTACGATGGCGAATAATGAACCGGATGGAATTCAGCTGACTCATAAATTTGACGATGCTCCAAGTGTGAATGAGACAATCGACAAGAATGGTAATGAGACAATTAGTCTGGTTGGCAATGCACTTTCAGTTGATTCAAAGGACTACTACAACACGATCACGACCACGGATCCTGAAGGTGGGACTACCACTACGAGGGTCGATGGCAGCGGTGCCGTGACCGAGGTGACCAAGAACTGGTCAGACGGTGATAAGACGGTGGCCGTCGTGCAGACGACACCAACGACCGATCCGAAGACGGGCGAGACTGGCACAACGAGCGTTGTGACGGTAACGGAAACGCCAAAGGATCAGCCAAGCTTGCCGGACGTTACAGTTAAGCCAGGTGAAAGTGTCAAGACCGGCAAGACGACGGTTACGAACGATAACCCTGGTGTCACCATGACCCACGACACGCCAGGGACGGATACTAAAGGTAACCCAATGACTGACCAGACGGGCGAGAACGTTAACCCAGATGGCAGCAGTTCCTTCTTTAAGGTAGCTGAACCCGTATCAACGACGAAGGATGGCTACTACAACACGATCACGACCACGGATCCTGAAGGTGGAACTACCACTACGAAGGTCGATGGCAGCGGTGCCGTGACT
>NZ_BJDO01000072.1 GCF_005405185.1 Secundilactobacillus hailunensis
CTCTAAGCACGGCAATGCCGTTGCGCGGAAGATTCTTTATCGTGCAATTGGACAAATCGATCTAGCGGCTAAGACTAGTCCATGTCATATAGCAGATTATTATGAACGAAAAAAGCAATTTTCTCAAACGAAGGGGTTCAAGAAAATTGCCATTGCTTCAATCCATAAACTGCTTAGAACGATATATATTTTGATTATCACTGATCAAATGTATGATTACAACGTAGCCAACAATAATCAAAAAGACTTTTGTCGTAATTGATTGATCAGGTTCATTATAGCCTAAGTTAACTTCAAAGAAGTAATTTCTTTGAAGCTCTTTGTGATGCTCCTAATTTAGAAAAAAAACGCCTCAATTAAAGCAATAATGCCAAATATGTCATAAATTAAAACTTTAGAGTCCTAATATACTTGACTTTACGTAGAAAACTTCCTGCGTAATCTATTATACAGGTGAATTAAGTATTGACCAAGCACAATAAAAATTAAGTCATGGAGTTTCATAGGATCCTAAATTTGATCAAATTAAGAATCAGCAAAACATCTTTTGTAGATACCCTTTTTTGAGTTCCTGGAGTTTTTCAAGCTTACGCTGATGAAGAGCGATAGTGTCACTAATCATCATAATTAGCGTACCGAGCTTATTTTGCTCGGTTGGAGTCGGGACATAGATGCTCGTTTTCTTGATATCTGGTATTCCAAAATTTGCGACTGTGGTAGAGGCCGCATCTCTAATTCTTACTTCACGGCGAAAGCGTGGAGCCAGAAGGGTTGCAAGCGTGAATTGCGCATCTGTTGATACTTCAGTTGTACTTCTCAAAGCAACCATGCGCTGACCTAAGAAGAAATGATACGAATTGTCTGGAATAATGGCAACTTCACCAATTGGTGCTTCTCGTGAGAATACAATATCGCCTGGCTGAAGCCGAATTCTTTCGGACCATTGCTTATATGTCTGCTCTGTCACAGATTCCGTCTGGTCCACAAGCAGTCTTCCGTCTCGTACATAACTTGTTCGTATCATCCTAAACTGAGTTTCTTTGTCTGTAGTTGGTGCAGTAGCATGCTTTGTATCTGTGACTGAAAAGAGATTTCCAAGCTTACGCTCTTCCCAAGCGTCAGCAAACCCTGAAAATCTTAATTGCGGGAACTTGCTACCATTTTGGGGGAACATTTTTTGCAAATAGCCCTGTTTAAGTTCCTTAAGCTTAGCTAACTTACGCTGATGAAGAGCGATAGTGTTATCCAGTTGTTTGAAGAATGAACCTATTTTTTGTTGTTCTTCAATTCTAGGGATACTTATGATAGCTTCTTTGATATCACTAGAATTAATACTTTCAAATGTTGAACCTGTGCTATATCTAGTCCAATAACCGTCAGACTTCATTTTCCCAAGATTCTGAAATATAAACTCATTACCTTTGATAGCAGCAACACCTCGACCGATAACCACGTCATAATCTGTTTTGCCAATATCTCCAACCGGTGCTCGAACACTCAAAATGAGATCGTTTTTTTCAGCTTGTTTAGTGACTTGAGTTGTCCATACTCTTGGAAAAACATGACCATTTTTCATGTCAGCATTACCTTGAACAAGAATATGATCATTAGGATTGTCAGTATAATTTTCTGAATTAGGAGACTGTCCCATCACTATCAGAACTTCGTCCCCCAACTTACGCTCTTCCCAAGGATCAGTGAAACCTTTAAATCTTAATTGCGGATATTTAGCTTGGTTATCCTTCATTGTGAGCCTCCAATTTTGACTGGTCAGTCACCTGGGTAGCCACTAACTGGCTGGCTAATTCATTAAAGGCTTGCTCATTCTGACTGATTTCCTGGTCTAGTTGCTTTAGATCAGCTTTGACTTGGTCCAGATCGATCTCAGGTTCCGGTTCAAACGTATCAAGGTAGCGCGGAATATTTAAGTTGTAGTCATTCTCTTTGATTTCTGCCGGTGAGGCCACGTGGGCATATTTATCGACATCTTGCCGGTTTTGATAAGTCGTCACAATTTTTTGAATATTGGCTGCCGTTAGCTTATTTTGATTCTTGTCCTTTTCAAATTCCCGAGACGCATCAATAAATAAGACGTCATCAGTGGTTTTATGTTTCTTTAAAATCATGATCAACGTTGGAATACTGGTGGAATGAAAAATATTAGCGGGTAGTCCAATAATGGCATCAATCCGGTTATCCATTAGAAGCTTTTGGCGAATTTTGCCTTCCTTAGCCCCCCGAAATAGCACACCATGGGGTAGGACAATGCCCATAGTCCCATGTTCCTGCAAATGATAAAAGCCATGTAGTAGGAAGGCAAAGTCGGCTTTAGATTTAGGCGGTAAGACGCCATAGTCGCGGAAGCGAGGATCAGACAAGCGTTTGTCACTATTATCCCAGTGTGCCGAGTAGGGTGGGTTCATAACAACCGCATCAAATAAGCAAGGTTCGTCAACCGGCCAATCTTTACTTAATGTGTCGCCATTGCGTAAGTGCATATCGTCATACGAGACGCCATGTAACATTAAGTTCATTCGGGCAGGTTATAGGTTGTGGTGTTTAATTCTTGACCGTGGTAACTCACTAAACCCGGATTTTGCACGTGCTGTCCGACATTCAATAGCAGTGAACCAGAACCAACTGCTGGATCATAGATAGTCCGCACTTGGTTATCACCTTCATTGCGCTGATAGGTTACAATCTGGGCAATAATGTCAGACACCTGCCGCGGGGTATAAAATTCACCCGCTTTTTTACCGGAATCACTGGCAAATTGCGCGATTAAGTATTCATAGGCGTCACCTAGGACGTCGCCTTGATGATGGATAAGATCAATCGCATTTAAAGCTAACATAGTATCACTAATGGTTTGGTTCCGTTGTTGTAAAGAACTGCCTAATTTATTACTACTTAAATCCACATCGGCAAACAAGCCCGAAAAGTCTTGCGCTGAAGATAGATTTTGTGTCGACTGTTCCAGATCATGAAGTGCTTGAGATAAATCGTCTAACGCAAAAGTATGGGCTTGAATCTTGCCAATCAGAGTGGCGTACAACGCCTGGGGTTGAATTAAATAGCCGAGCGTGTTTTGCAAATACTCCACTAAACTGGGCTGCACCGAGACGCCTTCCAATTCAAACTGCGGATCCATATATTGGGCATATTTCTGGGTGACATTTTCGGTTTCACCCGCCCATTCACTAAAGGTCGTCAAGGTTTTCTCGGATAGGAACCGATAAAAAATTAACCCTAATAAATAATTTTTATATTCAGAAGCGTCCATTTTCCCGCGTAAGACATCGGCCGCATTCCCTAAGGCGCTTTCAAGTTGACTAGCTTGCGTTGTTTTTTCTGACATTGTTTAACCTCACTTATTTTTGTAAATAGATTGCCAAATCGTGTTCAATAAACTGTCGCCAAGCAGCCTGGGACTTAATCCGGTATAGTGGCAAAACAGCTGGAATCTTTGGCCCAGTGGCAGTTTGAGCTTGTAAGGCCGCTGTTAAACTTGCTGACTGCGTTAATTCTTGTTCATGATGCCATTCATCAGTCCCCACGGTGTGTTCACGCGCCACCCGCAACAGGGCTGCTTGATCTAAGCCCCATGTGTGGGCAAATACCGACGCTTTTTCGACCAATTGTCTCTGGGCGTAATCAGTCACCAACTCCCGAGCATTCAACGCTACTGGCGCTTGATTTGGGTCACTCTGTTGCTGCGACTGTTGCGTTTGTTGCTCAATATAGGGCATGGCTTCGCGAATTAACTGGGCCTGTTGCGGTTACGTTTCCGCCAATTTATTCAAACTAGCCTGTACTTTGGCAGTGTTTTGCAGGTAATCGGTCATATGCGCTTGGGCTTGATCAGGCGTCGAGTACTGTTGCTGTTCATCAATCCAGTCTTGAATTAATTGCGTCAAATAATCATAGTCCACCAAGACAACTGAACCAACAGCTAAGGAAAAGTCTAAAGCAGCTAATTCTTCGGGGACTTTCTCGGGCTCTTGGTTAGTGACCGCCGCTTTAATCCGCAGATATTTACCCGTATAGGATTCTACTTCGGGCTGAGCGATACCAAAGGCCTTTTCGCTGTTCTCCCAAGTAAAATCATTGTACATCGATAGCGAGTTCAATTGTTGATTCACTTGACGAAAGGCCTTCACAAACTGCACCTTGGCAGTGGTTCCTTTGAGGTCATCGGCCGCCGTAGGCGTTGGGGCAATGGCTTTTAAATCCACCACAGCCTTTTGAAATTTTAAGACGGCCTGCTGATAAGTGGGACGAATGATGACATTAAAAGAGCCTTCGCCACTATATAACTTGTAAGCTTCACGTTCATTAGCTTCCATGATTGCCGGTACCCGAAAGGTCACAATTTGACCCTCTTGTTTTAATTCCCGGTTTTGGAGCCGGTTGGTGCGTGAGTAGGCTTGAATGAGTTCTTGATAAGCTAAGGGGCGGTCAACAAAGAGCGTGTTTAGCCGAGGAGCATCAAAGCCTGTTAATAACCGGCGGACGACAATCACTAAATTTATTTCTTGATCAGGTTTCAAATGAGCAAAGACCGCCTCACGCCGGGCAGCCCGTTTTGCGACATCTTCGTTATAGAGATTCAAATCGGCTAAATCAAAATTAGTGTGATACTGCTGATTATAATCTTTTAAAATGGTGGCCATTTGATCATGTTTGTGCGCACTCTGATCTTCGTTTTCACTTAATGAATAAGTAATCGCAATTCGGGGCCAATTAGGATCCAGCTGATTATGAGTAGTCTTTTTCGCGGCTTTAAAGGCTTGATAATAGCGTTGCGCCATTTCAATGGAACTGGTGGTCAAAATAGCATTATAGTTGCCATGACCCAAGCTGGTTTTACGTGGGCCTTTTTGTAAAACATATTGAACAACTTGATTAATATGTTCATCGGTCTCAAAGTCAGCCGGAGTTAAATACGTTTCTTCCAAGTCCTTCACTGACATCGCTTGAATCTTGGCTTGAATTTTTGCTTCATCAGCTGTACTCAGCAGGCGGCCTTGCTTATCACGACGAGCTTTGACGCGCTGAGTTTCTTTTTCGCAGGCCCGGGTTATTAACGTGTCTTTGCCAATCGTTGTTACATGTTCGACGTTAAACGGTAACACGGCTTGGTCCTCTAAGGCATCTCGCAAGTTATAAACATGACAGACTTTACCAAATAGCTCCTCAGTCGTAACTGCTAGATCCCCCTTGAGCTGTTTCTTATTTTCATTAAAGATAGGGGTGCCGGTGTAACCATACCAATTACTATTGACAAACGCTGCCCGAATTTCCTTTTGCATCTTACCAAACTGCGACCGGTGGGCTTCGTCAACAAAGAAGATCACTCGTTGCTTTAAAGTCTTACTAAAGCGGGATTGCTTACCGGTTGCCAGCTGGGCTTGCGTTTTTTTGACCGCCCGATGGAGTTTTTGAATTGAGGTGACCAAGACCTTACCGTCGTTTTGTTGCAACTTACGCATTAAATCACCGGTGTTTTGGGCTTCGTTAATGGCGATATCATCATTGGCGGCATAGGCACTAAAGTTGCTAGTTGTCTGTTCGTCTAAATCTTTCCGGTCAACTAAGAAGATGACCTTATCGACACCAGGATCTTGCGCAGCTAATTTAGCGGTTTTATATGAGGTGAGTGTTTTACCAGAACCCGTGGTATGCCAAACAAAGCCATCTTGATGGTCATGAATCCGGTGCATCACGGCTTCAATCGCATAAATCTGATAAGGCCGTAAGAGAATTAAACTCTGACGTTCTTGGTCGATGACCGTATATTCACTGACCATTTTGTGGGCCATGGGAATATTAAGGACTTGGCGCGTGAACGCTAAGCCGTTTTCCACGGGGTGATTATCCCGTGTCCGCCAATTAAACAAAAAGGCTTTATTGAAATGATCCGGTTCGGCATTCGCAAAATACGCTGTACTATCTGGTGTCATAATCACAAACATTTGCAGCAGCGAGTAAATCCCCGTATATTTACCTTCTTGCGCGTATTTTTCAATTTGATTAAAAGCCTGGTTAAGTTCAACCGTGGCTTTTTTTAGTTCCAATTGAATTAAGGGTAACCCATTAATCAATAGGGTTACGTCAAACCGGCGATCAGGATCGAAATCTTGAGTACCAGCTAACCGTGGTCGTACTGCTTGTCGGACCACTTCATAACTAGATTTACCACCAGCGACGTCCGCTTTCCAAAATAACTCGAGTGTCACCGTGCCCAGCTTAGCATCATCACGTTCAACTTCCACTTTGCCAATGCCATTTTCGGCGGCTAGTAATTTAGCCGCTTCGTAGGGCGTCCGGACCTCAATCGCCCGTCTAACTTGATTAAATTCGGTATCAGTTAAAGGGTATCCCTGTAATTTAGCATAGTTATTGTTATTTAATTTATCGCGAAAATTAGCCCATAATTGATCCGGCGTCGCACCATATAGGTCTTTGCGTTCCACCCATTGGTTACTCCCGGTCGTTAAGGTTTTAACAACTTCTTTTTCAAACGACAGTTCCAACATAAAAACAGTCCTTCCCCCACCTTTAAATTACTCACTAGTTTATTATACGCGAAACGATTGGCAAATAGGTTTCATAATTTGTTAATAGGGTAGATTGTAAAATTAATCCGAACGCTGTTCGGACAAAAAAGATCAGCTTCCTTTAAAATGGTGTTTACCACAAACCCATCTTTTAGGAGCTGATCTTTTGTCTAGTATAACCTATTCCGAACGAATTAAAATCGAAACCTTTTGTGAACTAGGGCTGTCCAATATCCAAATGGGCGTTCGGCTGAA
>NZ_BJDO01000073.1 GCF_005405185.1 Secundilactobacillus hailunensis
CGGACTTTACCTTTAAAAATTCAGAAAATTGCTTAGCTAAAAGCTTAATCTGATCGTTAGACAAATTAGCATAATCTAAATTGGCTTGACTGATGATTTATTTACCTAGCCGTTGTTCAATCTTATTTTTTTCGTCCTTAATTTTCTGATTAAGGGCTTTTAATTTAGCTTCTTGTTTTTCTAAGTTACTTTTAGACATAACGATTCCTCCAATCATATTAGAAATAATCACCGAAACTATATCATATAGGAAACGTTAAGTCAAAGTATAAAAGTTGAAATAGCGAAGCGGAAGGCATACACTAAAAATAAATTCAGGAGAATCAGCAGACCGAGTTAAATGAGGTCAATGCGCACTTACACCCCACTAAATTATTGTGGGGTAAATCGTGCTAAAATCCTGTATTAGAAGTCGCCGATGGCGACAACAAGGTCAAAACCCATAGAATCAAAGGAAGACGGTGACTGACATGGCAATATTCCACATGAGTTTTAGTAATATTAGTGCTGGTAAAGGACGAAGTGCGATTGCCAGTTCCGCTTATCGAAGTGGTGAAAATCTATTTGATGATAAGGAAGGTCGCCACTATTTTTATGCCCGATCGATCATGCCAGAAAGCTTTATTTTGACGCCAAAAAATTCACCTGAATGGGCGAGTGATCGAGAGCAGTTGTGGAATGAAGTTGAAAAGAAAGATCGTAAATCAAACTCACGGTATGCAAAAGAGTTTAACGTGGCTTTACCGGTAGAATTAAGTGAATCCGAACAGAAAGAATTACTGACAAAATATGTGCAAGAAAATTTTGTTGATCAAGGCATGGTAGCTGATGTAGCGATTCATCGCGACCACCAAGATAATCCGCACGCACATGTGATGTTAACTAACCGACCATTTAACCCAGACGGAACATGGGGAATCAAGAGTAAAAAGCAATATATTTTAGATGAGAATGGCAATAAAATGTATACCGGAACTAGCAAGTACCCTAAGAGTAGAAAGATACTGATGGTCGATTGGGATAAGAAAGAAAAAATAATTGAATGGCGTCATAATTGGGCAGTTAGTGTCAATCAGGTTTTAGAGCAAAAAAATATTCCGGATCGGATCAGTGAAAAATCATTTGTGGAACAGGGAATAGCTGACACACCAATGCAACACGAGGGAATCAATAGCAAACGACATGAAAGAAAGGCATTTAATCAACAAGTTAAGAACTATCGTAAGTCCAAAGCTGGCTATAAAAATATGCAGGATAAAGTAGTTAATCGAGGCCACTTGGATAGCCTAAGTAAACACTTCTCGTTTAACGAGAAAAAAGTGGTCAAAGAGTTAAGCCACGAACTGAAAACTTATATTAGTTTGGAAAGTTTAGATGATAAGCGGCGCATGCTATTTAATTGGAAAAACAGTACCTTAATTAAGCACGCTGTTGGTGAAGATGTCACTAAGCAATTATTGACGATTAACCAACAAGAAAGTTCACTAAAAAAAGCAGACGAACTCTTAAATAAAGTAGTTGATCGCACTACGAAAAAACTTTATCCAGAGCTTAATTTTGAACAGACCACACAAGCTGAAAGACGAGAATTAATTAAGGAAACCGAAAGCGAGCAAACAGTTTTCAAAGGCAGTGAATTAAACGAACGTTTAATGAATATTCGTGATGATTTATTGACCCAGCAATTATTGACCTTTACCAAGCGGCCATACGTTGGTTTTAAGTTATTAATGCAACAAGAAAAAGAGGCCAAAATTGATCTGAAATATACGCTAATGATTCATGATGATAGCTTAGAAAGTCTAGAACACGTTGATCAAGGTCTACTAGAAAAGTATTCACCAACCGAGCAGCAAAAGATGACTCGCGCAGTCAAAGATTTACGAACAATCATGGCTGTTAAGCAAGTTATTCAAACCCAATACCAGGAAGTTTTAAGAAGAGCCTTTCCTAACGGCAATTTTAATGAATTACCAATGATTAAACAGGAACAAGCCTATACAGCCGTGATGTACTATGATCCTGTTTTAAAGCCATGTCAGGCCGAAACGATTGAACAGTGGCAAGCAAATCCACCACAGGTTTTCAGTACCCAAGAACATCAACAAGGACTAGCTTATTTATCGGGACAGCTTAGCTTAGATCAGTTAGAGAATCATCACTTACAACGGGTTTTAAAGCATGACGGCACTAAACAACTCTTTTTGGGTGAATGTAAAGTCGATCCAACGATCAAGAACAGTCAGATTGAGAAAATCCAAAAACAGTTAAAAGGGCAACAAGCCAAGGACGACCAATACAGAAAAGCAAATATCGGACATTATCAACCATTGAACTACAAGCCAGTTAGTCCAGAATATTACCTAAAGACGGCCTTTAGTGACGCAATCATGGCCGCTCTATATGCCCGTGATGAAGATTACCAACGGCAAAGACAGGCGCAAGGTTTAAAAGAGGCCGAGTGGGAAATGACGAAAAAGCAACGGCAACACCAAACTCGAAATCGGCATGAAGATGGGGGCATGCACTTGTAATCGGAATAAAAAATGCACCGTTAAACCTGGTTAAAAGCGGCTGAACAAGGCAAAACAGAATTAGAACAAAAGCTGAATCATAAGGAGTGAACGAACATGACCACTGTTATCTTAGCTGAAAAGCCTAGTCAAGCCCGTTCATACGTCCAAGATTTTCAAAAGAGCATAAAAAGCAGGGTTACTATACGGTAGTGACCCTATTTTGCCCGAAAAATACAAAGTTGAAGTGTCAGCTAGTAAACAAGCATAATTCAGGATCGTTAAAGACCTGTTAACCAAAGCCGATACCATTATTGTTACCACCGATAGTGGTCGAGAAGGGTCAAATATCGCGTGGTCGATCATGAACCAAGCGCATATTGATGTTAAGTCGAAAATGATTAAGCGCCTTTGGTTGAATAGCCTAGAAAAAGACGCGATTATTACCGGATTCAAAAATCTTGGTGATTGGCACAAAGACTATCTGGCTTATAAAGAAGCCCAAACTCGTCAAATTAGCGATTGGTTGATCGGTATGAATGGTAGTCCCTTATATACTTTGTTGTTGAGACAAAATGGGGTGCGCGGGGTGTATTCAATTGGTCGCGTGCAGACGCCAACCTTGTATATGGTCTATCAAAGAGACCAGACAATCAAAAACTTTAAGCCGGAACCCTATTTTGAACTAAATGCGAAAATTTTAGCCAATCAGCAAAAATTCGTCGCAAAATTAGACCCCTATCAGCGGTTTAAAGATGAAACAGGGCTAATGACATTCATGCAAGCTAAACACGTTCAGAAAGGCTCACAGGGCGGTTTAATCAAGGACGTGCAAAAGCAGGTTAAAAGAGTGCCAGTCCCCAACTATTCTCGCTATCCAGTCTGCAAAGTGCGATGAATAAACGGTATCATGCCAGTGCCAGCCAAACCTTAGCGGCTATTCAAAGTTTATATGAAGCCAAGTTGTTGAGTTATCCCCGAACGGATTGTGCTTATATCACTAATGAAGAATTTGAGTATTTAGTGGCTAATCTGACGAAGTATCTGGGGTTAGCCTCTAAGCGAGTCGCTTTAACCAATACCACCCCGAATAAGCGCTATGTTAATGGGAAAAAGGTTGAAGAACACTACGCCATTATTATGACTAAAGTCGTGCCGACGAAAGAGGAACTGGCCAGCTTGCCTAAATTACAGCAACAGGTCTATGATTTGGTTTTAAGAACGACGTTAGCGATGTTTGCTGATCCGTATGAGTACGAGGAAACCACCATTATCACCCAAGTTGGTGACGCCAATTTTAAAGCAACCGGTAAGGTCCCAACTAAGCAGGGTTGGCAAGCTTTATTTGATGAAAACAAAGCCGACCAGCAAAAGGCAGCCACCCTACCGATCGTTCACCAAGGCGACCAAGTTCAAGCAAATCTGCAAACACCGCAAAAAGAAACGACCCCACTAGTACCGTTTACCGAAGGGACATTAATCACAGCCATGAAGACGGCCGGTAAAACGCTTGATGATGAAGAAGCCCAGGCGATTCTCAAAGACGTGCAAGGAATTGGGACAAGTGCGACCCGGGCCAATGTGCTAGAAGTGTTAAAGAAACGCGGGTATCTCGTCACTGAAAAGAACAAACTCCACGTCAGTGAAGCTGGGATCACATTATGTAAAGCGGTCGAACTCGAACCCTTGTTAACTAGCCCAGAGATGACAGCAAAATGGGAGCAAGCGTTACAACAAATCAGTACCGAAGAACGCACCCCGGATAACTTTTTGAACCAAATCAAAAAGTTCGTGGCAAAGTTGCTTGCTGATGTCCCCACACAATTAACTGGTAGTGCAGCCATTAAGCAACAAATTAATCATCAACAGCAAGCCCAAAAAGCCGCCGAGGTCTTCTTAGAAACACCGCAAGCGACCGTTTTAAATAAACAGAAGTTTTACATTGTAAAGCCTAAGCAAGGCGAAGACTTTACCCTGCCCAAGAAATGGAGCAGTAAAACCCTCGGTAAAACTGCGATCAAAGCCTTAATCACTAAGGGGGAAACCAGCAAACTAAAGGGGTTCAAGAGCAAAAAAGGAAAGTCGTTTGACGCCAAGTTAAAGCTTGACGGCCATAAATTAAGTTTTGATTTTGATTAGAACCTGCCTACCGCCCTACACTACGTTCCGGTTGGTGAACCCGTCATTTAGGTTCACTTTTACAACCCTAAAAGTAAACCTAAACAACGGGTGAGATTAGCAACGCAAAGGAGATCATAAATATGGATAACGAATTAACAGTCATTGGGAGTGAATTACCGGTTTTGCAGACTAAAGGAACCTACAAGTATTTAAAAGAAATTACTGGTAACGGGGCCTATTATCAAGTAGCTTGGCAAAAATTATCTGACGGTTACGTTGCCCTTTATGGCACGACCTCGATTCAAATAAGATCATTGCCGACATTGAATGATATTTTTGAAGATGAGGAGGGGTAGACAATGCCGAGTAAAGCAGACGTTAAAGCCTGGAAAGCACAATTGGTCGCCCAGGCTGAACAACAAATCCTAAAATTAACTGATAGTGGCCAATTTAAAAAGTACCTCAATACCTTGGCTAAATTCCATCATTATAGCGCCAGAAACATTGATTTGATTTATGCGCAAAATCCGCAAGCGACCCAGGTCGCGGGCTTTAAGCAATGGCAAACAGATTTTAACCGCACCGTTAATAAGGGCGCTAAGTCCATTCGAATTGCGGCCCCGATTATTAAGAAATTAACACCCGCTGAGCAAAAGCGACTTGATACTACCGACGAACGGGCCATTGTTGGTTATCGTTACCTACCCATCTTCGACGTGGCACAAACTAGTGGTGACCCTGTCCTAAGCGCTAAAGACTTTGTCAAAGAAAATTTGGCTGATCATCAGAATGTGACAAGCTTATATAACGCGTTCAAAGATTATTTAAACCAGCAACCCGACCTTCAAGTCAGTGAAGTTCCTTTAGCGACGCTAAATGGGGCTAAGGGGTATTTTCAACCCAGCACTAATGAAATCGTCATTGGTGGCGATGAGCCCGACAATGCTTTGAAACTAAAGACGTTATATCACGAATATGCGCATAGTCAGTTGCATGGGTTAAAATCAGCCTTTAAAGATCGCCCACGAGCCTATCAGGAAACCCAAGCCGAAGCGGTCGCATATGTTGCCATGCAAAATATTGGGGTTGATACGGGCAATTACTCCCTCGGTTATGTAGCTACCTGGGCCAAAGATAAAGCCGTGATCCATAGTGCTTTAAGTGAAATCCAGCAAGTTAGCAACAAAGTGATTGAGCTTAGTGACGGGTTAACCAAACAATTAGGCTTACAAGAAGCACAAAAAGAACCTGAGCATGATTTAAAAAAGCTAGCAGCCCAGGATCTTAATAAGTCCTATCAAGGCTTGCAACAACAAGTTCAGCAAGCAACGAATCCACAACAAAAATCAGAACTAAAAAATAAATTAAATGATGTACACCAGAAAATCAGTAATCGAACGCAAAAACAGCTGCAAGCATTTGCTAAAAAGAATCCAGAAATTAAACAACCAGATTCTGAACCCGATCAAAGTCTAAAACGTTAGCCAGTTTTTAAAGGGCATGCTATAATGGAGACAGAAAAAGGAAGTCCTGCGCTAACAAGACTTCCCATGCAAGCCGCTTCAAAGGCGGTGGCAGAAATTTAATAAACGATTTTAGCTCGTCCTGTGACCTCTACCAAAGTTACACAGGGCGGCTTTTTTATTTGTGGTGCTTGTCGATATAGCTGAGGAGCGCGATTAAAAACGTGCCAAACAGCAACATCAACGAGAGTGTCTGGAAGACGCTCATTGACTGTGAAACCTTCCTGAAGATTATTCCATGTTCCCAT
>NZ_BJDO01000074.1 GCF_005405185.1 Secundilactobacillus hailunensis
AAAAACTGTGAACGACAGCTGCACACCAGTACAACGATGGTAACTTTAGCGTTTGTCTCAGTTTTCCTACGCCGCTTTTAGAGATCTCAAACAGTTTCTTAGCAATTTGCGCAGTAAGCGCCGCCTTCAGCGGAGCGACAGTTGGTTCCAAAGAATATGGGTACGTCGCAGCGTTGATTGTCTTAGCTAAGTCCGTCATATTGGTCAAAACGGTCTCGTTGTTTGATGATTCGTCGATATTAGTCTGAAAACTGCTATTTTCCTGAGCATCTGTTAAGTTGCCATTAACTTTATTAAGGGCAGCGGCAACCGCAGCTTGATTATTGGTTGAAGTGCTGTCAACCGGCGTTGGTAACTCCTTATCAATGCCACCGATTGCCTGGACTGCTGCCGCTGTCGTATCGCGATCATTAGCCGCATTGTTTAACGAAGTGATCAGAGCAGCTATTTCGGCGGCCTGGCCAGCAGTTAAACTAGCTCCCAGGTTCCCAGCACCAATCGCTGTCACCGCATCATATAGCGTTGGATTAGCACTCAAACCCTCAATTTGCGGACCGACATAGGGTTCAGAAAGGTAAGGATCAGTCTCATTCATACCAGTACCTAAATCAGCTAAGGTCTGGGTGATTGGAGTAAAAACAGCCTGCAGCTCAGCCGTGCCCAGTGTAGCAGTTCCCGTCGCAGTGCCCTTCTGACTATCAGCCGTAAACGAGTCTAAGAAGGTCTTAACGGCCTGTAATTGGGTTTCATAAAGGGTCATTTCTTGTTTAAAATTATTGCCGGTACTGGTACCGTTGCCATTATAAAGTGGTCCATTACTCAAAGCAACACCCACATCTTGGGCTTTGACTAAGTTGGCGTTGAGCTGACCATCTTTAAAGCTGGCCAAATCGTTCACATATGCCTGGGCGGTAGCCATCATCGTTTTACGGTTATTAACAACACCCCTGGACGTGCTGCTTATTCGACTAATCGCAGTATTAAAAGCGGTCATATTAATTTTACCGGCTGGGGCGTTATTAACGGTCTCAACTAAGCTGCTTGGAGTATTAGTAATCCATCCCTGGGTTACAGTAGACATGTTTTTGTCCATGTATTGAACCTGACCTTGGTCATCGTGATAACCAAGATGATCCCCCGAGTAATACACAACTTTAATATCGCCCGCTGCTAATTTAGGATTAGCCGTAATGGCAGCTGTCAATGAGTTGTATAACTGCGGGTCATTACCGACTTGAACGGTATAGACGCCGTTGGGATCAGTTGGGTCAGCGAAAGCGGCTTTTAAGTCCGCATCCGTCGTCGCAAGCTTGCTGGTATCAACGGTGTCACCGACATTCCCACTGTAAAACGGTTTGTCAGTGCCCTTTTGCGCTGCATTTTCTGCTACAGTGTCACCGTAATAATACGTCGAGGTATTAACGTTCACACTGATTTGGTCAGCGGCTACCGTAATCTCAACGGGACCTTTGATTCCACTGGCAGCAATTGCTGCTTGAGCAGCCTTTAAGTCTGCGTTAACTGGCAAAGCATATACTGTGGTGCCATCCGTCTTCACCGAAATCTTAGTGCCAACTGGTAAGTTGACTTGCTGTGCCTGGTCAGGTGTTGAAGCTGTCTGACCGTCTTTTTGATTATTAGTAATTGAAGCCTTTTGAGTTGTATCTGTTGTTTTTGAAGTTTCTTGCGTTGCAGTCGTAGTGGTCGCAGCCTTTGAATCAGTTGCGGTTACGGCCGTCTTCGGTGCTGACTTTTGGGTGCTGTCAGCAGTCGTTACTTTGTCCCCGGTAGTCGCTGCTGATGTCTGCTGTGCGTTATTTTGCTTCGTAGCAGCATTCTTCGTGTCAGTCTGAGCCTGATTATTTTCCTTCGTACCCGCATTAGCCTTAACTGTATCAGTCGTTGGCGCCGTCTTTGCGGTAGGTGCCGTCTTCAACGTCGCCGCGCTATTAGTCGCTGCAGTGTTCGCCGTGGTGACTTGCGTCGTAGCTGGCGTATCAGTCGCCGTTGCATCCGTGGTATCAGCCTTAGCCGTACCAACCAGCAAGAATTGACTCATCGCCAGAACGGAAGCGCTTGCAAATAGCCATTTGCGTCCCACCTTATACATCTTGTAATGCTCATTTTTGGCGTTACACCGTGCTAGTTTTTGCTTAAAAATATTCATCCTGAGTTCCCCCATCTCTGTGTGCCCTACAATTGGTTCAAAAATACCCTTAAAAACAAAACTAAAAGTTTTAGAGATAATTAACTATTCATTAAAATACCTTTACACAATGAATAGTAGTGTTTATTAAGTAAATAATCAAGCGATAGCCCACAACTTTTTACGAAATATTTTACTAAAGGTGACTAGTTAATAACGATTATCGTTAACGCCATGCATCTTGACAGTCATTAAAGAAATCTCATTTGAACATAGTATTTTATTATGGTTATTATCAGTTACCAAAAAAGAGTGCCCCACAAGGTACTCTTTTTTGGTGTTTATTTAACTTGCGTACTAATTTCTTCGTGCCGGTAACACGTGGTCAGATGATCATTCACCATCCCCGAAGCCTGCAAAAACGAATAACAGGTTTTCGGACCGATTCGTTTGAACCCTAAATGACGTAAAGTCTGAGTCAGTTCAGCCACAAACCACTCGGGTCCAACCGACTCCTGTTCGTTTAATGCATGGTCCAATGGCGTACCGTTGACGTACTGCCAGCAAGCCTCCGTGAATGACCACCCCAGTTCGTGCAGGCTGGTCAGCACCCTAGCGTTTTCAATCAACGCATCGATTTTCTGACGGTTACGAATGATACGGTCATTGCGATACAAGGACTGTATCTTAGCAGGTGGTAACGCGGCTAGTTCTTCTGGATTAAAATCATACAGCGCGTGTTTCAGCGCTGTGCGGTACTTTAAAATCAGCTGCCAGGCTAAGCCGGCCTGAAAGATCTCCAGTGCCAGGTTTTCAAACAGCTGGCGCTCATCATAAACCGGGACACCCCACTCTAAATCGTGATAGATCAATAACTGTGGACTCTTTTCCGCCCACGGACACCTGGTTGTCATTTTATCATCAGCTCCTCATAACCCTAACTACGAAGAACTAACAGAATTGGTTTACCACGTTTTCAACGATTGCCCAGTTAAAGTCTTTAGCTGGTTGCTGGTTGACCCGTTGCAGCCGCGTCAGCTGGTTGGTAATCTGACCGTCCGCACCCAAGGCCCGCATCATCTGCATATCATCCGTGCTATCGGGGGTCCAGACAAAGGCTGGTGCACCGATTGAATGGGCCTGCCGAACCATGGTCGTGTTTAGGCCAATGGCTTGCAGCGAATAAAAGTCCGCTGGCAGTTTTTTGATCGACATTAGATTTAGCGGCACGATGTAGCCCACGATGAGATTGGGCTCTAAATGCTTTAATTGCAATACTGCCTGATAACTCATCGTGTGGACAAAGTCATGTTCGGCAATCAAGCGGTTCCCATATTGATCAGCAAACCGTTTGACCACGTCCGAACTGTCTTGCGGCGTGACCTTTAATTCCACGATCAGCCGTTGCCGTTTTTGCTTGGCAACATTTAAATAGGAAGAAAGTTTAACTAACTTAGTGGTTTGACCGCCAGCATCAACCCGCTGCTGCGCTAATTTTTTTAAGTCCATTTTTTGGATATCAACTTTGTGACTGCCCTGACCCATCTTCAACGCCACGTCTTGACCGTGAGAAACGACAAAGTGGCGGTCCTTAGTTTCCTGGACATCAATTTCCACGAAATTAGGCCGATGCTTAGTCGTCTGTCTCAAAGCCGCTACTGAATTAGGCACCCCGTTATTGCCGATCACGCCTCGATGGGCGATCGTCACACTGGGTGAAATGGCAGCCCCAAAGTGAAAGGCTTGGAAACTAAACAGAATTACCAAGACAAACACTAAACCGGTGGGAAACCAGGCCATGCTGTGCAATTGATCGTAATTTTCATCAAACTCCGGCCGAAACTCTGGCTGTTCTAACGATTCCCAGATAACGGCAATCAAAAAGGCACTCAAGATCAGTAACGACAAACTCACGAGCACCACCAAGAAGACCAGACTGACAAAGTTGCTCATCCCAGTAGAAAGCTGCGGACTAAACGCGTGCAGCACCCGCACGAGCAGATGATCGATAATCGATAATGGTAACCAGAAAGTTAGCAGCGGCCGGACAAACCAAACCAAACGATGCCACCCGTTGATCGGCACGAGTTCCGGCTTAACGGTTACCCGCAAGCGACCGAGGATTCTTAAAAAACCGTACAGAATTCCACAATAGATAACGGCGAGGATGACCACGACGATGCGTCGCTGCAGGACGGCTAAGTCGACCCACTGAATCGGCAACCGGACTAAGTTCAGCACTGGCCCGGTGAACCCAGCATCACCAAAGGGCAGCCACAGGATAACTAACAATAACACCAACCCGGTTAACGCCAGCCAATGTTTGGATAGTCGCCGCCAGGTTGTTAAGATTAATAGATCAGATTGATTAAGAATCGATTTATTAGTGGTAAAGGCCGTTAAGATCATGTTTAATTCGAAGATCAGCCCCAGGATAAACCCCAGGATCAGGATAATCTTAATCAGTACCATGCCAGGATTTAACATCATAATATGCAAGGTGATCAGGTCCGCCATCAGCAGGAGCCACCCCAGATTGACTGCTCTGACCTTTAATAATTGATAACTTGTTTGAAATAAACGTCGATAGTAATTAATTGGTTTCACCCTTTCAATGTCAATCTAAAAAGTCAATGACGGCGTCCAGATACTGCTTGATCGTATCACTGAAATCGTTGCGAAGAATCATTGCTTCAATCAGTCGCCCCCGATTGTAGATGCGATTCCAATTGGACTGACTTTCCTTAGACTGCACGACTACCAATTCCTGTCGCCAGCGTTTCAACTCTTTAAGCAAATAATCCGCGTAGAGCTGATTCTTATTGGTTAAGCGCGCCAAATAGCCAGCCAGCCGTTGCGGTTCCCCAAAAATCAGAGGGCCTTTGAGGCGCTTATAACGGCTGATCAAGATCGCCATCAAATAGAGCTTATCCGCCCTCGTCAAACTGTCACGCTCTGACAATTCATCCAGCAGGTTACCAATATGCGTAAAAGCGTGCGCCCAGCCATTGATTTTAATGAACCCCCGAGTGTCCGTTTCTAGCACCACGTACAGTGCCGTCTGATTCACGATCTCATTAACAAGCTCCTGATTTAAGAAGTGGTAGCCAGCCCGATCCGCGTAGAGCATCACTGATAATAGCAGTACCGCAAACGCCCGCTGATAAACAGCATCATTTTCCGGCTCCAAGATGTGCGCAAATAACACCGTGTCGCTGATCAAGTAGCGCACGATCATCACCATCTGCTCATCCGTCAAGAGGTGCTGCTGGATCAGATCATTAAAGAGAAAATAGATTCCCTTATCACGAATGTGGGGATCAGGTGACCCAATGTGGCGTACTAGCTGCAGCACTTCCGTATCACTAAGGCCAGTCAGCGATTCACTTCTTAATTGGTCGTTTAAGTGAATCAAAATCGCGCGGATTCCGTCATCATCATCTGGCAGCCGCATTGTTGACACCGTGGGTTCCCGTTTGACTGACGAAATGAGCGGCTCCAGTTTTTTGCCGAGTGATTGAAACAGCGCTCCTGCGTTAACCTGTTTACGGATATCTTTTAACTGCGCACGTAATTCATCAAGCTGGTCATTAGCTGCCACTATTCTCGCCCCGTTCATAGTCTATTAAATACTATTTTAGCACGTTTAGACTGGTGACGAAAATAACCGTTTAATAACCGTTTTACGAGTGGTTTACATTTAAATTAAATCAACTCAGTAATCGTAATATAGCAGTTATTTTCTGCCACATAGACTAAACGCGTTCACCAAAACAGCGCCCGGCCGTGTAAGCAACTAAAAAGAGTAACCCGCAAAGTTCACGGGCTACCCTTCTTTGATGCCACATTGCCGAAATATACTAAGATAAGGGAGTCAAAATGCGACGGTATTTTGGCTCCTTTTTTGATACATTGAGGATGGGACAAAAGGTCGCGAACGCGTTGGGCAAA
>NZ_BJDO01000075.1 GCF_005405185.1 Secundilactobacillus hailunensis
TCCAGTGCTGTGTGTTTGGATCTAGGCATACAAAAATCCCTCCATAGTCATCAAATGAATTATTGTATTTCATCTGACAACCATAAAGGGATTATCGCATTATCAACTGATAATTGGGGCTTCTTTATGACTAATTTTTAGTCTTCTTCTAAAATGACAGGCTGGCTCAGCTTAGTTCGCTGCAGCCGTTTATTGAGTTCCAAAACACCGCTAGGAATAAAAATGGCGATGAGGATAATCAGCCAATTGATGCCCGGTAACGCCACCAGCTGAAAGACTTCACGTAATCCCGGAATCAGCGCCGTACTGATCACCAGACCGGCAGCTAACAGCACTCCAGCGTTTAAAGCGGGATTGCTGGTGATCCCCTGCCAGGAAAGTAGCGAACGCTGCTTGATCGGATAAATGTCGACCATGGATCCTAACGCTAGCGTGAAGAACAGCATGGTCATCCCAACGGCGGGATCATTGCTGGCTAGCCCGAAACGGCCCAGACTGTAAATCCCCAGCGTCAAGATAATAAAGGTCCCTGTCCGCACCGCAACTCGCTGCCCCAATCCGTCAGCAAAAACACTAGTCTGGCGGCTGATCGGTGGCCGTTTCATATTCAGTGGTTCTGCTGGTTCGCGGCTGAGGTAGAAACCAGGAATGCCATCCGCTAAAACGTTGATCAGCAATAACTGCTCCGCAATCAACGGTGCGCCCCAGCCAATGCCAACCGCAAAGATCATCAAAAAGATCTGTGCAAAATTAACGCCGATCAGAAACTCAACGGCTTTCAAAATATTTTGATAAACCGAACGTCCCGTGGCAACCGCCGCTACGATGGTTTCAAAGTTATCATCCGTTAAGATCATGTCGCTGGCATTCTTTGAGACCTCGGTGCCGGTAATCCCCATGGCGATCCCAACATCCGCAGCTTTTAGCGCTGGTGCATCATTAACGCCGTCACCGGTCATGGCCACTGTAGCGCCCTGTTTTTGCCACGCCGTAATGATGCGAATCTTATCTTCCGGCGATACCCGAGCATACACACTGATGTTTTCTATTTGCTGTGCCAGCTCCTGATTGGACAGCTGGGAGAGAGCGGCTCCCGTCACCACTTGATCACCCGGACGTAAAATGCCGATCTGTTTGGCAATCGCCTTAGCGGTTTCCAAGTGGTCGCCTGTAATCATCACCGTACGAATACCGGCTTCACGCGCCTGGGCAACGGCGGCAATGGCTGTCTCCCGTGGCGGATCGATCATGCCGATCAACCCAGCAAAGGTCAAGTCATGCTGCAGTTCTTCAATGGGCGCTTCTGGTAGCGTCTCAAAATATTTGTAGCCCACGGCCAGCACCCGCAAAGCATCGTGCGCAAACTGATCATGGATCTGGCTGGTTTTAGCCTGCTCCTTAGCTGACTGGTTCAATTGCAGCCGGTCAAGCGCTCCCTTGACGATCAGCAACGCCCTGCCATCCGGTAATTGATGGAGGGTGGCCATCGTTTTCTTGGTCGAATTAAATGGATCCTCCGCAATCCGCGGTGCCTGCTGTTCAAAATCGGCTCGCGTCAATCCCTCAGTAGCCAGCCAGCGAACGATGGCTAATTCAGTGGAATCCCCGATTTCAACCCAGTCATCCTGAATCTTTTCCCGGGTGGCATTGGTCGCTAATCCCATTAACCGCATCAGTGATTGGGTCTGCTCTTGAAGAGCGTCCTTGCCCACCACACTTGGCGCCGAATCGGCTGCGGCCCAAACCTGGGTCACCGTCATTTGATTTTGAGTCAGCGTCCCGGTCTTATCAGAAGCAATCACGTTGACGCCGCCAATAGTTTCCACCGCATCCACCCGTCGCATAATCGCGTGCTGTTTAGCCATTACGCCAACTCCGTGAGAGAGGCTGATGGTCACAATGATGGGCAAGGTCTCCGGCACCGCCGCTACGGCCAGTGACACCCCAATCATTAGGGCATCCGTTAGTGTCTCACCTTGAAAAAAGATTCCTAAAATGGTAATGATAACCCCACCAACCACGGCAACCGCCGTTAACCGACCAGAGAGTTGATTTAGCCGTTTCTGTAACGGTGTCATCCGCGCCTTAGTCTGGTTTAACATGCCGGCAATACTGCCGATCTCAGTGTCCATCCCAATGGCCGTCACGACCATGCGACCAGTTCCCTGCGTAACGCCCGTTCCAGAAAAGACTTCGTTGATCCGATCACCAATTTCGGCTGTTTCGGCCACTGGTTCGGCCGTTTTCTTAACCGGTTCACTTTCTCCCGTCAAAACCGCTTCATCGATCCGCAATGCGGTTGCTGCTATCAGTCGACCGTCAGCCGGAATTTGATTACCGCCTGACAGCAGCACAACATCACCAACAACTAAATCGGCCGCATCAATCACCTGAGTGTGACCATCACGCAGCACGGTGACCTCATGGATATTCATCTTTTTTAAAGCTGCTAAAGATTTCTCTGCGCTATGTTCCTGATACATCCCGATCAGCACGTTGATCACTAAAATACTGCCGATCACGATAGTTTTCGTCCAGCCACCATTCGCGGCAATCGCCAGGTAGGTCGATAACGCCACCGCAAATAACAGCACCAGTGACGCCACGTCAGACAAATGCCGCCAAATCTTTTGGAAAATGGTTGGCGGCTTTTCTTCCTGTAACACGTTTCGGCCATCACCTTGCCGCTGTTTGATCTGTTCGGTGCTCAGTCCGCTGGTAAAATTAGTTTTAAGTGCCGTCGCTAATTCCTGACGGTCTCTTTCAGCATTTGTCTTCGTCATAGTCAGCAGTCCTTTCCTGTTGCTTTGGGGCGCTAGCCAGTTTCTGCTACCTTTAGTTTATCGAAAGTGCTGCTGAGATACCATGAATTAATTATGATTAGTATTAGAATTCTTCATGAATTTAAACTTTTAGCTCGTTATATCAAAAATACCGCCACTGCTGACCTAATTTCGGCAATGACGGTATGTTTAATGTTATAGGTTAACATCCATGTTAAACGTTAATTTTGAAAGTTCCAAACCGTGTTCAAACAAATCGTTCATCAGTTTAGTAGTTCGGGCTTTCATTTCAGAGACGATCAAATAATTTTGCTGTGTCAGGTAAGTCGTGAGCTCGTCACCAGCTAGTTTGCTGGCAACCTGATCAGTCTTGGCAACGTGTTTTGCAAACAGTTCAAGGCTGGCGGTCAAATAATCCCGGTCATCCTGGACAAATTCAGCATAGTGGGATTCCACTAAGACCGAAAGTTTGCGGTACATCCAATAAGCACTCTCCTGATCAGCGTGAACTGGCGTGTTCGCGTAGGAAGGATCCGTATCGTTGGCATTAGCGAAGAACGGCACGTAAGGACTGAATACTGGTACCCCGAGGCTCAGCCACGTAATGGCAGATTGTGCTTCAGGCACATTATTTCGTAACTGCAATACGTGGGAATTTTGCGTGCGGTTCATCGCAATCGGCCGGAACTTAGTCTTTAATTCGGCCGGCCCATTGCCTAACGGATCATAGTCGGTTTCGTTATAGTGTGACCCTAAAATATAGCTGATATCCGCCACGCTGATCTTCCGGTTCGCATGACCAATAAACGGCAATTCAGCAGAAGTTGGTGACTGAACAACATCTGGCATCAGGTAACGTTGGCCGTACCAAACTCGCGGCGTATTGTAATGCCGGTCCTTTTCCGTACTGGTTCCAAAAATATGGCGGAAGTTCCAGCCGGTCTGATCTGGGTTTAAATGGTGCTCAGTAACAAAATCCTGAATCCCTTCTGAATACATAAAATTATCGGAATCATCAAATGCCACCGATTGAATGGCGACCTGATTAGCCGTAATCACAAACGCGTCATCAGGGACTCGCTGAGCTACCCAGTGATGACCGGTCACGATTTCCATATACCAAGCTTCATCCTTGTCAGCAAACAAAACGCCATTGCCTTCCGGTGACCCGTACTTTTTAATCAGGTCACCCAACACCTTAACCCCGTCACGGGCGCTGGTGATCACGGGTAAGACCATGGTTTGCATGGTGTCTTCAGCCATGCCATCGACAACTAGCGGATCAAAGGCCAAGGCAGCCGGATTACCGTAGACGCTTTCCGTAGCACTCATAGCCACGTTATGCGCATTGATTCCACTTTCTTCATATAAGCCTACTCTATTGACCTCAACGTTTGGCGTGGCCTGATAACGAACGGCGTTTTTAGGTAGCGGTGCCTGAAACCTGTTTTGTGTTGATTGCAGGATCTGACCTGCCTTTTCTGGTTGGTGCATATAAAAGCGCTGCGGGGTCAAAGGTGAAAACGTATCGTCGTTTCTGGCAATCATTACTGAACCGTCGATTGAAGCGTTTTTACCAACTAAAACTGAGGTACATGCTGAAAGATGTGTCATTAGATTTCTCCTTTGAATTTTGTCTGTTATTAGTATATCGCAATTTAACCATTCGAAAATATTGAAAACGGTTTCTTTTTCTTGTGAAATACTTGACAACTAGTTTGGCACCTGTAAAATATAATTGTAAGCAATCTTTTTTGCTTAACGTTTACCAAGGAGGAACTATAATGAAAGTTGCAGTTATTGGTTGTACCCATGCAGGCACATTCGCGACCAAACAGATCTTAGCGGAGAACCCAGATGCTGAAGTGACCGTTTACGAAAAAAACGACGTCATTTCATTCTTATCTTGCGGGATCGCTCTTTATCTAGGCGGTCAGGTGAAGGATCCTAAGGGGCTCTTCTATTCCAGCCCAGATGAATTATCAAAACTCGGGGCAACAGTTTTGATGAAACATAACGTGAAGAGCATTGATAACAAGGCCCATACCATTACCGTTGAGGACTTAGAAACCCATGAGACGACGACCAGCAGTTATGACAAATTAGTCATGACTTCCGGTTCTTGGCCAGTTATTCCACCAATTCCAGGAATCGACAGCGATAAAGTCCTGCTCTGCAAAAACTGGGTACATGCCCAGGAACTCTTCCACCGTGCTGGTGATGCGAAACGCATCGCCGTCATCGGGGCCGGCTACATTGGTGCTGAATTGGCTGAAGCTTATTCACTCAAGGGTCACGATGTCACGTTAGTTGATGCCCAAGACCGGGTCATGCCAAAGTACTTTGACCGGACCTTTACGGACAAGATTGAAGATGCCTATCGCGATCACGGTGTCAAACTCGCCTTGGGTCAAAAAGTGGCAGGCTTTAAGACAACGGCTGATGCGGTCACGATCACGACTGATAAAGAAGCCATTACCGTTGATCTAGCCGTCCTTTGCATTGGCTTTAAACCCAATACCGGTCTGTTAGCTGGTAAAGTCGACATGGCTAAAAACGGCGCCATCCTCACCAACGACTATATGCAGACCAGTGATCCGGATATTTTTGCAGCTGGTGACTCAGCAGCGGTTCATTACAATCCGACCGGCAAAAACGCCTATATCCCACTAGCAACTAACGCAGTTCGTCAAGGAATATTAGTGGGTAAAAACTTAGTGAAGCTAACGGTCAAGTACATGGGAACCCAATCATCATCTGGTTTAGCCCTTTACGGGATCTCACTTTGCTCAACTGGGTTAACGGCTGAAGCAGCTAAGGAACAAGGTATCAAGGCTGAACAGGTGATCATTACTGATAATTACCGTCCGGAATTCATGCCAACTACCCTGCCTGTAACCATGTCTCTGGTCTTCAATCCAGAAACCCGTGAAATCTTAGGTGGCGCCTTGATGAGCAAGTATGATATTTCGCAATCTGCCAACCTCTTATCCGTTTGCATTCAAAATCACAATACCATCGACGATCTTGCCATGGTAGATATGTTATTCCAACCAAACTTTGACCGGCCATTCAACTACTTGAATATTCTCGGACAAGCGGCTCAGGAAAAACTAGCCAAGGCTAAAGCGTAAGCACACTATAACCGGACGTATTGAAACACAAAACGGACTTCCTCATATTTGAGTTAGTCCGTTTTTGTATTTCATTCAGTTACTAATTGCTGATCAGGTTCATAATTCCACGGTAAACAAGCCTCCAATTGCGCTTCTTTTGGGAAAG
>NZ_BJDO01000076.1 GCF_005405185.1 Secundilactobacillus hailunensis
AAAGTATAACGCCTGGGAGACTAGGTGTCCTTTTTTTGCAAAAAAACAGGCCTAAGTTTCTCAGTGTTGAACTTAATCAACACTAAAAAGCTTAGACCCAAGCATTTTTGCTTTAGCCATGAGGGCTTTCTTATGTTGAGGACTATTTTTTAAATGATCATTAAACCGATTGCTTAACCTTTGAAATAGCGTTCTTTACAGCGCTCTTCAAAGCTCGGCTGGATGACGACGCACCAGAGATACTGTCAACATCATACGTATTAGCAGCAACCATCGTTTGAGGCAATTCAGTCATCGCTCTTTGACCAACATCTTCACTCTCAGATTCCTTAAGCACTTCGACGTTGCTCAGAGTCCCGTCTGAATAAGTCACTCGAACAACCACTTGGCCACCAATGCCAGCTTCAGAAACGCCTAAGTACTGATCAGGACCAACTTCAAACTGGCTTAATGTATTTTCACTGGCTAAATCGTTGCCTCCTAGGTCAGCTACTGCCGTTGTTTCCGCCGTGACGACCAGTGAATCTGTCTTGGCTGCTGCGGCATTTTCACCCGCGATCTTGCCAAAAATCAAGCATTCTGCCAAATTACCACCACCGTTATACTGGTTAGCATTAATACCACCGAATTCACCAGCACTGTACAAATGTGGAATCGGTTGTCCAACAGCATCCAAGACTTCTGCCTTGGCGTTTCGTTGGGCACCGCCCTGCGTGTTAAGCATCGCGGTGGCCAATGGGGTAGCATAAAATGGACCGTTACCAAGGGCCGTCATTGAATCCCCTGCACGTCCCAATGCAAAGTCGGTTTTCGCTTCTGCAAACTGGTTAAACTGACTCACCGTCTGTTTCAACGTTGTTGCATCTGCGTTGATCTTCACCGCTAGTTCGTCAAGACTCGAAGCTTTTACCGTAATCTTGAAAAAGTCTGAATAGGGTAATTCTCCTTGAGCCTTAATTTTGTCATACTGTGCTTGATCAAAAATCAAGTGGGGATGGTTGTACACCGTTGGATTATGCCAACTCCCATGGTCATAGGCGTGTCCATGTCGACCGTTTTCATCTTCACGAACGTAACGACTACCATCATCAGCAGCGATAAAAATACTGCCATGTGACAATTCTGGCCAAGCACCTAAAATAAACTTACCTCTTTGTTCAGTCGGATTTTCAAAGGTAAAGCTCGTGTTAAAGCCATAGCCTTCGAAGCTCTTCATATGCCAAAGCTTAGCGCCGACTTCCTGAGCCATGGTAATGCCGTCCCCTTTATTATACAGGGTGCCAATTACCTTTAGCTTAGGGACGCCAATAAAGTTTTGAATGTCTTCCGAATTGTTTTCAAAACCGCCCATTGCCATCACGACACCGTTACGAGCTTGAACGTTGACTCGTTGGCCATTACGCTCGATTTGAACCCCTTCGATGATTCCAGTAGTCGCATTTTGAATTAGGTGCTTAGCAGGTGAAGACAACCAGATATCAATTTGTTTTGGCCGTTTTGTGACCTGTGCGCGTAACGTTTTCCAAAGTGACGCGTCAAAGTAGCCATCATGGACAGTTGTGAGATCAATTGCATCTGAACCTTCAAATTCTGGATATTCTGGTGATAAGCCGTTAGCAAACGCCTCAAAATTCGGATCACGATGGACCTTGTTGTAGCTGACTGGTTCTTCAATTTCCAAGTACTTCTTGAAGTAAGCTGGTATATTACTAATTCCTTTAGCATAAGTATCTAAAATCTCTTCGTTGATGTCGATACTGCCAAACAACTGTTTAAGGTAAGCTTTAGTTTTATTGTAATCATGGCCCGTTAAAACGACTTGTCCCGCGTAACGGGTATTACCGCCTTCGTGGCCATCCGGTGCTGCATCAGCTAACAAGACCTTTGCCCCATTATCTGCAGCAAACCGAGCAGCCGTTGCCCCGGCTGCCCCAAACCCTAATACGATCACATCGTACGCACTGGCCCACTGAACGGGCTGTTTCTGACTCGTTTTCATCTGTGTTGACTCCTTTCCGTTAACTTTGGTACAAAATTGAACATAATCTTTAAAACAACTCTCCAAGAATTGAATCGTTCCGACATCTTTTAAGTTGCCACGTTCATCAAAAGCTTCAGTTGCAAAGCTCAACATAAACTCGTCTCCAGGCATGACGATGGCATCCACTCCTGGTGAATCCAGAACTTGACGGAGGTTTTGTTGTGCTCTAGAGGTCCCTTGAATTCCCAAGGATGCTCCCACGATCATGACTGGCTTTTTTCGCAGTGGATGGATTTCACACGACAGCCATTCGACAACACTTTTCAGCGCTGCCGGAATTGAATGATCGTATTCTGGCGTCGCAAAAATAACCCCATCTGCCGCTGTAATGGCATCAGCTAATTGTTGCACGTTGGCAGGGATTCCGGTACCCTCACGAAACAACGGAATATTAGCAATATCATAGATGGTGATCGTCGCTTTTTGATTAAAATGACGTTGCATATAGGCGAGTAATTCACGATTATAAGACTGGTTGGCATTAGTTCCGACCAGAGCAACAAATTGCATTAGAAAGAACCTCCTTGATTTAAACGCTGTTAATTGACATAAGGGGATTACCCGTTACATTTAACTGAATGACTTAATATGAGCATCCCTTAATTCACTTTTATTATCCGTCCATCAATACAGCTTGTGAAATAGAACATTAGTTGAAAAAGTATGCCAAAAATGGCATACTAATTTCAAATACCCGATTAAAGAAGGTTCTGCTATGAAAGTTCTTACTCGTGAGAGGCAAATGATACAGTTGTTGGAAGCGGTTACTAAATACGGTAATATTTCCACGGTTGCTGATCGATTATTTATGACTCAACCCACCGTTAGTAAACTGATTCGGAACCAAGAACGTCAATATGGCGTGAACTTGATCGACCGTACACAACATCCACTCAAACTGACCTACGCTGGCGAATACTACCTAGCGCAGATCAAACAACTGGTTCAGTTTTATCAAGCTATGAGCCATGGAATACAGCAATTTGCTAATAACCAAGTTGGTCGGTTAACTATTGGCGTGAA
The DNA here is from genome assembly GCF_005405185.1 of Secundilactobacillus hailunensis. Taxonomy (GTDB): domain Bacteria; phylum Bacillota; class Bacilli; order Lactobacillales; family Lactobacillaceae; genus Secundilactobacillus; species Secundilactobacillus hailunensis. The sequence continues at coordinate 3,065 of NZ_BJDO01000076.1, forward strand.
CCCCTCACTTGCTCAAATCATTTTACCGCCCCTACTTCCGTCCTTTCATCAACGTTTCCCACAAATTGAGATTCGCTTAATTGAAAATACCTCAGCTGAGATGGAAAATGCGGTCATCAACCAAGAACTAGATTTATATCTTGGTATCACACCGGCGTACAATTCCCAGCTAAGTTACAAACGACTCTATACCGATAATGGCACACTGTTATTACCGCAATCTTTGATAACCTCTCAAAAACTGCCGGCCAATGCCATTGCTGATATTAGTCCGCTTGTAAATGGACGTGATTTTATCACCGAAACGGATACTAGCGGCTTCCAGCGATTCATTAATAGCTACCTGACAAAGTACCATATCACCCCAAATATCGTGTTGAGAACAGCTAATATTAATACCGCTGCTCAGCTGGCAATTGGTGGGTTAGGCGCTACCATCATCCCAACTTCGGCGCTGTCACCATTGATTAAACAAAACATATACACAGTCGACCTTTTACCAACCGTATTTCAATGTGACGTTTCAATTGCCTTTCCGACACAGCATCCCTGCTCCCGTCAAGCACAAGGATTTATCGAACTCGCGCAAAGACAATTTCAAACCATTCATGAAAGACATAGTTGACGGTCTACTCGATTGCGCTACATCAGCGAATTAAATTGGTGCTACTAAGCTCAAAAGGTGACTTCCGGCAATTTAGGAAAGTCACCTTTTGAGTTCCAAACCCTTTTGGTTGCAAGTACCAGTCTGGCTGTGCTACATTAACGGACGAATTAATTATCACTAACGGGGGTGAGTAACATGTCAAACAAGACTGAGAAAACTCAAACAGATGGGTCACTATTGGAAATGTTTCGCTTTGTGTTCAGCAAAGTGCTCAAGAAACGCTGGTTACTGGTCCTAAACATCTTGGCCTTAACGGTGATCACGCTGCTGCAGTTCGTCATGCCGCAGATCGAACAGTTCATTATCGATAAAGTAATCCCGCAGCGTAACTTTCAGTGGCTGATTGCAGCTATTGCCATCCTGCTGCTGACGGCGGTCGTGCTGGGGGTATTCAACTACATTTCCACCTACTACATGACCATCATGAGTCAAAATGCCATCACTGACCTACGAAACCAACTATATGAATACCTATTGAAACTGGATACCACGTTTTTCGAATCCAGCAAGACCGGGGATCTCATGACCCGGCTCACCAGTGACATCAATAACCTGCAAAGTTTAATTTCTGCTAATATGCTCAACATGGTGGGCAACCTATTCACGTTCATTGGTGTTTTAGCCTTGATCTTCTACATCAACTGGCAAATGGCGTTAGCGGTCAGTCTAACCTTCCCACTGATGTTTATCGTCTACCGCGTCTTTCGGGTGCGTATTCGGACAGCCTTCATGAACGCCCGTCGTTCTCAGGCGCGGATGTCCAATCAAATGCAGCAGACGCTAACGCAAATCGACCTCATCAAAAGTTTCAACAGCGAAGATACTGAAGCTAGTCGGTTCGATCATTTCGCGGACACTAACCGTAAAGACATGATCTCGGCTGGTCGTAACCAGGCGATCTTCTCACCCTTAATTGACGGGATCAATACGCTAGGAATCGCCATTGTGCTGGCTTTAGGCGCTTACTTTATTATCAAAGGTCAGCTCACAGTTGGGGCGCTGGTCGCTTATTTAAGCTACGTGGCCATGGTGCAATCTCCAATTCAGGCCTTTACCCGGCTGCTTAATCAACTGCAGCAGTCGCTAGTTTCTTACGGGCGGATCCAATCGATCCTACAAGAGAAGCCACAGGTGTTAAACGCGGCTGACCCGAAACCATTTCCGCAATTTTCTCAAGGTATTGTTCTGGACCACATCAACTTCAATTACGCTGCAGCGAAACATACTGATAGTCATGATGCCACGCTGAAAGATGTTAGTTTTACGATTCCCTATGGCAAGACTACCGCGCTGGTGGGCCGGTCTGGTTCCGGTAAAACCACCATTACCCGTCTGATCGACCGGTTCTACGATCTAGAATCTGGCAGCATCACCTTTGATGGTCTTCCCATTCAGGCCATCGATATCGCCTCGTTACGTCAAAATATCGCCATCGTCTCCCAAGATATTTTCATTATCGACGGCAGTATTCGTAATAACATTCTGTATGGTCGGCCCACCGCTACCGACGACGAAGTCTGGCAAGTCGCCAAACTCGCCGATCTTGAAACCTTCATTCAAGGCCTGCCTGATCAATTAGATACGCAGGTTGGTGAACGAGGCGTCAAGCTCTCCGGCGGTCAAAAACAGCGGCTGTCAATCGCTCGAGCCCTGCTGAAAAACGCGCCGATCATCATTTTAGATGAAGCCACCGCTAGTCTGGATAATCAATCTGAAAAAGCGATTCAGCGCGCGTTGAACAACCTGCTGGAATCCCGGACTTCCTTGGTAATTGCCCACCGTCTGTCCACGATTCACGATGCCGATCAGATCATCGTGCTGGAAAATGGACAGGTGGTTGAGAAAGGCACCCATGAGAGCTTGTTAAAGGCTGATGGGGCTTATAAGAAGCTGTATGATGCGCAGTTTGAATAGTTGGCTGTTCACTTTTATGTAGCTGAAATATACTAAGATAAGGGAGTCAAAATGCGACGGTATTTTGGCTCCTTTTTTGATACATTGAGGATGGGACAAAAGGTCGCGAACGCGTTGGGCAAA
>NZ_BJDO01000077.1 GCF_005405185.1 Secundilactobacillus hailunensis
CCTCCAAATTTGAGATGCGTTTATTTTACCGTAAAAAAATGTTGGAAAACCGACATTTTCTAATCGGTATTTTCCAACATTTTACAACCGTTGCTGACAAACAACCTATCCCGACAAACTGGCAGCTATTGTATTCCCCGCATGTGCGGGGGTGATCCCAATGTTAACTTGATTTTTGTAAGCGGTTCGGGGTATTCCCCGCATGTGCGGGGGTGATCCCAGCGTACCACAACTTCACAATGTGCGGGTTGGGTATTCCCCGCATGTGCGGGGGTGATCCTAACACTGTCTGGCAGGTCATCATAATAAACGAGTATTCCCCGCATGTGCGGGGGTGATCCCTTTTATGCGCCGCAAGGTCTTGTGATCCTGAAGTATTCCCCGCATGTGCGGGGGTGATCCTGAGCTATGTAGATAATGTTAAACACTTTTTTAGTATTCCCCGCATGTGCGGGGGTGATCCTTCAATCGTGAACAGAACTTGCAAGGCGTCTAGGTATTCCCCGCATGTGCGGGGGTGATCCTGAATCCATGTTCGGTATACCATTCAATCTTTGGTATTCCCCGCATGTGCGGGGGTGATCCTGAATCCATGTTCGGTATACCATTCAATCTTTGGTATTCCCCGCATGTGCGGGGGTGATCCCTAGCAGCATCGGTCGGTTCGCTATATGTGTCAGTATTCCCCGCATGTGCGGGGGTGATCCCAGGTCAAGTTCAAAAAGCGACTAACTACAAGGGTATTCCCCGCATGTGCGGGGGTGATCCTGTACAATCCTGATCCTTGTGCTTCTCCATAACGTATTCCCCGCATGTGCGGGGGTGATCCTAGTGGCGCTAATTGTTGGATACTTAACTTGTGGTATTCCCCGCATGTGCGGGGGTGATCCTTATCACCGGTGCCATCGCCAAACTCAAATTTTGTATTCCCCGCATGTGCGGGGGTGATCCTAGGGAGATTGCGGACAGGCAGGTGGAAAATGCGTATTCCCCGCATGTGCGGGGGTGATCCCTCAATGACATGCCGTGGGCCAGTTTTGATAAGGTATTCCCCGCATGTGCGGGGGTGATCCTGAAAGACTATAAAAAGTTAGATGCACTTAGAAGTATTCCCCGCATGTGCGGGGGTGATCCCGGAAACATCAACCCCGAAAATTGATTGAAGTAGTATTCCCCGCATGTGCGGGGGTGATCCTGGGATTCTGGCGAAACCGACGATGACATGTTAGTATTCCCCGCATGTGCGGGGGTGATCCCCATGTTAGGGTTGAGCCGGTTCTTTGCCATGTGTATTCCCCGCATGTGCGGGGGTGATCCCGAAACTTGCCAAGTGCTTAGTGGTTTGTTTTGGTATTCCCCGCTTGTTGTGATTGTTCCATAACTGTTAATGGGTATTCCCCGCATGTGCGGGGGTGATCCTGAAAAAGTCATATAACGAATCAGCAACATATTGTATTCCCCGCATTAAAGCTGAACAATTAGCCATTGTGACGATTGAACTGCGTAATATCTTAGCCGTCTTTGATAACAATCCAGTCTTAGGACAACTAGCCAGTCACGATATTGACTCTATCCAATTGAAAAATATGGGCTGTAAAATTTCTGGTATTGGTGACCACACCAATACTAGTTTTTTTGGTGCGCCCGGCATGGGCGCCAACTAGACGGTGAAAGTCCGTTGCGGGCCGTAGTAGTCGGAACCGCAAGTCAATGACAAGGGTGTCCATCGTGAGGTGGAATCTGAAGGAAGTCGGCGACAAAGTACCGCATTGATGTACAAGAATCAGCTATAAGGCTGTGTTGGTCGGACGAGGTTGCCAAACAAACCAAAGTCCAATACTACTCGAGGCCATCGCAGTAAAGCTGGCAATGACATGGTACGAAAGTGGGCGTTCTTACCCGGGGAGGCCTGTATCGTACGTTCCCGACAAGAGGCGCGCTAAGCGCCACAGGAACAAACATCGCAGTGATGTGGTGCAGAACGATACAGGAGTCAGCCGAGGCCATAGTAGTGGTATCTGCCACGAAGGGCTGAACAATAATAGGTCATCATTGATATTGGAGGTGGAGACAGTGCAACAACCGCAGAATACAGAAAAAGCTGACCGCCGGCGGACAGTAGGACTGGAAGCCCAAGAACAAGTCGGGGTGCGTAGCACTGACTCTGGTGAAAATACGATGATGAACGGCACTAAGTTTCAAGAGTTAGTCTTAGACCGAAATAACCTGAACGAGGCTTATCTTCGCGTCTACAGAAACAAAGGTGCAGCAGGACTAGACGGAATGACCGTTGACGAACTGTTGCCCTACTTGAGGAAACATAAACAGGAATTACTGCAAGCTTTACAAAACGAGACCTATCGGCCTCGTCCCGTTAAGCGGGTTGAAATTCCAAAACCTAATGGTGGTAAACGCAAGCTCGGAATACCAACTGTGATTGACCGACTTGTTCAACAAGCCATGGCGCAAGTCATGGTGCCAACATTTGAGCGTGTCTTCTCAGATAATAGTTTTGGGTTCCGACCGAATCGAAGTGCTAAAGATGCCATTGATAGAGTGGTTCAGTTCTACAATCAGGGCTATCACTATGTCGTGGATCTCGATTTAAAAGCATACTTCGATACGGTCAACCACGATCTGCTTATTAAATTTATTGAGCAGTATATTACGGATCCATGGATACTGCATCTCATTCGTCGCTTCCTAACCAGCGGTGTCATGAATGGTGATTGGCGAACTGCGCATAGCAAGACATTGACCTATACTCTGACAAACAAAAGACTGGAACGCCTTGGACTCATCAATATGAGCAAGACACTCCAGTCAATACAAAGTGCTTAAATTATTGAACCGCCGTATACGGAACCGTACGTACGGTGGTGTGAGAGGTCGGTAATTGAATTAATCAATTACCTCCTACTCGATTGTGCATTCTGCTTAATTTAAACGGACAAGTATACATCTAAAAGGTGAACGTGTCGTCTGAGAGCACGTGATTATTTACTTTTTACTTTGTTAGCATCGCCGGTTTCCAAAGTCTGTATTTGAGTCGTAAGCGTATTTTGTTCAGACTCAGTTAACGATTCAAAAAAAGTTTTTTGTAATTGGGCTAATCCGTTTTGTTGAGTTGAGCTATACCCTAAAATTACCATAGCTTTCATAAAGTTTTTTAGATGATTGTCAATTCTGAGCGTAGTATCAAAAGTAACACCATCTATTTGTTTAGACTTCGTTTTGTTTGATTCGTTTAGAGAAGATATGGAAATTTCTTTTTGGGGCTGGGGCGCCGATTTTCTAGGAATTATTTTGCTTTTATTTGAGTTAGGATTGTGTAAAAGTTCCACCATGCTAGTCCGCCCTTTCAATAATTTCTTGTGCCACAGAATCGTATAATCTAATTATTTTTTTATCGAACTGATCTTTTAGAAATACACCTCTGATTGAATATCTTTTGATTCTTTCCATATTACGAATTAGGGTTTTTAACATGTTTTCTTTCCCAAATTCTTCTTCTGCTACTTCTAATGTGCTGTGATCAACAGGCGCCCCATTCTTTAATAGCACAGGAAGTATACCGAGTAAATTCAAACTAGGTGCTTCGTATTCATCGATTACCTGTTCCTGTATATATTTTAGAAACGATTCGGCACCCTGAAGACTGTGCTCTTGAGTTTGAAGGATAATCAGAACCCAATCTGAAGCGTATAAGGCGCTATCAGAAATTAAGGAAATAGTCGGTGGCAAATCAAATACCACAAAATCATATTTTTCTTTTAGTGAAGCAAGTAGCTTGCTAAAATATGTAACTCTATCTTTATAATTATTTTTAAACTTTTTTTCCATAATCCGTGGGTACAATGAAAAATCTGCGCTTGATGGAATAAAGTCAATGTTTTTATCCAAAGTAACCAACGATCTTGATAAGTCCTCTTCTTGGATTGATGCAAGCAGGGTTTGATTAAATTTAATATCATCGTGGCCTAAATTAGCCGCGGTTTTAAAGTAAATATCTGTAGCGTTTGCTTGAGGATCGAAATCAATTAATAGCGTTTTTTTACCAGCACGAGCTAGTGCCAGGCATGCAAGCGTGGCATTTGTTGTTTTACCGGTGCCACCTTTAAAATTTCCAAAAGTAATTACTTCACCCATTATATTGACCTCCAATTAAGTATCCTAATATACAAGGATACTTGGATACAAGGATGATAACATACAAAGATACTTGGATACAAGGATACAAGGATACATTTCTTCTCAAAAGCCGTTAAATTAAGATTGACTGCAAGTATCCTAATATACTTAGATACAAGGATACAAGGATACAAGGATACTTAGATACAAGGATATGAATATACAAGGATACAAGGATACATAAAAAGAAATGTTGATTTATCACCAAACAACGAGTAATATTGGTTACATAAAATAGAACATAAAAAAACACCCACCGACTGGAATCGGTAAGCGCCACATAAAAGTCAACTTGTTTAATGACTATTATATCATGGCCGGTGCGATTTTTAAAGCCCTAGGGGACAAGCTGGGGTCTAAATCCAAGGGGACACGTTTGCCAGGGCGACTTCAATAAGTCTGGCTATACCACAACAAGGCTATCTGTACGGCTGGGTGGTGAATGGTGAGCGCGACCATTAACGGCGCGGGTGGTAAAACGAAGCTTCGGCTTGGTGCCACTGATTAGTTGGTGATCGAACAAACATAAATACGTATCATCAACGCCTGTTAGGGCGTTTTTTAGTAGGCTAAACCGAAAACGTAGGTTTATAATGAGTGGTGGTAGCAATACCGCAATTGTACAGACAAGCGACGGGCGTTAACGACCGACGAACTAGGGGGAAACCTTAGCGTAGAATTGCACTCTGGTTCAGTTATTCCAAATAGCTGTTTCCAGGGAACAATTCTGCGCTCAAAACGTCACTCCCTCTAAACTGAATGGAAAACCATAACCCGTCAAGTCAAAACCAACATTAGAATCAAGAAAGTTGATGATTTAAAATGCTTGATTTAAGAGATTGTGAGATTGCTTTTACCGGACGTCTAACTACCATGAATCGGGATCAAGCTTTTAGTTTGGCGAAAGTCTTTGGGGCGAAACCACAAAATTGGGTTACGAAACAGACAGATTATTTAGTGGTTGGGTTAATTGAGACGGCTTTAGGTGAGGAGCCCATCACAAAAAAGTTATTGACGGGAACACCAACGATTTCAGAACGGGATTTTTTGGACTGGTGTCAGGCACGATTGGCGCAATGGTCTAGGAGTTTAGGCGGTTAAATTCACAAAGTGAGTTTATTGATTTTGTGGGGATTTTTCATCTAGACCACTCCTCTACCGTCAAATTTCACAAAGGAAAAATAACGGATCGTTGTTTTATCAGGGAGTGAGGGGGTTACTTGGGATGAGCCGCATTATGTTAACTAGCTTAAAATTGCACAATAAAAAGGCCTACCCATGCGATAATCCCTTTATGGTTGTCAGATGAAATACAATAATTCATTTGATGACTATGGAGGGATTTTTGTATGCCTAGATCCAAACACACAGCACTGGA
>NZ_BJDO01000078.1 GCF_005405185.1 Secundilactobacillus hailunensis
CTGCTCCGCTTCCTCCTGAGACTGAGCTTTCTCGCCAAATGACGACTTCTACCACATCTATTGACATTATGGGTCTGCAAGCTGCTTATGCTAATTTGCATACTGACCAAGAACGTGATTACTTCATGCAGCGTTACCATGATGTTATTTCTTCATTTGGAGGTAAAACCTCTTATGACGCTGACAACCGTCCTTTACTTGTCATGCGCTCTAATCTCTGGGCATCTGGCTATGATGTTGATGGAACTGACCAAACGTCGTTAGGCCAGTTTTCTGGTCGTGTTCAACAGACCTATAAACATTCTGTGCCGCGTTTCTTTGTTCCTGAGCATGGCACTATGTTTACTCTTGCGCTTGTTCGTTTTCCGCCTACTGCGACTAAAGAGATTCAGTACCTTAACGCTAAAGGTGCTTTGACTTATACCGATATTGCTGGCGACCCTGTTTTGTATGGCAACTTGCCGCCGCGTGAAATTTCTATGAAGGATGTTTTCCGTTCTGGTGATTCGTCTAAGAAGTTTAAGATTGCTGAGGGTCAGTGGTATCGTTATGCGCCTTCGTATGTTTCTCCTGCTTATCACCTTCTTGAAGGCTTCCCATTCATTCAGGAACCGCCTTCTGGTGATTTGCAAGAACGCGTACTTATTCGCCACCATGATTATGACCAGTGTTTCCAGTCCGTTCAGTTGTTGCAGTGGAATAGTCAGGTTAAATTTAATGTGACCGTTTATCGCAATCTGCCGACCACTCGCGATTCAATCATGACTTCGTGATAAAAGATTGAGTGTGAGGTTATAACGCCGAAGCGGTAAAAATTTTAATTTTTGCCGCTGAGGGGTTGACCAAGCGAAGCGCGGTAGGTTTTCTGCTTAGGAGTTTAATCATGTTTCAGACTTTTATTTCTCGCCATAATTCAAACTTTTTTTCTGATAAGCTGGTTCTCACTTCTGTTACTCCAGCTTCTTCGGCACCTGTTTTACAGACACCTAAAGCTACATCGTCAACGTTATATTTTGATAGTTTGACGGTTAATGCTGGTAATGGTGGTTTTCTTCATTGCATTCAGATGGATACATCTGTCAACGCCGCTAATCAGGTTGTTTCTGTTGGTGCTGATATTGCTTTTGATGCCGACCCTAAATTTTTTGCCTGTTTGGTTCGCTTTGAGTCTTCTTCGGTTCCGACTACCCTCCCGACTGCCTATGATGTTTATCCTTTGGATGGTCGCCATGATGGTGGTTATTATACCGTCAAGGACTGTGTGACTATTGACGTCCTTCCCCGTACGCCGGGCAATAATGTTTATGTTGGTTTCATGGTTTGGTCTAACTTTACCGCTACTAAATGCCGCGGATTGGTTTCGCTGAATCAGGTTATTAAAGAGATTATTTGTCTCCAGCCACTTAAGTGAGGTGATTTATGTTTGGTGCTATTGCTGGCGGTATTGCTTCTGCTCTTGCTGGTGGCGCCATGTCTAAATTGTTTGGAGGCGGTCAAAAAGCCGCCTCCGGTGGCATTCAAGGTGATGTGCTTGCTACCGATAACAATACTGTAGGCATGGGTGATGCTGGTATTAAATCTGCCATTCAAGGCTCTAATGTTCCTAACCCTGATGAGGCCGTCCCTAGTTTTGTTTCTGGTGCTATGGCTAAAGCTGGTAAAGGACTTCTTGAAGGTACGTTGCAGGCTGGCACTTCTGCCGTTTCTGATAAGTTGCTTGATTTGGTTGGACTTGGTGGCAAGTCTGCCGCTGATAAAGGAAAGGATACTCGTGATTATCTTGCTGCTGCATTTCCTGAGCTTAATGCTTGGGAGCGTGCTGGTGCTGATGCTTCCTCTGCTGGTATGGTTGACGCCGGATTTGAGAATCAAAAAGAGCTTACTAAAATGCAACTGGACAATCAGAAAGAGATTGCCGAGATGCAAAATGAGACTCAAAAAGAGATTGCTGGCATTCAGTCGGCGACTTCACGCCAGAATACGAAAGACCAGGTATATGCACAAAATGAGATGCTTGCTTATCAACAGAAGGAGTCTACTGCTCGCGTTGCGTCTATTATGGAAAACACCAATCTTTCCAAGCAACAGCAGGTTTCCGAGATTATGCGCCAAATGCTTACTCAAGCTCAAACGGCTGGTCAGTATTTTACCAATGACCAAATCAAAGAAATGACTCGCAAGGTTAGTGCTGAGGTTGACTTAGTTCATCAGCAAACGCAGAATCAGCGGTATGGCTCTTCTCATATTGGCGCTACTGCAAAGGATATTTCTAATGTCGTCACTGATGCTGCTTCTGGTGTGGTTGATATTTTTCATGGTATTGATAAAGCTGTTGCCGATACTTGGAACAATTTCTGGAAAGACGGTAAAGCTGATGGTATTGGCTCTAATTTGTCTAGGAAATAACCGTCAGGATTGACACCCTCCCAATTGTATGTTTTCATGCCTCCAAATCTTGGAGGCTTTTTTATGGTTCGTTCTTATTACCCTTCTGAATGTCACGCTGATTATTTTGACTTTGAGCGTATCGAGGCTCTTAAACCTGCTATTGAGGCTTGTGGCATTTCTACTCTTTCTCAATCCCCAATGCTTGGCTTCCATAAGCAGATGGATAACCGCATCAAGCTCTTGGAAGAGATTCTGTCTTTTCGTATGCAGGGCGTTGAGTTCGATAATGGTGATATGTATGTTGACGGCCATAAGGCTGCTTCTGACGTTCGTGATGAGTTTGTATCTGTTACTGAGAAGTTAATGGATGAATTGGCACAATGCTACAATGTGCTCCCCCAACTTGATATTAATAACACTATAGACCACCGCCCCGAAGGGGACGAAAAATGGTTTTTAGAGAACGAGAAGACGGTTACGCAGTTTTGCCGCAAGCTGGCTGCTGAACGCCCTCTTAAGGATATTCGCGATGAGTATAATTACCCCAAAAAGAAAGGTATTAAGGATGAGTGTTCAAGATTGCTGGAGGCCTCCACTATGAAATCGCGTAGAGGCTTTGCTATTCAGCGTTTGATGAATGCAATGCGACAGGCTCATGCTGATGGTTGGTTTATCGTTTTTGACACTCTCACGTTGGCTGACGACCGATTAGAGGCGTTTTATGATAATCCCAATGCTTTGCGTGACTATTTTCGTGATATTGGTCGTATGGTTCTTGCTGCCGAGGGTCGCAAGGCTAATGATTCACACGCCGACTGCTATCAGTATTTTTGTGTGCCTGAGTATGGTACAGCTAATGGCCGTCTTCATTTCCATGCGGTGCACTTTATGCGGACACTTCCTACAGGTAGCGTTGACCCTAATTTTGGTCGTCGGGTACGCAATCGCCGCCAGTTAAATAGCTTGCAAAATACGTGGCCTTATGGTTACAGTATGCCCATCGCAGTTCGCTACACGCAGGACGCTTTTTCACGTTCTGGTTGGTTGTGGCCTGTTGATGCTAAAGGTGAGCCGCTTAAAGCTACCAGTTATATGGCTGTTGGTTTCTATGTGGCTAAATACGTTAACAAAAAGTCAGATATGGACCTTGCTGCTAAAGGTCTAGGAGCTAAAGAATGGAACAACTCACTAAAAACCAAGCTGTCGCTACTTCCCAAGAAGCTGTTCAGAATCAGAATGAGCCGCAACTTCGGGATGAAAATGCTCACAATGACAAATCTGTCCACGGAGTGCTTAATCCAACTTACCAAGCTGGGTTACGACGCGACGCCGTTCAACCAGATATTGAAGCAGAACGCAAAAAGAGAGATGAGATTGAGGCTGGGAAAAGTTACTGTAGCCGACGTTTTGGCGGCGCAACCTGTGACGACAAATCTGCTCAAATTTATGCGCGCTTCGATAAAAATGATTGGCGTATCCAACCTGCAGAGTTTTATCGCTTCCATGACGCAGAAGTTAACACTTTCGGATATTTCTGATGAGTCGAAAAATTATCTTGATAAAGCAGGAATTACTACTGCTTGTTTACGAATTAAATCGAAGTGGACTGCTGGCGGAAAATGAGAAAATTCGACCTATCCTTGCGCAGCTCGAGAAGCTCTTACTTTGCGACCTTTCGCCATCAACTAACGATTCTGTCAAAAACTGACGCGTTGGATGAGGAGAAGTGGCTTAATATGCTTGGCACGTTCGTCAAGGACTGGTTTAGATATGAGTCACATTTTGTTCATGGTAGAGATTCTCTTGTTGACATTTTAAAAGAGCGTGGATTACTATCTGAGTCCGATGCTGTTCAACCACTAATAGGTAAGAAATCATGAGTCAAGTTACTGAACAATCCGTACGTTTCCAGACCGCTTTGGCCTCTATTAAGCTCATTCAGGCTTCTGCCGTTTTGGATTTAACCGAAGATGATTTCGATTTTCTGACGAGTAACAAAGTTTGGATTGCTACTGACCGCTCTCGTGCTCGTCGCTGCGTTGAGGCTTGCGTTTATGGTACGCTGGACTTTGTAGGATACCCTCGCTTTCCTGCTCCTGTTGAGTTTATTGCTGCCGTCATTGCTTATTATGTTCATCCCGTCAACATTCAAACGGCCTGTCTCATCATGGAAGGCGCTGAATTTACGGAAAACATTATTAATGGCGTCGAGCGTCCGGTTAAAGCCGCTGAATTGTTCGCGTTTACCTTGCGTGTACGCGCAGGAAACACTGACGTTCTTACTGACGCAGAAGAAAACGTGCGTCAAAAATTACGTGCAGAAGGAGTGATGTAATGTCTAAAGGTAAAAAACGTTCTGGCGCTCGCCCTGGTCGTCCGCAGCCGTTGCGAGGTACTAAAGGCAAGCGTAAAGGCGCTCGTCTTTGGTATGTAGGTGGTCAACAATTTTAATTGCAGGGGCTTCGGCCCCTTACTTGAGGATAAATTATGTCTAATATTCAAACTGGCGCCGAGCGTATGCCGCATGACCTTTCCCATCTTGGCTTCCTTGCTGGTCAGATTGGTCGTCTTATTACCATTTCAACTACTCCGGTTATCGCTGGCGACTCCTTCGAGATGGACGCCGTTGGCGCTCTCCGTCTTTCTCCATTGCGTCGTGGCCTTGCTATTGACTCTACTGTAGACATTTTTACTTTTTATGTCCCTCATCGTCACGTTTATGGTGAACAGTGGATTAAGTTCATGAAGGATGGTGTTAATGCCACTCCTCTCCCGACTGTTAACACTACTGGTTATATTGACCATGCCGCTTTTCTTGGCACGATTAACCCTGATACCAATAAAATCCCTAAGCATTTGTTTCAGGGTTATTTGAATATCTATAACAACTATTTTAAAGCGCCGTGGATGCCTGACCGTACCGAGGCTAACCCTAATGAGCTTAATCAAGATGATGCTCGTTATGGTTTCCGTTGCTGCCATCTCAAAAACATTTGGACTGCTCCGCTTCCTCCTGAGACTGAGCTTTCTCGCCAAATGACGACTTCTACCACATCTATTGACATTATGGGTCTGCAAGCTGCTTATGCTAATTTGC
>NZ_BJDO01000079.1 GCF_005405185.1 Secundilactobacillus hailunensis
CGTATTTTTTTGGAACGCGTCTGGTTCAAACCATTGTCCAAAAAACTGCCAACTAAAAAAGCACCTAGACCAATTGAGGTCTAAGTACTCCTATAAATCTAAATCAACTCTACTTGACGAAGTGCCCAAAAAAACTGTCACACCTGTCTTTTCAGTACAGGTGTGCCAGTTTTGTATCTCTAAAGAGTAGTCGACTCTTAGTTCTGCTCTAGCGTGTATAAATTTGGTTGCGTTAAATCTTTAAAATACATTTTGTGAAAGCTGTAGCGCTTAATCCAGTTTCTAACCGGTAGTTACAGGTCTGCACTTGATCTGACAATTCAAAAAATGATTTTTTTAAGACAGAAAAAAGCTAAGGACAACTTTCTTAAGTTTTCGCCTCGAACCAAAATACTCAATAGAATGCACGCCAAAGAAACTTTCATCGCTCCGTTGAAGCTTTTATATTTCTGATGACCCACTTTCTAACGTATTAGATTGCTGAAAATTAATACACCGGTCGGGTTTCACCCTGTGTATCAGGATCAGCCATACCGATACTGTCGTTAGCAGCAAAACTTGGGTCAGCGACAATTCTGAGTACAACATCTGCAACGCTCTGGCGTGAAGCGGAGACGCCAACGTATGGTTCGTTCTTTTTGGTCACGCTGTACTTCACTTCATCGCGATCGTTTAACCACGGCAGCCGTAATGTGGTGTATGTCAAACCCGAGTCTTCCAACAGTGTGTTTGAACCAGCCGAAGTTTGAATGCCATCGGAAATCTGGTTTTGATTCCATTTGCCAAATTCACCTGGAACTTCGTTGAAGATTCCCAAAAGGTTGGTAAAGACAATCCGGTCAACATGGTTCGCTTTCATGCCGTCAATGACATTTTTAGTCATGGTGTTGTCAGAGTTCTGATCAAGAATCGCCACGTAGACCATGTCTTGGCCTTCAATTGCTTTCTTCACAGAATCTGCATCAGCCAAGTCCGTTTCGATGACGTTGACGCGGTCATTGTCAGCTAATTTCGCTAAACGCTTGTGGTGACGAAGACCCAATGTCAGTTCAACATCTTTAAATTGGTCTTCATTTAAAATCTGTTTTTCAACAATTCTCGCAATGCGGCCGTTTGCCGCTAAGATCAGTAGTTTCATTTTCAAATCTCCTTTACTTCTGTTGGATAGTTCGGCTAATTGAAGCTTTATTGCAACAAAGCCGAGCAATTACTTCACGATATCAAACCATTCACCGGAATCTTGCAGGAACTGCCATAACTTGTCAGGCAGCTTTAAATCAGGAATGTCGGATGCGTGTAATTGCTTCTTAATATCATCGGTGTCCCCAGATTTAACTTTCTCAGCCCAATCTGGGTTGATGATCAGCGCATGGGCCATGGCAACGAGATCCAATCCTTTATCTAACGCTTCTTCCCCCTCTTCAGGCGTGTTGATATTTCCGGCAGAGATCAATGGAATGCGATGGTTAATATGCTTGACCAAGATCTCGAGATAGGTTTGGTCGCTCATTGAACCGCTGTGCGGGTGCGAGGTTAACACATTAGTCAAGGTGACGTGTAAGTAGTCAACGCCCTTCTTGATCAGTTCGTCGATGAAGGGTAAGGAATCAGACAAGCGTAAACCATCTTCAAAGTGTTCTTCAAGTGTAATCCGGTAACCTAAAATAAACGGCCGTTTAGCATATTGAGCGATGACGGATTGAATTTCATCAATCACTGCTAGTGGGAAACGCATGCGGTTTTCAAGTGAACCACCGTATTGGTCGGTACGCTTGTTGTAGTGTGGTGACAGAAATTGTTGGAACAAAAAGCCAAATGCCCCGTGTAATTCAACGCCATCGAAGCCGGCCACAATAGCTCTTCTAGTAGCTTGACCATAGTCTTGAATGATTTGTTGAAGTTCTTCTTCAGTTGCAGGACGTGGAAGGACCGGTGGGACATAGGTTGATTCTTTGGTCTTAACAGCACTAGAACTAACGATGTCTTTCGGATCAACTAAATCAGGGTTCGTTTTGTTACCACCATGAAGCAGTTGCAAAATTGCCTTAGCGCCACCACTCTTAGCAGCATCAGCTAAACGAGTTAAGCTGGGAATAAACTTATCGTCGTAACCGGCAAATTCGTCAACGAAACCAATCGCATTGGCCGAAACTGGCGTAGAACCAGTGATGACCATTCCCAGGCCATTAACGCGGCGCCGATAGTAAGCCATTTCCTGATCGGTAACAGTACCATCTTCATTACCGGACCAGGTGGTCATGGGTGCCATGACCATGCGGTTGTCCAGAGTAAGGCCATTTTTAAATTCAAAGGGTGTCAGTGTCTTTTCGTATTTGGTTGTTTTAGTAGTCATTAGTGCCTCTTCTTTCATAATTGAGTTAAATTGTATTGTTAAATTGTATTAATGCGATGATTTTTGATCAGGTGTCTTAAATTCTGACATTTTCCAGAGTTCTTCCACGTGGTCAGCGTCCATCTCACCGGATTTAAATTTAGCGGTGTGATCTTCAAAAGTATCGATTTTATGTTGTAGTAAGTCCCGGGTCCGTTTCGTTTCAGCCATTTTCTGGTCCAAAACTTCCAGTTGATCTTGTAAAATAGCTTTTTGAGCTGGTTCGTTTTCGCCTTTTTGGTTAAGCTTTGAGAACTCAATTAGCGCTTCAATAGATAGTCCGGCATCTTTTAAACACTTGGTCAAAAATATCCAGTTTAAGTCGTTTGGTCGGTAATCCCGATAGCCGTTCTTGTCCCGTTTAATGGGCGGAATAACACCGACTCGTTCGTAATAGCGCAGTGTATCAGCCGAGAAGCCAATGATTTCTGAGACTTCTTTTCTGTTCATTCTGTGGACCCCCTCTTTCTTAATTCATGATTCATACTAAACCCTGCACTGGACTCCATAGCAAGCGGAAAATGAAAATAATTTTAAATATTGCTAAAAAATTATTGGTTAGCGGAACCATATTTGGCCACATTCACAAAAATCACCAAGAGATAAATTTGATCTCTTGATGATTTTTTATCTGAGTAGGCTTTAAGACAAGACAAAACCTTATTCAAAGACATTGGCTAGTTTAGCAAAGGTCTCAGTCAATTCAGCTTGAGTCGGTATTTTACCTGTATCAACGATATATTCGATGACCGTTATTATGATTGCCGGATAGATCCGTTTCTCAAGTGGCAAGGGCTCACGCTGGAGTGACCCTAGTAAATAAGTTTCAAAGCGTTTTTTGAGTTCGTTTTGTAAACTATGGTGATTAAATTGAATTGAAAACAGCGCAGCAATTCTTTCCCGATTATCAGCCCAAAAGGAATTCACTTGGGGAAATAAGACGGCAATTCGACTGGTTAAATCAGTTTTCTTTGACTGACCCTGAATCATTTTTTGATAAAAAACTTGGTCGTAGTCTGCAGCAAATTCGGCAATCATTTTCTCAGTCAGATCATACTTATCTTGGTAATGGTAGTAAAAGGTCTGTCGGTTGATCATTGCTGATTGGGCAATTTTCCCGACCGTTACCTGATTAAAGTCCGCTTCATTCACCAATTTGATAAAGGTATTTTGAATTGCTAATTCGGGGGTGTTTCTTTTTGCCCATTAAGTCTAAAAAACTTCTCTGACTTGATTTACGTCAATTTCAAATTCAGGTAAGACAGCTAAACTATAGATAATCAAAGCAAACAAGAATAACTGAAAAGGAGATTATTATTATGACAACAAAACGTGCGGTATTACAATTAGATGGCTTGACTTGCCCGTCATGCATGACCAAGATTGAAAGCG
Source organism: Secundilactobacillus hailunensis (assembly GCF_005405185.1). GTDB lineage: Bacteria > Bacillota > Bacilli > Lactobacillales > Lactobacillaceae > Secundilactobacillus > Secundilactobacillus hailunensis. The sequence continues at coordinate 3,785 of NZ_BJDO01000079.1, forward strand.
TCCTGGCACATCAAACGGGTGTTGAGAAAGTTCAAGTTCTGTTCAACGCCAGCAAGGCCAAAGTCGATTTTGACGAAGATCAGGTTACTGCTGAAGAACTGGGACAGGTTGTTGAACGCTTAGGTTACGAAGTGAAGAAGATTCGGGTTAAGGAACTAGCAGCGGCTAAATAGTAAACGTTAACGAAAAGGCCTAACCAATAGTGCTTAAATTAAGTGGTTAACTGTGAATAACCAATTTAGCCTGATGTTTTTCCCCTTGAATCAAAATTTTGATGGCAAGTCAGCAGCCATCAAGCGAAAGGACAGCGTTGCAGATGATTAAAATTAAATCTCCTGCAACGCTGCCTTTTTATTTTGGCGAGTGTTAAAACTCACTTTTATTTAAAAACTTTGCTGGACTTGACCTGCGTCAATTTCAACTAGACCATTCCGACCTACACTATAGATAATCAAATGATCAAAGGAGCGATCAATATGAAATTTCAACGGTATATACAAAATCACCAAAATCAAATTACCCTGATCAGTGCAATCCTCATCGCGGTTGGGTACGCAGGTAAGTACCTGCTCAATTCGACCCTCGTTTATGACTGGGCGTTCATCATTGCGTCCATCATCGCGGTTGTACCAATTATGATTCATGCTTACCAGTCCCTGCGCGTGAAAGTCATCAGTATTGAACTGCTGGTCAGCATCGCGGTGGTCGGCGCCTTCATCATTGGCGAATATAACGAATCAGCGATCGTAACTTTCCTCTTCCTATTCGGGAGTTACCTGGAACAGCGGACCTTATCCAAGACCCGTCAGTCAATCAAGTCATTAACGCAGATGGCCCCAGAAACCGCTATTATTCTCCATGAAGACGGCACTCAAGAAGAAGTCGACATCGATGACGTTGACGAAGGCGACCACATCATGGTCAAGACCGGCGCTTCCGTGCCAGTCGATGGCAACATTGTTTCCGGCTCTGGCTACCTAGATGAATCCGTCATCACTGGTGAATCAAAAGCGGTTGCCAAAACCCAAGGTGACTCCGTATTCTCCGGTTCCATCTTAGGCAACGGGACCTTAACGGTTGAAGCCACTAAAGTTGGTGAAGATACCACTTTCGGTAAGATCATTGAATTAGTCGAAGACGCTCAGGATGCTAAGTCCCCTGCTGAATCCTTCATTGATAAGTTTGCCCAGTACTACACCCCAGCAGTGTTAGTGATTGCCACTTTGGTTTACATCTTCACCCGTGATTTTCCAACTGCCATTACTGTCTTAGTTCTTGGCTGCCCAGGAGCTTTAGTTATCGGTGCCCCCGTTTCTAACGTGGCTGGCATTGGTAACGGCGCTAAACGCGGCATCTTGTTGAAAGGTGGAGCCGTCATGGATGATTTCGCCAAAGTCGACACCTTCGTTTTTGATAAAACTGGTACCTTGACCCTTGGTAACACCGCGGTTTCCGCAGTTAAAGACTACGCTAATGATACCAATGAAGCCTTGGCCTTAGTTGCCCGGGTT
>NZ_BJDO01000080.1 GCF_005405185.1 Secundilactobacillus hailunensis
TATTTTATCACGAAAAAAGCTAAAATCAGTAGGTCTATTTAAGTATGCCCTAATTTCCCTAAACCATCTTATAAAAGGGTTGTCTTTTGGTAGAAAACGCGCTCAACAACCCTGACTCCGGCCGTGTAACGCCAAAAAGCAGCGTTCCCAAGTTCAGGAACACTGCTTTTCGACGTTACACTCTGGAGTCAACCCGGGTTGTTTCACGCTCTGCTCTACAAAAATGGTCTCTTAACCCCCGCAATATCCGACCGCTGTCCATCACGAATCGGCTGCACCATGACACGCGGTGGCCATGCTTCGATCACCTTATCATGACCCAGATAGATGGCCACGTGCCAGATCACCCGGGTGCCCGGTTGATAGTAGAAGATCAGGTCCCCGCGTTCACGATGCTTATAAGCCACCCGCTTCAGCTTCTTTGACGCCCACAGATTGCGGGAATTCCACTCATTACCGGGATGCGCGTGGTTAATGGCACTGATTGGCGCTGGATTAATTCCGCCAGCGTACAGCGCCTGCATGGTCAATCCCGAACAATCTACCCCATAACTGGGACTCGACGATGACCCCACCAAATAAGGGTTACCCAGATACTTGTAAGCCTGCTTAATCATGGCCTCCACGTGAGCTTTACGACTATCCTTCGTTGTGACCGTCAACGGTGCCACATAGCTGTCGATGCTGGTCCACGATGACTTGGAGAAGCCCAGCTTGACCCAGGTATTCTCGTCCACGTCACCAGTCGCTTTCAAATGATGCTTGCGCTGGAAGTTCTTTACCTGATCATAAGTCGCGGTATTGTACTTATCATAGCCAGCAAAGGTCCCCATCTTCTTCATGATCTTCCAGGTCTTAATACCTTCATAGCCCCGTTTGACGGTGTAGCCGACCTTGCCGTAAGGCTTGATCTGCGTGTCTTGAACCTGATAGTAGGCCTTAGGATTCTGGTAGGCTGCGGCTTGCGTCGTCGTGCCTGCCAATCCCAAAGCAGCTCCAATACTTAACGCAATGATCCATCTCAATCGCATTGAAAAGACTCTCCCCTTCTACCTAATATCACTAATAACTCAGCGCACGGTTAGCATCCGCCTTGCGATGCGCCGTCATCGTACTATTGCTCATACTGGTCCGCTGCTTCGTCCACGGGTCATTGTAGTAGATCCGCGACTTCGAGTAGCCGGTCACCGTCAGCGCGTGGTTGCTGAAACCGTCCACGTTAGCGACCCAGACCACGACTAAATGATTGCGGCGCACCTGGTTCTTAATGCTGGTCAGACTAGCCCCCGTCATGTTCTTAGCGGTGCCCATGTGCGCTTTGACGACACCCATGAGGCCACCGGGGAAGACGTACCAGCCACGGGAACTGTACGGACTGCCAACAAAGCCCTTATTAGGGTCACTGGACCGTGGCATTTCCTTAGCTAAACTCATCTTGTCGACTTTAGCGCCACCGAACTGCAGCATCATCGCCGTCGCCGTAATCTCACAGCCAGTCGGCAGTTGCGGACGCTGACCGATCATCGGTGCGTAAAGCTTGTACGTGGAGGTCACAGTGCCCTTTTGCTCGACCCAGCCAGTCTGCTTATGGTTATACGTGAACTTCAGCCAAGTCACCCCGTTCACCACTTCTTCACGGGTAATGTGAATCGCCTGGTTGGCAAATGAACGTGAAGTGCTGATTGCCTTGCGGTTCGCAGCCGACGTATTGTAAGCGCCGGAAGCATAGACGCTGTAGCTACCAGTCCCCATAGTCGTGTAATAGCTGACCTTGGTCAGTTTGGTAATTGGTGCATACGCTGTACTACTGCTGCTGGTAGCGGCACTAGCGGTAGCGGTGTTGAGCGTTACCGTGCCCGCGCCAATTGACAGCCCCAATAACAGCGCTGCAATTCCATGTTTAATCTTCATATGTAAAATCTCCCCTATCTCATTTAATTGCAGTATACCATAGCCATTCCTAAATAGATGATTAAGCTCATCTAACAAATTAATGACAGCGCAAAAAAGCGCCACCCCCAAAGGTGACGTTTTAAAAATCATTCACTTAACTTGTTTAATACCTGCAAAGCAGCAATTTACCATTGATATATACCGTCTTATATTTGGAATTAATGAATCCAATATGTTACAATATGACCGTAAAGAGGCCGGTGCTCGAACACCGACATCCAGCAGCCGCTTTAAAGGCGGTGGCATTGACAGAACTATAAACTACTAGTCGTCCTGTAACCTACCAAAGTTATACAGGGCGGCTTTTTTAGTGCTTGTTACTGATGTAGTTTAGCAGCGCTAGTAAAAACGTGCCAAACAATAGCATCAACGAAAGTGCCTGAAAGACACTCATTGGCTGTGAAACCCTTTCTCAGATTGCTTCCGGTTTCCCATATGCATCACCTCAAGGGGAAAAGACAGCCACCACCCATAAAACCCTGCTGAATTAGTATAGCATACGTATCCAGATACCTGTGAGCGTGTTTTTTCACAGTAACAAAAAAACGCCACCCAAAGGCGACGTTTCCATAATCAATCATTAATTAATCAGCAACTCTGTAGTTGACATGCACAGTGACTGTGCTACGGCTATCACTGGCCGTTGTTGGTGTATCGGCAACACTGACAAAGCTGTAATGAACACCTGAGCTGGATACCAAGGTAGGATCCAGTTTATCGATACGAAGCGTGTTTTCAATTACCCCCGCGTTAATCGGATCACCTACTTTAACTTGATAATCTTTCTCGGAGCCAAAAACATCCAAACCTTCTCGATCATAACTCTTCAGTGCAATTGGGTTGTTGTTCTCATCAACCGGAACGATTTTTATTGCCCGAGTTTTGGTCGGGTCATCAGGCTTAACGTAGAAGAGGAAGCTGGCACCATTCTTGGCTACGGTACCGCCTTGCGGATCCTTAAGTGACTCATAAGGACTCTGACCGGTGCCAGCGCTAACAGGGATGTAACCTGAAGGGATGTTGTCAACGATTTCCTTCAAATCAGGATCGGTCGTGAGGTTGGTAGTCGCTACACTGTTATTAAATAGCAGCTTATGCGTGCTAAGCGCGTCACCATTACCCTCATCAACATAAGTAATCTTGACCAAATTACCTTGCGGTGCGCGGATACCAGCATAGTAGATCCAGCCAGTAACGGATGGGTTCTGATCATCCTTGACCTGATAGTAGAGGGAGCCTTCACGGTACTTCGTTGCGGCCCCAATGATCGTGAACGTATCGCTAGGCTTGAAGCCGGTGACCTTAGCCGCCCGATACTGGGTGTTCTTAGGCGCAGTCCAAAGGGTCGCCTTTGATGGGTCAGCAATCGTAAACCCGGTTTTTTGACCTGGCAGGCGACGGGTCTCAGTGGTTTGTGCCGGTTCGATACCACCGCCAAATTTGGTCGCGTCTTTACCACCGTAGATCCAGCCACGATAACGCCCGTTAAATGACACGACCTTATAGTAAACTGAGCCCCGGTTAGTGGTCACGATTGAATAGGCTCGGAAATAGTCAGTAGATACTGATGATCTGCGCAGCTTGGCCATAGTCGCCGTCGAAGCAACGACGTGGGCACCTTTAGAAGTCCCAACTTTGCTGTACAACGCGTGGGTCCCAGTTGGCTGCACATTCCGTGATTCTGGTGCAGTCGTAAAGTAGTCGGCCTTAGAAATATAAGCGTAGGACTTGGCACTAGCAGTCGTTGCCGCGAAGCCGGATGCGGCCAGCACTGAAACGACGGCCAAACCAGCATATAACGTCTTTTTCAAATTCAATTTCATATTAAATTGCACCCCTTCTTCAAACGATGAGAGATCATTAACTCATTGTCGACAAAAAACGCCACCCGAAGGCGACGTTTTGATAGTCAATTTAATTAATCATTAAAATGTAGCTCTGTAGTATGCCCGAACACTAGGCGTTGCGTTACCAGCAGCACTTGGAGTGTCTGCAGCGTGGTCGAAGACATAGGTGGTGCCGTCGTTAGCAACGATGGTACGCAGGTTGGCGTCGTTAATGATGTTTGCGACGTTGTTAGCAGTGATCGTGTCACCTGGCTTAACTTGGAACTTAGTCTTCTTGGCAGAAGCATCCAAAGCAGCTTGGTCTTGGCTCTTCAACTCGATGCTTGAGCCATCACTCTTTTCGGGTTGAACATTGATGCTAGTAGTTAAGTTAGCAGTATCTGCAGCCTTAACGTAGTACACAACAGTGTCACCATTCTTAGCTGTAGCAGCGGCTGAACGATCAGCGATTGAAGCAGCACCGCCGTTGTCATTGTCGTATGGTACATAGCCTGAAGGGACGCCGTTAACAACACTGTTTAAGTTAGCAGTATCGGTAACGTTAACAGTCGTTGCGCTCTTATCAAATGGAACTGAGCCAGTACCAACTTGGTTGTTAGAGTCTTTGTCAACATAGCTGACCTTGACTGAGTTACCTTGTGGTGCTTGAACCCCAGTGTAGTAGATCCAGCCAGTAACTGAAGGCTTCTGGTCATCCTTAACTTGATAGTAAAGTGAACCTTCACGAGCTTTAGTTGCAGCACCAGTTACGGTAAAGGTGTCGCTGGAATCAAAGCCAGAGATCTTAGCAGCCTTGTACTGGGTGTTCTTAGGAGCAGTCCAGATAGTGTTCTTAGCCGCGTTAACAATCGTGTAACCAGTAGTCGTGCCTGGCATTGTAGCTGACTTAGTCGTGGTTGCAGGTGTAATCCCACCAGCAAACGCCTTAGTCGACTTACCACCATAGACCCAGCCACGGTAATTGCCGTCAAATGAAACGACCTTGTAGTAAACGGAACCACGGTTAGTTGAGACAATGGAATAAGCACGGAAGAAGTCAGATGACTTCTTGGAGTTAGCTAAATTACCCATAGTCGTCTTAGAAGCAATGACCCGAGCACCTTTTACGGTACCAGGCTTGCTGTACAAAGCATTTTGACCAGTTGGCACAACGTTACGTGATTCTGGTGCGCTGGTGAAGTAAGCAGGTTTAGTAACATAAGCGTAAGTCTTAGCGCTGGCAGTTGTAGCAGCCAAGCTAGAAGCGGCAAGGACTGAGACAGCGGCTAAACCAACATACAGTGATTTTTTCAAACTAGATTTCATTAAAAAAACACTCCTTTTTTGGGGTCTAAGCTTTTTAGTGTTGATTAAGTTCAACACTGAGAAACTTAGGCCTGTTTTTTTGCAAAAAAAGGACACCTAGTCTCCCAGGCGTTATACTTT
>NZ_BJDO01000081.1:0-3256 GCF_005405185.1 Secundilactobacillus hailunensis
GCGTGGCAACGTCCTACCCTCGCAGGGGGCGATCCCCCAACTACTCTTGGCGTGCTGAAGCTTAACTACTGTGTTCGGCATGGGAACAGGTGTATCCTTCAGGCTATCGCCACCACACTATTGAGAACTGATGCTCTCAAAACTAGACAATATCATTTTCTTTTACCGATGAACACCACTACTCGTGGTTAAGTCCTCGACCGATTAGTACTAGTCCGCTCCGTGCATCGCTGCACTTCCACTTCTAGCCTATCTACCTGATCATCTCTCAGGGGTCTTACTTCCATAAAGGAATGGGAAATCTCATCTTGAGGCGAGTTTCACACTTAGATGCTTTCAGCGTTTATCTCATCCACACATAGCTACTCAGCAATGCGCCTGGCGGCACAACTGATACACCAGCGGTGTGTCCATTCCGGTCCTCTCGTACTAGGAACAGCTCCTCTCAAATTTCCTACGCCCGCGACGGATAGGGACCGAACTGTCTCACGACGTTCTGAACCCAGCTCGCGTACCGCTTTAATGGGCGAACAGCCCAACCCTTGGGACCGACTACAGCCCCAGGATGCGATGAGCCGACATCGAGGTGCCAAACCTCCCCGTCGATGTGGACTCTTGGGGGAGATAAGCCTGTTATCCCCAGGGTAGCTTTTATCCGTTGAGCGACGGCCCTTCCATACGGTACCGCCGGATCACTAAGCCCGACTTTCGTCCCTGCTCGACCTGTCTGTCTCGCAGTCAAGCTCCCTTGTGCCTTTACACTCTGCGAATGATTTCCAACCATTCTGAGGGAACCTTTGGGCGCCTCCGTTACTTTTTGGGAGGCGACCGCCCCAGTCAAACTACCTACCTGACACTGTCTCCCGCCACGCTGAGTGGCGCGGGTTAGAGTGTTCACACAACAAGGGTCGTATCCCACCAGCGCCTCCACCGAAACTAGCGTTCCGGCTTCTACGGCTCCGACCTATCCTGTACAAGTTGTGTCAACACCCAATATCAAGCTATAGTAAAGCTCCATGGGGTCTTTCCGTCCTGTCGCGGGTAACCTGCATCTTCACAGGTACTATAATTTCACCGAGTCTCTTGTTGAGACAGTGCCCAGATCGTTACGCCTTTCGTGCGGGTCGGAACTTACCCGACAAGGAATTTCGCTACCTTAGGACCGTTATAGTTACGGCCGCCGTTTACTGGGGCTTCATTTCTGGGCTTCGCCGAAGCTAACTCATCCACTTAACCTTCCAGCACCGGGCAGGCGTCAGCCCCTATACGTCATCTTACGATTTTGCAGAAACCTGTGTTTTTGATAAACAGTCGCCTGGGCCTTTTCACTGCGGCTGCACTTGCGTGCAGCACCCCTTCTCCCGAAGTTACGGGGTCATTTTGCCGAGTTCCTTAACAAGAGTTCACTCGCTCACCTTAGGATACTCTCCTCGACTACCTGTGTCGGTTTGCGGTACGGGTAGTAAGATACTCACTAGAAGCTTTTCTCGGCAGTGTGACGTCAGCCACTTCCCTACTTAAATTCGGTCCTCATCACAGCTTGTCTACCCGGTTGTAAGCATTTAACTAACAACCAGACTTGCTGCTTGAACGCACATATCCAACAGTGCGCATAGCTTAGCCTCCTGCGTCCCTCCATCGTTCAAACATATCTTACTAGTACAGGAATATCAACCTGTTGGCCATCGTCTACGCCTTGCGGCCTCGACTTAGGTCCCGACTAACCCTGGGAGGACGAGCCTTCCCCAGGAAACCTTAGTCATTCGGTGGATCAGATTCTCACTGATCTTTCGCTACTCATACCGGCATTCTCACTTCTAAGCGCTCCACTAGTCCTTACGATCTAGCTTCACCGCCCTTAGAACGCTCTCCTATCACGCAACCTAATGGTTGCATCCACAATTTCGGTGGTATCCTTAGCCCCGGTACATTTTCGGCGCAAAATCACTCGGCTAGTGAGCTATTACGCACTCTTTAAATGGTGGCTGCTTCTGAGCCAACATCCTAGCTGTCTATGCAACTTCACCGCCTTTTCCACTTAGGATACACTTAGGGACCTTAATTGGTGGTCTGGGCTGTTCCCCTTTCGACGATGGATCTTATCACTCACCGTCTGACTCCCGGATATAAATCTATGGCATTCGGAGTTTATCTGAATTCAGTAACCCATGACGGGCCCCTAGTCCAAACAGTGCTCTACCTCCACGATTCTTCATCCGAGGCTAGCCCTAAAGCTATTTCGGAGAGAACCAGCTATCTCCAAGTTCGTTTGGAATTTCACCGCTACCCACACCTCATCCCAGCACTTTTCAACGTACACGGGTTCGGGCCTCCAGTGCGTTTTACCGCACCTTCACCCTGGACATGGGTAGGTCACCTGGTTTCGGGTCTACATCAACATACTGAAACGCCCGTTTCAGACTCGCTTTCGCTACGGCTCCGACTTTTCATCTTAACCTTGCATGTTAACGTAACTCGCCGGTTCATTCTACAAAAGGCACGCTGTCACCCATTAACGGGCTCCAACTAATTGTAGGCACATGGTTTCAGGAACTATTTCACTCCCCTTCCGGGGTGCTTTTCACCTTTCCCTCACGGTACTGGTTCACTATCGGTCACTAGGGAGTATTTAGCCTTGGGAGATGGTCCTCCCGGATTCCGACCAGGTTTCACGTGTCTGGCCGTACTCAGGATCCTGAACTGAGGGCAACGAATTTCGTCTACGGGGCTATCACCCGCTATGGCCGGTCTTCCCAAACCGTTCGACTATTCATTGCTTTGGTAACTCAAATGTTCAGTCCTACAACCCCAGGAAGCAAGCTTCCTGGTTTGGGCTGTTCCCACTTCGCTCGCCGCTACTATGGGAATCGCAATTGCTTTCTCTTCCTGTGGGTACTTAGATGTTTCAGTTCCCCACGTCTGCCAATACTTAGCTATGTATTCACTAAGCATTAATCATCGATTAAGATGATTGGGTTTCCCCATTCGGAAATCTCCGGATCAAAGCTTACGTACAGCTCCCCGAAGCATATCGGTGTTAGTCCCGTCCTTCATCGGCTCCTAGTGCCAAGGCATTCACCATGCGCCCTTGATAACTTAACCTCATCACTAATGTGATGGATCAATTGAGTATTACGCGAAGTAAATAAACTTTACTAATAAAAAACTCAAAAATACGCGGTGTTCTCGGCTTAATTAATGAAATTATTAATTAATATAAAAGAAAATTGATATTATCTAGTTTTCAAAGAACCAG
>NZ_BJDO01000081.1:3486-5165 GCF_005405185.1 Secundilactobacillus hailunensis
CCGAACAAAGTTTTGTCTCATGTGCAGGCTTCCGTATTATTCCTTAGAAAGGAGGTGATCCAGCCGCAGGTTCTCCTACGGCTACCTTGTTACGACTTCACCCTAATCATCTGCCCCACCTTAGGCGGTTGGCTCCCGAAGGTTACCGAACCGACTTTGGGTGTTGCAAACTCTCATGGTGTGACGGGCGGTGTGTACAAGGCCCGGGAACGTATTCACCGCGGCATGCTGATCCGCGATTACTAGCGATTCCAACTTCGTGCAGGCGAGTTGCAGCCTGCAGTCCGAACTGAGAATGGTTTTAAGAGATTAGCTTGCCCTCGCGAGTTTGCGACTCGTTGTACCATCCATTGTAGCACGTGTGTAGCCCAGGTCATAAGGGGCATGATGACTTGACGTCATCCCCACCTTCCTCCGGTTTGTCACCGGCAGTCTCGCCAGAGTGCCCAACTAAATGCTGGCAACTGACAATAAGGGTTGCGCTCGTTGCGGGACTTAACCCAACATCTCACGACACGAGCTGACGACAGCCATGCACCACCTGTATCTGCGTCCCCGAAGGGAACGCCTAATCTCTTAGGTTAGCACAGTATGTCAAGACCTGGTAAGGTTCTTCGCGTAGCTTCGAATTAAACCACATGCTCCACCGCTTGTGCGGGCCCCCGTCAATTCCTTTGAGTTTCAACCTTGCGGTCGTACTCCCCAGGCGGAATACTTAATGCGTTAGCTGCGGCACTGAAGGGCGGAAACCCTCCAACACCTAGTATTCATCGTTTACGGCATGGACTACCAGGGTATCTAATCCTGTTCGCTACCCATGCTTTCGAGCCTCAGCGTCAGTTACAGACCAGACAGCCGCCTTCGCCACTGGTGTTCTTCCATATATCTACGCATTTCACCGCTACACATGGAGTTCCACTGTCCTCTTCTGCACTCAAGTCTCCCAGTTTCCGATGCACTTCTCCGGTTAAGCCGAAGGCTTTCACATCAGACTTAAGAAACCGCCTGCGCTCGCTTTACGCCCAATAAATCCGGACAACGCTTGCCACCTACGTATTACCGCGGCTGCTGGCACGTAGTTAGCCGTGGCTTTCTGGTTAAATACCGTCAACACCTGAACAGTTACTCTCAGATGTGTTCTTCTTCAACAACAGAGTTTTACGAGCCGAAACCCTTCTTCACTCACGCGGCGTTGCTCCATCAGACTTTCGTCCATTGTGGAAGATTCCCTACTGCTGCCTCCCGTAGGAGTTTGGGCCGTATCTCAGTCCCAATGTGGCCGATTACCCTCTCAGGTCGGCTACGTATCATTGCCTTGGTGAACCATTACTCCACCAACTAGCTAATACGCCGCGGGTCCATCCAGAAGTGATAGCCGAAACCATCTTTCAAACTGAAACCATGCGGTTTCAGTTGTTATGCGGTATTAGCACCTGTTTCCAAGTGTTATCCCCCGCTTCTGGGCAGGTTACCCACGTGTTACTCACCAGTTCGCCACTCATCCAATGCTGAAAATCAGTGCAAGCACTTCAATTCAGCGGGATGCGTTCGACTTGCATGTATTAGGCACGCCGCCAGCGTTCGTCCTGAGCCAGGATCAAACTCTCATTTTATGATTGTTTGTGACTCATTAATATTACTAGCGAAATTGACTTCGCAAATTACATTTGATATCAGCC
>NZ_BJDO01000082.1 GCF_005405185.1 Secundilactobacillus hailunensis
CGTATTTTTTTGGAACGCGTCTGGTTCAAACCATTGTCCAAAAAACTGCCAACTAAAAAAGCACCTAGACCAATTGAGGTCTAAGTACTCCTATAAATCTAAATCAACTCTACTTGACGAAGCGCCGTTTTTTAGTTGTCGTACAGCTGATAGATATCAAAAATTTTAAAAGGAGTGGTCGTAATGAAATACGGAATTATTGGTGCAGGTGCAATGGGTTATCGGTATGGTGTCATGCTTCAGGAAAACGCTGGCGTAGACGTTGACTTCATCGATACATGGGAACCAAACGTTAAGAAAGTCCGTGAACAAGGCGGTGTTTCAGTTGCCCGGGATCACAAGAATCGCCGGATTATTCCCATCAACATGTATTACCCAGAAGAATACACAGGTCATCCAGATGTTTGGATCATCTTTAAGAAGCAGATGCAATTAGCTGAAGAACTTAAACGCGACAGTAAAGCCGGCATTTTCCATGACGACCAATACGTCTTTTCAGCAATGAACGGCATGGGCCACTTCGAAAAGATCGAAAAGTACTTCCCTAAAGATCACATTATTTGTGGGACTGCGATGATCGCTACCCGGCTTGATGGGCCAGCAAACGTTGATTTTATGGGTCCCGTTAACAGCGAAGTGATGCATATGGCGCCTTATAACAACAAGCCAGCTGATAAGACCACTGAAGCTGTCTTCAACGACTTCACAGCTGCTAAGATGGGTCCAGTCATGGTCGACGAATGGAAGGGCATGTGCATGTCCAAAGTCGTCTTCAACGCCGTGACTAACACCCTTTGTACGATGTTTGAAATGCAAATGGGTCAGTTTATTGAATACGAAGGTGTGACCAAGATGGCAACCACGCTCTTCAACGAAGCCTTTGATGCTTGCGAACGGGCCGGCATCCACATGATTGAATCTCGTCAAGAAGAAATCGATTCAGTGATTCCGGTTAGCCAAGCTTACAAGTACCACTACCCATCAATGTACCAAGATTTCTCAAAGGGCCGTCCGACTGAAGTTGATTACATTAACGGCTACATTGCCAAGATTGGCCGGGAACATGATTATGTTTGCCGGGTACACGAATTCGTTGTCCAAGAAGTTCATATGGCAGAAATGATGCGTAAATATCACAAACCACAAGAAAACGTGGCTGATTCAAAGAAAGCACAGGTGGAAGCATAATGAAATATCAATTTGCAAACAACATCCCCGAAAGCGATGAAGATCCAGTTGGCAATATTTTAAAGGTAGCAGGCGATCCCAAAGTGATTTCTTTTGCCGGTGGATTACCAGCACCAGAATTATTCCCCGTTGAAAACTTAAAGAAAGTGACTAACGAAGTCTATGATGAATCCGGTCGCCAAGCCTTACAATATAGCATTGCTGCTGGTTATCCAGAATTACGTAAGCAAATTGCTAAGCGGATGAACCGGTCAGGGATTGCTTGCGATATTGATAACATTATGATCTCTACCGGCTCACAGCAGTCCATTGATTTAACCGCTAAGCTCTTTGTTAACCCCGGTGATACGGTCATCGTCGAACAGCCAACTTACCTTTGTGCCCTTGATGTCTTCCGTTCTTACGGCGCTCACATGGTGGGTGTACCAATGGATGACGATGGGATGAAGATGGATGCCCTAGAGAAGGCTGTTCAAGATAATCCCAACACCAAGTTCATTTATACCGTTCCTAGTTTCCAAAACCCAACCGGTCGAACGATGCCTGCCGACCGCCGTCAAAAGATGATTGAAATTGCTGATAAGTACAATATCATGATTCTTGAAGATGACCCATACGGCGCTATTCGCTTTACTGGTAAGGATGTTGCCCCCGTTAAGACCTTTGAACATGACGAACGGGTGATCTACATGAGCACCTTCTCAAAGATTTTAGCTCCAGGGCTTCGGATCGGCTGGATCGTGGCTGAGAAGAATCTGGTCAAGAAGTTTACTTTAATGAAACAAACCGTTGATGTGCACTCAGATAACTTAACCCAGCACATCATCGCTAAATACCTTGAAGACTTCAACATTGACGACCATATTGCGAAGATTCGCGAGACCTACCGCCGCCGTGAAGGCATTATGATGGATGCCATTGAGAAGTACTTCCCAAAGAATGCCAAATACAGCCATCCTGAAGGCGGCCTATTCATCTGGGTCGAAGTACCAGGTGTTGATACGCAGACACTCTTCAATACTTGCATCGACCACGATGTTGCCTTTGTTCCTGGCGAACCATTCTATGCTGACAAAGTTATTCCTGGCACCTTCCGTTTGAACTACTCCAACATGCAAGACGATAAGATCGTCACTGGTATCGAACGGTTAGGGAATGCTATTAAGGAAACCATCAGTAAACAAGTTGAAGTTTAATCACATACACATATTTAAGGCTATCTAATATTATAGTAGAAATCATTTTAAAACCTCGCTAAAAACGAGACACATAATACTCAGACTCCGGTTAATGGAGCACACATAATAAAAAACGTTGCTATCATCCTAATTGGGTAATAGCAACGTTTTTTATGTCGGAAAATTACGATTTGAAATGCTTGCTTTCCGCTTCGATACAGCTTATATTATGCGCAAAATTAAGTCACTGAAGTTTGCGAAAGAAGGTTGAACCAAATGAAAGCAATTGTGATTGATCGATACGGTGATGCGCAGGAACTCCACGAAGCGGCATTACCGGTACCCACAATTAGTGCAGATGAAGTATTGGTTAAAATGGTCGCTACCAGTGTGAATCCCATTGATTGGCGCACTCGTAAAGGTACGGCAGGGTTAGGCGCCGCGTTTCCCATGGTTCTGGGCTGGGACGTTGCGGGTGTGATCACCGAGGTGGGGGCTGCGGTTTCCCGCTTCAAAGTCGGCGACGAGGTGATTGCTAGGCCGGCTAATTCGGCGGATGCTACCCGTGGTAGTTACGCCGAGTATGTAGCGGTTGGTGAAGACCAGTTAGCGTTAAAACCAGCTAACATTTCGTTTAAAGAGGCGGCCGCAATTCCGTTATCAGGAACGGTAGCTTATCAGGTGATCGTCAACCAGCTTGCAGTAAGTAAAGGGGATAAGGTGTTGATTCAAGGCGGTGCTGGTGGTGTGGGCCTGTATGCGATTCAGATTGCGAAAGCGCAGGGTGCGTACGTAGCAACCACTGCTAGTGTCGCAAATCATGATCTGTTACGGTCGATTGGCGCGGATGAAGTAATTGATTATCACCAGACTAAATTTACTGATGTACTGCATGATTACGATGCCGTGTTTGATACGACGGATGATATTGAAAACGGATTGGCGATTTTGAAACCAACGGGCCGTTTGATCAGCATTGTTGGCCGCCCGACAGCAGCTCAGCAAAACGGGCATCCCTCAGCTAAGCACTGGTGGCTGCACCCTAATGGCCGTGATTTGGCCGCTGTAGCTGAATTGGTAGCGGCTGGTAAGGTGAAGGTGATCATTGATAGTGAATACCCGTTGACGACGGCCGGCCTGCAAGCAGCGCACCAACGCAGCGAATCACACCACGCGCACGGTAAGATCGTGATCACGATTGCGGATCCGCCGGCGAAGTAACGCCACAACGTCACGTGGTTTTGAGGACTAAATCGGCGTATGCTATTGGTAATCAATTAGAAAGCGAGCAATTACCAATGAGCATTACTTTTGAATACGCGACGCAAGCTGATTTACCAACAATTACTGATATTTATAATCAAAGCATTCCCAGTCGATTAGCGACTGCGGATCTCAAGCCAGTTACGACTGCTTCTAAACAGGCCTGGTTTGCTGAATTTGACCGGCATTCACGGCCAATTTGGCTGATGAAGGACGGGAAGACGGTTGCCGGCTGGGTAAGCTTAGAATCATTTTACGGCCGACCAGCGTACGTGCACACTACGGAAATCAGCATTTATATTGCTGAAAATTACCGCCATCATGGACTGGGGCAAAAAGCGTTGAACTACGTGTTCACCCAGTTAAAAGAGTTAGATGTGGATACGCTGGTAGCGTTTATCTTCCATCACAACGTGCCTAGTTTAGGGTTGTTTAAGAAGAATGGTTTTGATACCTGGGGTCATTTGCCCGATGTGGCTTCGATGGATGGCAAGTTGCGCAGTTTGGATATTTTGGGGCGTCGATTTAAGTAGAATAAAGCACCAAGTACTGTTATGAGTGCTTGGTGCTTTATTGTTGAACATATATTGTACGAGTTCCCTCGTAAGGGTCGAACTTACTATTGGCTGCCGAGTAGGGAATGGTTTAATTAATATTTGTGATATGTAACCCGAATACTCATACCATATTCCAAGTGAAGCACGCTTGAATGTGCTGATTTGTGAACATAAATAGGTGAAGCGTGATAGAAATGAATAACACGCCAACTACCAGATTTACTTAAATAATGTACATGTCGAGTCTTTCCGACAAAACGGACATGGTGAGCTGTTATTCTCATATGATCATGATTATCACGATTGATATAATGACCCCGCATTGAGACTGGAATAGTTGAAGCAGCATGAGCTACAGGCTGATTACTGCTAATGCTAAATCCTAAGAACAATGCGACCGTTGTAAAAACCAGAAGCAAAACCTTTTTCATTACCTAAAATCCTCCTAGAAATTAATATCAGCTTTTAGTGTCATCAGTGATTGGACAATGGAACAAGTTAAAGAGTAATAACAGGTTATCTAGGGACTATGTTAACAATAATTGCATTTAGTAGCTATGGGACTGCTACGTTTACCAAGTGGTCATCGTGTTACACAAATTAAGGACACAAAAAAATCAGCATCCACGGTGTCAAGCACAGCATGAAAACTGATTAGTGGTGTGTATATGGGTTCTACAATATCTGTTGTTGGTAATAGATTTTTATCTATTACTGATGACAGATTTTTTGTTTATCATTAGAATAAAAAAGCGGACATCTCCCGTCCGTTAACTTACTCCCACCACAGAATTAAGTCAAGAAAGGAAATGCCCTATGTCAAATGATACTACGAAAATGTTGTTAGGAATAGATGATGAACACTTAATAATTGAGG
>NZ_BJDO01000083.1 GCF_005405185.1 Secundilactobacillus hailunensis
AACCAAGAAAACATGTTTATCCGAATCTTCCAAATCGCTGCTTAGTCCCTATTGCGAATGCCCCTAGAACAAAGGGTTATTTAGTGTACCCAAAATCCACTTAAAGGGTACAAAGTCCCGATATTTCCGATCTCGACCACTCAAATCCCGTAAGCAACAAAGAGCTTCCTCCGAAGAGAAAGCTCTAAATATAATCAAGTCGTTAATCAACACCGTTTGACAAAGACCCAGAAAAGGCATTCACAACTCCCATTAAAAGGGGTCTATGAATGTCTTTTTTGTGATTATCTTAATTGATGATTGCTTGGTATTCTTGATTGAGTCGCTGACGTAACGCCGGATCATGTGCGAAAAGGTATAGCCCCTTAACCCCACGCTTCATGAGGACATTAATGGCGTTGAGATTCAGCCGGACCTTAGCATTTAAGAGTTCTTGGGGGTCCGTCAGATCGTCTCGGTGTTTAAATGATTCACTATCGGTGATCTTAGCAGTATCGATTTCAATTTTTTGACCAGTAGCTGATAGCTTAACTGGTGGACCAAGAATTAGACCAACATAGTTTAAATCAAAACCTTGGCAGGTGTATATCGATCCCACTTCATTAATGGTTTCGGGCAGCTCAGCCCAAGGTGTCGCAGTGTAATTATATTGATCCCAAGGTAAGTGAAAATTACCTTCAGTAATAAAATGACGGCCACCGTCTAACGTGGAGGGGTAACCGGTTGTTGAGACAATCCGCGACAGGCCGACCTGATTATTCTGGTGTACGATTGCCTGACGCATTTTTTCGGCATCTGAAAAGATCCGAAAGTCATAATGATTTCGAAAACTAGGCTGTAATGGTAGTAGCTGCCGGTCACCTGTGAAGCGGTTGATCCAGTTAATTAGACTGTCATCGGCTTGCATCCTAAACTGGTGATTCAAATGCACCCACTTTTGGGTATAGGGGATTAATAAGTGTTTAAGTCGGGCCCGCGTCCAATACGTTTTAAGTCGCAGGACTTGATGGTCGTCAAAAACGATGACCAGTGCGTGACACAATTTTAATAATGAGAGCAACTGGTTGTGGCCGTAGTAGTTGTTATAGTGATCCGGCTGAGATAATAATAAATGTGATTCATCGACCACACCAATATCGAACCGAGCCCGTTTTTTATTGAGCTGATTGATCAAAGAGGTCGGTCGCTGAAAGTTTTTCTTTAGTAATCCTGGTAGCTCTCCTGCGATGTTGCGATAAACCTTTAAAAGTTCCGGATGATTGACTAAAAAGTAGTTTTGGGTTTTCGCTAAGGGACTCGTTGCGTCATGGGCGGCTTGCTGGAGGTCATAAAACAGCTGGCTTAAAACCACACTTTTACCCGTGCCAGCATCACCCGTGATCACTAAAATGGCTGGTTTTGAGTCGTGGATATGGGCCTTAATGAATTGCTTAGCTTCAGTAATCAACTGGGACTGTTCTTCAGTTGGCTGCTGAAAGGGTGATAATTTTTTAACTGCTTGATTTTGCAAAACAAGTCTCCTCTGATAAATAAGAATAAAAATAATCCATACAGCTATTCACCGTACAGATCATCATAGAATGAAGCGGTTACTTAACTTCTGGCTTAAAGAAGTGGTAACTGGCTTCATGGTAGTTATATTGCGTCGTGAGAAAGTAACTAAAGGGTTTAAAGGAAGCTTCCTTTTTCCAAAGTGAGAAGTCATCCGCGTTATCCCAAGTTGACAGGATAATATTGTTGGACCGATTTTTTTCGTCCTTCATAAAGTAAATGGAGCGCATACCATCTGGCATCGGGTCAGTGGTTACGAAATGGTTGGCTTTTGAGTTCATTACCTTTTGATCATCCGCGGATAAATTATCCACGTAGATAAAGTTGACAAATCCTTGCCAATCGGTTGTCCCACGGTGAAGTTTGATGTCATAATGAATGGGGGAGCTAAACACGGATTCTTGTCCGGACACGTCTAGCAAGGCCAGTTGCTCACCAGAGGTAGAAGAATCCAGTAACAGTAGCGGTCGATCTGGGAAGCGAGTCTGAAGCTTTGATAAAACCTGCTTGGTACCATAGGTAATACTTATTCGAGTAATCATATTTATTCCTCCTGACTGATCACCATTATTATACAATTTGCTAGACTAAAATGGTATTAATGCGTCTGTGATATGCGGTTTAACGCTAATTAATTAAAGGTGAAGGGAAGCAAAAAAATGAAAGTAACAGTTTTAGGGTACTATGGCGGCTATCCAGCCAACGGTATTGGAACCAGCAGTTATTTAATTGAATCTAACGGGTACCATTTATTGATGGATTGCGGCAGCGGGGCGCTGTTGAGCCTGGAAAAAGTGCTGGATCCCTTAAAGTTAGATGCCGTAATTCTTTCACATTATCATCATGATCACGTGGCCGATGTAGGGGTATTGCAGTATTACTGGCAGTTACATGAAGAACGGCCAAATCAGACCACCTTGCCGATTTATGGGCCAACCGCTGATCCACTGAACTTTGGCAGTTTAACCTGGCCCCATGCGTCACAGGGGATGGGCTACGCGCCGGCAGATATTTTACACCTGGGCCCGCTGACGATCTCCTTTTTGCCCATGAAACACCCAGTACCCGCGTTTGGGATGCGGATCGTGGAAACTAAGACTGGTGAAACCCTGGTCTTTACGGCTGATACGGCCTATATTCCAGAATTAATCCCGTTCGCCCGCCATGCAGACCTGCTGATGACGGATACCAACTTCTTCGATGACAAGCAGGGGACGAAGTGGCACATGACGGCCGGTGAATCCGGTCAGCTGGCCAAAGACGCCCAGGTGGGTCAGTTAATGCTGACACATCTGCCGCAAGTTGGTGAATTAGCCAGCTTAAAACAGGAGGCTCAGCAAGCAGCCGGCAAGGTGCCAGTTGAATTAGCCGCACTCCGGCAGACGTTTGCCGTTAAATGTGACGATAACCCGATATGTTCGTGATGTTTTAGTGAATTTCATTCTCAGTGACCAAGGAGTTTGTTATAGTTAAGTTAGGAAAAGAATTGAGCCAATGATCCGGTAGTAAATAACCTAGTTCTCATAAGTTTGGAGGCAATGCCTATGACTGTCACGCTATTTACTTCACCCAGTTGCACCTCGTGCCGTAAGGCTAAAAAGTGGCTTAAGGCCAACGAAGTCGATTTTGTTGAGCAAAACATTTTTGTGCAGGCGCCAAGTGCTAAACAGCTTAAACTGATCTTGCAGCTGACTGAGAATGGAACGGAAGATATTATTTCCAAACGATCAAAGGATTATAAGCACTTGACCGTTGAAATTGACAATCTGCCGGTCAGTGAATTGATCAGCCTCATTACTGAGCATCCCGGATTATTAAGACGACCGATTATTTTTGATGACAAGCGGTTGCAGGTCGGCTTTAATGAAGACGAGATCCGGCGTTTTTTACCGCGTCATATTCGCGTTCTCGAGTTGGAAAAAGCCATTAAATCTGCGGATGCCGGGTAGCTAAAAGTTCACGAAGATTGATTTGCTAAAAAAGCAGTTCCGCTGCTTTTTTAGTGCGGTTAACGGCATAGATATTTAAAAAAAGTTAAGCCAGATACTTTACAAACGGTGAAAATTCTTTAGTATGGAGATAGGTAATTCTTGGTGCGGGCAGAAAGAGGTGTTGGGTCATGGAAATGGAAAGAATTAATGAAAATACGATTCGCGTTTTAATTGGCAACGATGATTTAACCCAACGGGGTATTACCGTCCTTGATCTGCTTGGTAACCACAAGCAAATTGAAAGCTTCTTCTACAGTATTTTGGAAGAAGTTGACGTCGATCATCAATTCCAGGAAACTGATGCCGTTACCTTTCAAGTGTTACCTAACCGTAACGGGCTTGAGCTGTTTATCAGCAAGGGTGGCGCAGATGATGATTCAACAGATGACCAAGATGGCAGTGACTCGCCTGACATTGAAATGGTAAATGAAGACGAAGTGCCTGATTTCTTAAAGCGGCAGCTGATGCAGACCGATAACGATTCTACCCAGGATACTCAGGGTAAACCAGAATCTAAGTCAGACAAGAAGCCATCACCCGTTACCAAAGCATCACCACTTCATACTACAGTGTTACGTCTTCACAGTTTTGATGATATGATTGCGATTTCTGAGGCATTAAAATTATCCGACGTAACTTCTAATTTGTATCACTACAAGAATGATTACTATTTGGAATTGATCTTTCGGGTCAACGAAACTTCACCAGAAAGTATTAAAGATGAATTAGCTGTTGCCTATGAGTATGCAGAGAAAACGAAGATTACCGCCGATGTTCTTGATGAACACGGGAAAAAGATCATGGCGCAAAGTGCGCTGCAACTAACCCGCCGTTACTTTACTGCGAAGTAGTCAATAGTAAAAAAAGGGGTCTTTGTCAAACGGTGTTGATTAACGACTTGATTATATTTAGAGCTTTCTCTTCGGAGGAAGCTCTTTATTGCTTACGGGATTTGAGTGGTCGAGATCGGAAATATCGGGACTTTGTACCCTTTAAATGGATTTTGGGTACACTAAATAACCCTTTGTTCTAGGGGCATTCGCAATAGGGACTAAGCAGCGATTTGGAAGATTCGAATAAACATGTTTTCTTGGTT
>NZ_BJDO01000084.1 GCF_005405185.1 Secundilactobacillus hailunensis
TAGTCACCTTAGAAGCTACCGCAAATGCGGGGTTTTTGCATATAATTTGCTTTAATCAATGGGCTACTCGACAAATGTTACAAAACTAGCACTACACGTTATTCAGCTAACTCAAATTCGGGTAACTGTTCGACTAAATCTAACGTCTTTAACGAAACTGTAATCGCCCGTAATAGCAGATTAAAAATTTACCGAAGATTTACCGAAAACGATTCAAAGAGTCACCAATTCTGGCACCAAACAAAAAAGCAGAACGCCCAAACATCAGCATTCTACTCAACCGTACTATTCGATTAACACTATGATGCGCCCCCCGAGAGTCGAACTCGGATCATGAGGACCGAAATCTCATGTGCTATCCATTACACTAAGGGCGCCCAACACAACTATGATAGCGGTGTTGACAGGAGATTTCAAGCATTAACGCATTCCTGCAATCTTTGCGGCTGCTTCTTGGAGGTACAAAAATAACGCATCGTTGCTGGCTTTGAAATCATTAACGAAGGAGTCAGTCTGCGGTTTGACCGTTTGGATCGGCTTTTTCATGATATCGGTAACTTCCAGGTTGTCGCCTTGCCACTGGGCTGAATCATAGTGGCCTTCCTCAGCGAACTCGAGATAAGCCTGAAATGAGGCCAGCACTGTTTTTTTGATCACATCAGCTTCGGTTGCTGTTTCACCGTTTGCTTGGCGACGGGCAACTTCTTTTTTAACTTCGTCCATCGTTTCTGGTACGTCAATTTCCATGATTAAGTCCTCTTTTCATTATACTCTCCAAGCTATTTTAGCATGATACTTAACAAAACTCGCGTTAAATTTTCCTGAATAAATTTGACTTCTCAAATATCCCTGTGCCACCCGAGATTTTAGACCAATATTGACTCGTTTTAAGGTTCAAAAAATGAATAACAAATTAAAATATTCTCTGTATTTTCTCATCAAATCAGGTAAACTAGTGACTAAAGAGACCTGATTTTGTATACCAATAAGGAGGATATTATGACACTCTTATACCGCAGTACACGTGGCGATGCAGCCGATGCATTGACTGCATCCGCAGCAATTTTACAAGGCTTAAGTCCAGACGGCGGCCTCTATGTACCGACTGAAACGCCTCAATTCGATTTAGATCTTAAGCAGCTCTCCACCATGACCTACCAGACAGTTGCCACAAAGGTCCTCAAAGCCTTTCTGACCGACTTCACCGACGCTGAAATCAGCGCTTGCGTCAAGGCGGCCTACGATGACAAATTCGACGATCCACTGATCGCACCAGTCAGCCACCATGGTGACGACTACTATCTGGAACTGTTTCATGGCGCTACGATTGCCTTTAAAGACCTGGCACTATCCATTTTGCCGCATCTGATGACCACAGCAGCTAAGAAGAACCATTTTAAAAAGGAAATCGTGATCTTAACAGCCACTTCTGGCGACACTGGTAAGGCCGCTATGGCCGGTTTCGCTGACGTTCCCGGAACGAAGATTATCGTCTTCTATCCCAGCCAAGGGGTTAGCGCAATTCAAAAACAGCAGATGATCACCCAAGTTGGTGAAAATACTTACGTGGTGGCCATTAACGGGAATTTTGACCAAGCTCAGACTAACGTGAAAGAAATCTTCAACGATGCTGATTTCAAAACACAGCTCGCCACCCACGGCTTTCAATTTTCTTCCGCTAACTCGATCAACATTGGCCGGTTAGTGCCGCAAGTAGCCTATTACTTCTACGCCTATGGTCAGCTGGTTAAACAGGGCGCTGTCAAAAACGGCGACACGGTTAACTTTAGCGTGCCAACCGGTAATTTCGGCGACATTTTAGCCGGTTACTACGCCAAGCAGTTAGGCTTACCGGTCAACCGGTTGATCTGCGCGTCAAATCAAAATAACGTTTTGACTGATTTCTTCCAGACCGGCTATTACGACCGCATCCGGCCGTTCTTTACTACAACTTCGCCGTCAATGGATATCCTAGTCTCCAGCAATCTGGAACGCCTGATCTTCCTCGCAACTGGTGAAGACGCCGACCAAACCACAGCTTATATGCATGAATTGGAAAAAACGGGCCACTACCAGATCAAGCCGGCCGTGCTGAAAAAATTGCAAATGACCTTTTCGGCAGGCTTCGCTAGCGGCGATGAAGATCGTCAAGCCATTGCGACTGTTTTCAACAAATCTGACTTTGCCATCGATCCCCATACGGCGGTGGCTAAAGCCGTGGCTGATCAATATCGGCAGGCAGCCAATGATGATCATCCCATGATTATCGTCTCAACGGCTAGTCCGTATAAATTTCCGAATGCCGTTCTCAGCGCCATTGAGGGCCACACGGTTGAAACAGACGGCCTAGACGCTGTTAAACAGCTGCAAGATCACATCCAGGTTCCCTTACCAAAAGCAATTGAAACCCTCTTCCAAGCAAAGGTGCGCCACAATACCACCGTGCAGCCCGACGAAATGCAGGCTGCGATCACAAAAATTCTGAAAATTGACTAGGTAAAGCTATTCAAATTATATAAATACAGTTATACTTTAATAGTCAAATGTTTAAGTAACCGAGGTGAAAGTTAGTGGCAGAAATCAAGAAGGATTATTTAACCGTCTCAACCTATAACGCCATTCTTCATCGTCAGCTTCAACGTGATATGAACCAACTGCTGATCAAGGATAAACTGCCCGTCAACATTACGGAAATGTATCTGATGATTCTCATCCTCGAGAGTCAGCCAATCAGCCAGCGCCGAGCATCCACCACGTTAGCTGTTGATGAAGGTCTGATGACTCGCATGGTCAAACACTTAGCTGCGCTAGGCCTCATTCATAAGGAAGCAGCCGCCACAGACAAGCGTGTTAAAGAACTAACGCTGACTGAAGATGGTGAAAAATTACTGGATTACGGCTTATCGAAAGTCAACGCATGGTGGGACTCCATTGAACCGGATTTAAAAGATATCGATATCAACAATCTCGGACGTGAACTGTTTGATATTTCAAAGGTAGTTCTGTCTGATCGACACCAAACAGCGCTGGGAACTGACCGTACTGATTCAGAAATGAAGAAGTAAACATCACTTTTCAACGATTATAATTAAAAAAGCCGCTAACGGATATGCGTTAACGGCTTTTTTAATACTGGTGGGCACTGGCAGATCAGTTCCAACTGGTATTTTCACCCACAAACGACTACGCTATATTTGAATAAATTTAGTAAGGAGAGTGGTTGAATATGACACGAACAGTAAGTATCGCTCAGGCACGTCAGGGTGATTCACACACGATCAAAGAAGTTGGCATTCCTTCATTAGTATTAATGGAACGGGCAGCATTAGGCGCAACTGGCCGGTTATTAAATGGCGATTTTGATCTCACCAACGTTTTAGTCTTTGCCGGCACCGGTAACAATGGCGGTGACGGGTTGGCAATCGCACGGATGCTGCACGTCCGTGATATCAAGGTTACGGTAATGCTGACGGGGTCAGAAGATCGCACTTCTACTGAAACCGCACAGCAGCTCAAGAGCCTGCATTACTATCAGATCCCGGTAATTCCAGCAAGCACTAATTTAGCCGGTTATACCACAATTGTTGATGCAATCTTCGGTGTTGGTTTGGATCGGCCAGTCGGCGGTAAATTTGCTGACTGGGTCAATGCCATCAACGCTTCATCCGCTAAGGTCTTCAGTGTGGATGTCCCTTCCGGCTTAAATGCAGATACCGGCGAACCACAGGGTGCCACGGTAAAAGCCACCGCTACCAGTACGTTTGCCTACGCCAAGAACGGCTTTGTGACCGCTCAAGGTAAGCAGTATACCGGTGAGTTGTTTGTGGAAGACATTGGTGTTTACCTCGATGATCATTATGAAGGTTAATTAAAATCGCTAAAGGACTTAGAACTGGTTAATATTCCAGCTCTAAGCCCTTTTCATTTACTCAAAATCGTTACTATTCACCCGCAATCGCCTTGATAGCTTCCGCGTAAATGTGGGTCTTTGTCAAACGGTGTTGATTAACGACTTGATTATATTTAGAGCTTTCTCTTCGGAGGAAGCTCTTTGTTGCTTACGGGATTTGAGTGGTCGAGATCGGAAATATCGGGACTTTGTACCCTTTAAATGGATTTTGGGTACACTAAATAACCCTTTGTTCTAGGGGCATTCGCAATAGGGACTAAGCAGCGATTTGGAAGATTCGGATAAACATGTTTTCTTGGTT
>NZ_BJDO01000085.1 GCF_005405185.1 Secundilactobacillus hailunensis
AACCAAGAAAACATGTTTATCCGAATCTTCCAAATCGCTGCTTAGTCCCTATTGCGAATGCCCCTAGAACAAAGGGTTATTTAGTGTACCCAAAATCCATTTAAAGGGTACAAAGTCCCGATATTTCCGATCTCGACCACTCAAATCCCGTAAGCAACAAAGAGCTTCCTCCGAAGAGAAAGCTCTAAATATAATCAAGTCGTTAATCAACACCGTTTGACAAAGACCCAAATTATTCTAAGCAATAAAAAAACTCGTTATCCTAGAATAACGAGAAAGGCGTAACGAATTGGGCTAGCTGGATTCGAACCAGCGCATCACGGGATCAAAACCCGATGCCTTACCGCTTGGCTATAGCCCAATAATGATGGATGGGAGTGGATTCGAACCACCGAACCCGAAGGAGCGGATTTACAGTCCGCCGCGTTTAGCCAGACTTCGCTACCCATCCATAATAAATATCAACAACGCTAATAACTATACAGCACATCGTATAATTAGTCAACCTAAATCTGGTTGAATTGGGCTAGCTGGATTCGAACCAGCGCATCACGGGATCAAAACCCGATGCCTTACCGCTTGGCTATAGCCCAATAATGATGGATGGGAGTGGATTCGAACCACCGAACCCGAAGGAGCGGATTTACAGTCCGCCGCGTTTAGCCAGACTTCGCTACCCATCCATAAATGTTTGTCACAAATCAACTTAATTATAATACCAAAAATCAGTGAGTTTCGTCAAGCTGGTTTCCGGTTATTTCTCATAAAAAATGGGTTTTACTCACTTTTATTCGACAAATCGATGACTTTGACCCGTGCTAGCCATTCTGATTGAAAAGTAGCCGTTAACCATTCCCGCCTTCTGGCTGTGCCATACCCCACTGACTGATTGTAATAGAGCGTTCCCTCAAATTCACGGGGTGCTGGATGGATATGCAGATGGCCAAATAAAACTTTCTTCACGTGGTACTGCGCCAGTAGTTGGCCCATTCGCACACTGCCTAACATTGCGTTAGCCATATTCCAGAAACGGTTATCGGACGTGATGTGCAGATATTCGATGCGCGGCACAAAGTGGGTCATGAATAACACGCGTTTATTATCCTGCTGTGCTTGCTGCAGCTGGCGTTCAATAACTTGCAGCTCCTGAGCAAAACGTTGAGGATCGCTCATTGGCTGCTCAATGGCACCATCGATCCAGTAAGCCCGTTTCCAGTGCCAGAAAGCATCATCAGGCCGGTGCAAGACCGCTGAAAAGGTGTAATCGTACCAGCCATTATTACCAATAATGCGCCAATCAGTATTAGGCACATCATAGTGCTTACGATGAAGATAAGTCGCTGATAAGGGCTTCTGGAGGTCCTTATAGCTGATATCGTTTACCATATCATGATTACCAGCAACAAACCTGATAACCGTGTTAGGCGTCATTTTTTGCAGTTTCTCGGCAAAGGCTAGCGACCGATCAAAGTGATTAAATAGATCACCAGCAATTAAATAAACGCCAATCTGGTTTTCTTTCAACCATCGACTCTGATAGACGAGCGCCTGTTTGGTGTTCACCTTGTTGATATCAAAATGTAAATCGCTCACCATTGCTACTTTAACCATTATTTTCTCCCAAATAAAAAAGTTGTGTCACGAGATTATCGTAACACAACTTTGAAATTACAGGTTTATAGTACACCTTCCATTAAGCGTTTAATTGGCTTAATCATGAAGAAGAGAATGATACCAGCAATAATGGAAACAATCCCAATAATGCTGAAGTAACCCACTTCATTACCTGGTGTATAGAATCGAACGATTTGTGAGTTCACGGCTTGTCCAGCGGAGTCAGCTAAGAACCACATACTCATCATGGAAGACTGGAACGCGCTTGGTGCCAGCTTCGTGGTGACAGACAGTCCAATCGGTGAAATCAATAATTCACCGACTTCAATGATTGCCCAGCTACCAACTAACCATAGTGGACTAACCAATGAATGCGCACCAAACATTGCCACTGGGATCACCATCCATAAGTATGAAAACCCGGTAACGAGCATCCCTAAGGAGAACTTGCTTGGTGAAGAAGGTTGTTTCTTACCCAACTTCGTCCACAAAGTAGCAAAGATTGGCGTATAGATCAAGATGAACAATGGGTTCAGTGATTGATAGTTAGCTGGGTTAATGTGAATGACCCAGTTAAAGATATGAACCGTGTTGTTGGTCTGTGATTGTGCAAACAGTGCCAGCACAACCATCCCTTGTTCCTCAATCGCCCAGAAAATTGCAGCGGCGATAAATAATGGCACATAGGCCCAAACACGGGAACGTTCATGCTTAGTAACCTTCTTGCTGGTTAACATCACTGCGAAGTAAGCAACTGGTGTTAAAACAGCAATGATACTAAGCAAGGTAATAAAGTTGGTAATGTTGAATGCGTTGAAAGCGTACATACCCAATAAGATCAGTACAAAGGCAACAACACCCAAACCAACTCGGAAGGATAATTTTTTAGCCTCCCCTGGTTCCAGGGGATCATCAGGATAAAGTGAATCAGCACTGAGATATTTCTTACCACCATACCAATAAGAAACTAAACCAAAGAACATCCCAATTGCAGCCAGTGAGAAACCAGCGTGGAAGTTAAATGCTGACCACATAGCTGGTACCACGATTGGTGCAACTAATGAACCTAAGTTAATCCCAAAAACGAAAATCGTAAAACCAGAATCACGACGAGTGTCTTCTGGTGAATAAAGTGTCCCAACCATTTCAGAAACGTTTGGCTTCAACAGGCCAGTACCAACTGTAATTAAGCAAATTGAAATAAATAGTGCAATTTTACCAGCTGGTACGGAAAGGCAGATATGACCAAACATGATCAAAACACCGCCAATAAACACCGTTTTACGACTACCCCAGATTCGGTCACTTAAAAAGCCACCAAGAACTGAAGTTAAGTAAACTAACGACCCATAAATCGACATGATTGAGGCTGCCAGCCCCTTGTCCATGCCAAGGCCACCCTTGGCAATTGAGAAGTACATATAGTAGATCAGAATTGCTTTCATACCATAGTAACTAAACCGTTCCCACATTTCAGTCATGAACAGCGTAGATAATCCACGTGGCTGACCGAAGAAGGAACGATCTACTTGCTTGTTCCCTTGGTTATCCAAAAAAAACCCTCCAGACATATCTCTCACTCAAGCAATACCATTTATTTACCGGAGTGATGATAAAGGAGCGGGAAACCCGCTCCTCATAATATTCTAATTGAAACATATTGAATATTATACGCCCGAAAAGGTCCCAGCGCAATGTTATTTCTGCTAAGAACACTGGATAACGGCGTTTTTAACGGAAAGCTGTCTAGCAAAAAGACCCATTCATTAAACCCCACATTAAACTGATTTAGCCGGCAACCTTATTCTTATCTAATTCAGTCATCGCAAATTTAATCAGGCTTTCACCATTGACCCAAGCATAGATATTGTCTGGAATCTTTTCTAGTCGAGGATTAACTGCTTTTAAAGCCGTGTAATCATAACTAACTTGAGGCGCAACCAGAACTAGATCAGCGCGCTCTAATCCATTACTTGCTGCTGCAGCATAACTGGTTGCTTCAAACGTAATATCAGCGCGGTATGCTTCCGCTGACCTTTGAGCAGTTTCTTGCAATAATTGACTCGTAATACCACTTCCACAGACGATTAATACAGTTGTCATAATAATTACCTCCAAATTTGCGTTATGTATTAGCGCTTTCATTAGTTATTAGGGTACCACTAATAAACGTATACCACAAGTGGAATTATCATTATATTTCCTTTACTTTAGGCGTTCCAACGTCTATACCAATTCTCATAAATTAATTTTTACTCGCTTAGCAATGCTGATTGATCGTGTTTCTTTGCTCAGAATTTTGGTTAATAGGACACAAAAAAACAGGGTCTAAGCTTTTTAGTGTTGATTAAGTTCAACACTGAGAAACTTAGGCCTGTTTTTTTGCAAAAAAAGGACACCTAGTCTCCCAGGCGTTATACTTT
>NZ_BJDO01000086.1 GCF_005405185.1 Secundilactobacillus hailunensis
CGCTTAAAGACGCATTAAAAGGTAAAGCACCATTAGCAACAATCCGCTTGTAAAACATGTTAATGGCCGTGGTTGGATTTAAGCCCAATTCGCTTAAAATTGCTTCGGTATCATCGGCCAAATCTTTATCAATCTTGACTTGGACCCGTTTCTTTTCCTTAACTGCCATGATTGTCTCATCTCCTTTCTTTTGCTACTACCATTATACTACCTTTTGAGTACCTTATCAATAGATAAAGCCTTGGCCTCAAATCACTTGAGCTTGGCGTTGATCTAAAGGCTGAACTTTTGAGCTGGTTAGCCTAGTTAGCTCTGGCGCTCATTTAAAAGCCCCTATTCTTCTGTTTAAGCCATTTAAATCTAACTTAAGTATAAATAGGTTAGTAAGTCTTAAAACCGCTTAGAAAGGATTTTGTAGCCTTTTAGGACTAGTAGTACAACCCACTGTTATCGTTGTCGGCCGACTTTTCTTCTTCGGGGTGTTTAGCCGCATATTCTCTAGCCGCTTGTTTATTCCACCAAATCCCAAATAGGTTTTGCATGGTGCCGTATAAGTAGTTCTCCACGTTCTTGATATGCTTCTCATTGCTTCTTAGGGCGTTAAAGTAGCGTCTCAAGGCTTTAGTCATTAAAGGTTTCAGTTCCTCATCATCAAGTGGGATTATGACACCAATATCTTTGTGATCTTTCTCAACTCGGTACTTAGCATTTAAGATAATGCCAATGAAGCGCCGCATTTGTTGCGGAGTGCGGCACCAGAAACTTAGTAATTGCACGGCTTCGGGTTCTAAGAAAACCGGTAAGCCACTATCTTCATTAGTTAAGAAGTCATTAGCATGGTTCACCAAATCCTGGTTTTGCTTTTGAATTTCTGCTGGTGAGAATTGGGCTGTGGAAAAGTCCAACTTTTGAGTATCTATATTGTATCTATTAGTATCTAAGCTTCTAGGTTCTTTATATAGATCGTGTCCGTTTTTCGGAAGTCTGCTTGTATCAAGGGATTGGGATATGTTACCAACGGTCTCATGCTGATTTCCGTTTTTCGGAAGTCTGCTTGTATCAAGGGATTCAACGGTCTCATGCTGATTTCCGTTTTTCGGAAGTCTGCTCGTATCAAGGGATTGGGAGCTATTTAGATTCTTTTCTCTTAAATAAACATCTTTTTCATTAACTTTTAATTCCGCTAAATACAATCGGTTGGGTAATTGGCGGCCGGCTTTTGGTTGAAAACCCATTCTTTTCTGCATTAATAAATGAGCACCTTCAAGCTCTTTTTTAATTTTTGCAATTTTTGTATTTGAGCAGTCAAATAGTTTTTTTAATTCTTCGTTTGTGAAGACAAAATAAACATTGTCATTTTCGTCAACCCAGTTATTTCGTAATGAATATTCTAGCCGATCTTTGAGAACCATGTAAGCCAGTTTAGTATCACTACTTAGGTGTTTATATTTTTCTCCGTACATTAGTACCTTGGGAAATTGAAAAAATAAAGTTCCATAAACGTTATCTTTTTTATAAAAATCAAAATTTGCTTGATCCATCATAAAAACTCCCTTCTTGACTGACACCTGCTGTCCCAAAAGAGAGTTGCCAAAACATTTGATTTGCTTTAAAATACAAATCTGATATGCTTTAACTAAGTTACAAAGCGTACATTTGGTAGTGATGGCTTTGCAATTTCATCAGCATGTGTCTGTTTGTGAGTTGCCCAACCGGCAACTTTTTTAATTTATAGCAACTAAACAAAAATGGACTAGGCAGCTTCTGTTGGCTACTTAGTCCATTGGATTTAATTTGTTTTTTAACTATCCTTAACTTGTCCTTTTGGACCGGTTTGCGGTATAATTAACCTACAAATTAAGAACAATATTCAGTTGATTTTTACTTGGCGGTCTAAATCGACTGAATCTAAGTAGCTGTCAGATAGCTACTTGCTAAACCTGAAGTCCCTGATTCCTCGTGAATTGGGGACTTTTTTCTGTTTAGCTTGATCTTTTATTCGGTTGCCATATTAATCTTAGTCTAGCATAGCGCTTACCCGCCGGCAACTTTATTTGGTCTTGTACACTTTGCCTACTTTGGGTTTGAACCAATAAGAGCCGGAAGATATCAGTAAATATTCGAATAATATAAATGCCTCTGGGTGTTTAAGAAAGTATTCGTTGAAAGCACTGAAAATCAAAAGCATGATCGGTCCGCATAAATAAGTAATAAACAAGGATATCATTTGTAATATACGGATAACTGATCGACGATTACCACTCCATTTTTCAAATAGTACTTGTAACCATTATTGTAACGGGAATAACCATTGTCTAAAAAAGAAACGATTGCCTATTTTATGTCTCTTCAAAATGCCGATAACGGGAAATAGCCAAAAAATAATAATACAAGCAACAAGGAATATCTCGTTCATTGTAGTTTCCATGATTTTACCCCTTTTTCAATTAGCGAAAATCAAAGATTAAATTCTTTTTTTAGCAGTTTCTCTAAATATCTGGAAGCTGTTAATTCTTTCTCTTTTGCACGTCTAGTTAGTTCATTAGCAATATCTTGCTTCAAAGTATAAGATTTTGAAATTCTAGGTGCAGTTGGTTCATTTTTAGCAGGTTTGCTGCTCATACTATTTTTTAGTTGATTCATTTTATCTTCAAATGCCATTATACTAGTCCTTTCTGTCTCATAATATGATATAGCATGACATATCATATTACGCTATTGCTTCGCAAAGGTTTCAAAGATATTGTCGATATTTTCGAAAAATTCTTTGGCCCTTTGTGTTGAATTGTTTTCTTGCTCCATCTTAATCAGCGGTTTGTGATTAAGAGTTGTTTTATTGAATATTTCTCTTTCAGGAATTAGTGCAATTGTCCGCGGGTCTTTTTTCATTTGTTCTACAAACTCATGAGATGACTTAGTATTATGTTTTATCCGGTTTCCAATGAATTTAAGTTCCGCTGTGACAAAACTTTGTCGAGTTTCGACATTAATTACATCTTGTTTCAATTGTTTCATTCTTAATTCCAAATTACTTTTTGAAATAAAACCGTATTCACTTGGTTCAATTGGGCTGAAAACGAAATCAGAAATTACAATCATATTTTGTGTGATAGTTGAAAAATCAGGATGCGTATCTATCAATACATAATTGAATTTTTTTAGTTCATTATAGTTATCTGAAAACCACATGTACATTAATAATTCTTTGTTTGCTCTAGTTTGAAGATCATTGTTAATTGTATCTAGATTCATAGAAGCAGGGATAATTGACAGATTCTTGTGTAACTCAATAATTTCTACTTTTTCATTATCTTTTGTAAAAACATTAGCTAAGGTATCATGATCTTTATAAATATCATAAGTTTGGGTCAAACTACACTGGTGATCACTATCAATCATCAAAACATTGTAACCCTTACTAGATAACCATTCACCATAATTGAAAGTTAAAGTTGTTTTTCCAACTCCGCCCTTAATGGCTGAAAAAGTAATTATTTTCATAGTGTGCCTCCTTATTTGCAAGTAAATAATAGCATATTATGAAATATCATGCAACAATATATCATGACATGATATATTGTTGCATGATATTTCATGGAAATAAGATTATGCGAGTAATCAACAAATAAATCAAGGCCCACACAAATTGCTGGTTGGTCTCAAGCAAATGGCACAAAAAGAAGCTTTAATGAATTCTATGGGAAAAATTAAGCATGCTAAAAAGCGACAAATCAGTCATGCCTTTAGTCATACTTATTTGGTAGGAGCGGTGATTATTTTAATTCTTTCACCGATTGCTTTATTAACAGATCGTAAGAAGCTGTCCAAGATCTATGATTTTTGATATACTTCTATGTAAAAAGCGAGTTTAAGCTATGAAAAATTATCCCAGCAATATTACTCGGCAACAATTT
>NZ_BJDO01000087.1 GCF_005405185.1 Secundilactobacillus hailunensis
ATGGGAACATGGAATAATCTTCAGGAAGGCTTCACAGTCAATGAGCGTCTTTCAGACACTCTCGTTGATGTTGCTGTTTGGCACGTTTTTAATCGCGCTACTCAGCTATATCGACAAGCACCACAAATAAAAAAGCCGCCCTGCGTAACTTTGGTAGGTTACAGGGTAGCTTAATGCTGTCTTATTAACTTCGCCACCGCCTTTGAAGCGGCTTGCGTAGGAAGTCTTGTTAGCGCAAGGCTTCCTTTTCTGTCTACATTATAGCATGACTATGAAAAATTGGGTAGCAAGGCATTTTCGGCATATTATTTATCTTTGTATTTTTCAAAATAGGTTCAACTAATTCTGTTTCAGCGTTTTTCGTACTTCACCGTATTTGTATATAGTTTTCCAATATGTTTATGTCTGCCAACGGACCCACTTAATCTGATACCTACCATTATGATAAACCAATTTACCTATTAACTTAGTCTTGGTGCTTTTTTTCTAAGGTTGCTAATAATGCATCAATCCGTTGTTTAACTTGGGGTCGTTGGGTTGTATCAGTTAACAGTACTAACGTATCACCTTCATGAATCAAGGTGTCACCATGTGGAATCACTTCTTGTTCGCCACGCCGGATTCCAATGAGCAGTGCTTCTTTAGGCCATGGCATGTCTCGGACCATTTTGCCGTTTAAGGGACTGCCAAAGAAAACCGGTATTTCCAAATGATCAGGTCGATGAAGTTGCTGAACAGTTTTAGGCATTGTCATCTGCTTAAGCAATGCTTCATAGATTGGTGCACCGCCTAATAAATCAACAACAAGGTAAGCAGTTAACGATATGACTGCTAATGGCATTAAATGTGTTAAATTGCCAACCATTTCTGTTACCAGCAAGATAGCTGTGAAGGGAGCTTTTCCGATTCCAGCAAAGTAACCGGCCATGGAAAAAATGATTAGGTTCATGATATAGACATGCGATAATAATCCTAATTGATTCATTAAGACGCCATAAACCGCACCAATCACAGCACCTAAAGAAAGAATCGGCAAGAAAATACCGCCAGGTAATCCGGAACCATATGAAATCATTGAAAAGACGAATCGTATAATAAAAATTGCAATTAGTACAAACAAAGGTGGAACATGCTGGCCAAATCCCAAAATTAAGCCATTACCACCACCGAGTAAATTTGGCGAAAAGTAACCAACTAAAATTACCAGCAGAAATGGTACGATACCTTGTATTGGGCGTGGCAAATGTGTCAGTTGATGATACCACCGAGGCATAACTAACAAGACCCGTTGATATAAGTAACCAAATAATCCCAAAACAATGCCGAGTAAAATTAAGTGCCAATAATTTGATACTGGTAAACTACGTGAATAACTTAAATGTAACACGGGAACAAGTCCGAAAACATTCAGCGAAATAAAATTTGAACCAATTGCTCCGGCTAATGCTGTTAACCAAACCAGCGGTGAAAAATTATGGTAAATCTCTTCTAAGACAAATAGAGTTCCAGCAATGGGGGCATTAAACGCTGCTGCTAATCCAGCAGCGGCGCCTGATGCAATTAGTAGTCGGCGATCAGTTCCTGATAACTTAAACTCAGAAGCGAAACCTTGACCAACTGACGCACTTAATTGAATCGCTGGTCCTTCTCGTCCGAGAAATAATCCAGGTCCCAATGCCAGAATACCACCGATAAATTTTCGCCAAAGAATTGACCACCAGTGCATTTCCAATTCACCAGCCAATTGACCTTCAACTTGCGGAATTCCAGAACCAGCGATATAAGGTTCTCTCTTGAGAAGTCGAGCCACAATTAACGCTAAACCAAGGTTGATGCCTATCAACAATGCCCATTCCCACCAAACAAACGGCGCGATTCGTAAGTATCTATATACCAATCGACTATAGTGCAGCCCTATCTCAATACAATAGCGAAATAAGCTAACAACGGTGCCACTCATTAAACCCACAAGCAGGCCGAGTAAAACAAATCGCAAACGAGTAACGTCAAATTTTTCTTTTACAAGCTGTATCAAATAACTAATCCTCCATTATAACCAATATTATATAATTTAGTGCTTAATTAAACTAGGCAATATCTCGATGAAATCTAGTAGTTACTTTTCACAGAGAAGGGGTGTCATACCGCTAAGATGTTTTAGTAGTTTATATGACGAGCCGCATGTTTGAGTAGTAATGGTGCTAATAACGTTGTTAGGATAATGGCAGTGATAATTGCCGAATAGTAATCATCACTGATTAGTTTGGATTGGTAGCCTATTTGAGCGATAATCAAGGCCATTTCCCCACGCGAGACCATCCCCGCACCAACGAGGTAAGCTTCATTCGAACTGAATCCGGCCCATTTAGCCCCACTTCCCGCTCCTAATAGTTTTGTCAGTGTTGCCACAATCGTCAATACGATAATTAATAACAAATCGTGTTCTATGCCAGCTAGTGACATATTTAAACCAATTGAAACGAAGAATACAGGAATGAAAATCGCATAACCGATTGGTTCAATACTTTGATCAACTTCATGAGCTACATGAGTTTGTGCAATCGCAATTCCTGCAAAAAAGGCCCCAATCACTGCACTCAGTCCAATCAGATCTGCAATATATGCCATACCAAAACACAAAATCATCGCCATTATAGTAGGTCCCACTGGATTCAATAATTTGGTGCCTAGTCTAGCGAGGAGAGGGGCGATAAAACGCATCACGAAATAAATTGCGGCAAAGTAAATTAGCTGCTCTAAAAAAGTCAGAGCTAGCGGTATCTGGGTATCCGTACCAGCCTTTGTACCTATTAAACTGACCATAATGCTAAGTAAAACGACAGCTAGCACATCGTCAACCACCGCGGCACCGAGGACTGTTGAACCGCTCTTACTATCAAGTAAATTTAGTTCTTTCATGACAGCAACTGAAATTGAAACCGACGTTGCGGCAAAAATAACGCTCAAAAACAAGCTTTCAAATTGTGTCAAGCCAAAAACAATACCAACTGGATAGATCAGTACCATCGGAATCAAAACTCCTAACAACGCGACAATTATGCTAGGACGCAAATATTTTTTAAGCAATGTAAGATCACTCTCAAGTCCGGCGATAAACATTAAGATGATAACCCCAATCTCTGAAAAAATATGGATGAAATCATTGGCGTGAACCCAATTCAACAACACAGGGCCAAGAATAATTCCAACAAATAATTGACCGATCACTGCTGGGATACCAACCCTAGAGGCTAGATGGCCAAATAGACTAGTTGTAATCAAGATGATCACCAAGGTACCTAAAAATTCCAAACAAAAACCTCCTCATACAAAAAACGTAAACCCAGATACCTCTTACACACCCCTGAAAGAGAACACCTTGAGCTTACGTCAACTGATTTATTTATTCATGTTTTAATAATACTTCTTATATGCTAGCAAACTAATCAAAAATATTCAAGTAACGATAAGTTGTCACATTTAGTTACTTATTCGAAACACAGACACCGCCAACTTTAAAAGTGATTTCTGAATTTTCTTTATCTATTTTAAATATCTGGATCGTTTTCTCCAGCTATAAATCATGCTGGATACATAACCGAGCTAAAAAGACACCGTAGGTATATTATCAGGTCCAAGGAATCCAAACTAGCAGCGACCAAAACATCATTGATTTCTTGTTTGAGGCTGGTGTAATTCTTCTTTTCTATGATGAACCTTAGAAGCTGATCTTTTGTCTAGTATAACCTATTCCGAACGAATTAAAATCGAAACCTTTTGTGAACTAGGGCTGTCCAATATCCAAATGGGCGTTCGGCTGAA
>NZ_BJDO01000088.1 GCF_005405185.1 Secundilactobacillus hailunensis
AACCAAGAAAACATGTTTATCCGAATCTTCCAAATCGCTGCTTAGTCCCTATTGCGAATGCCCCTAGAACAAAGGGTTATTTAGTGTACCCAAAATCCACTTAAAGGGTACAAAGTCCCGATATTTCCGATCTCGACCACTCAAATCCCGTAAGCAACAAAGAGCTTCCTCCGAAGAGAAAGCTCTAAATATAATCAAGTCGTTAATCAACACCGTTTGACAAAGACCCGAAAAAAGTTGAAGGTATCGTTTATTTTAATTGGTTTGTGTTATAATTTGGGCGAATGGAGGGGAATATTATGCACATGAAAAGAGTACTACTTACAGGTCTTAGCTTAATACTTGGAATTACAGGTTTCGTTGGCACTGCTCATGCGGCGACTAAAGCACCTGCTAAAAGTTATTACAGAGTAATCACAAAGACTGTTAAAGTTGGCAAAGTAACTATTCCTGCCAATACGCGTGTATTTGCATATTTTGATAAAAAAGGCAACAAACAGTATGCTAACATTGAATTAGGTACTTTACGTTATCGCATTAGACAGCAAACCTCAGCAAAATTCTTAAAGGTACGTGTTAATCATAACTTTAAGACCACTAAAGCTGTTCCAATGGATCGTTTATCATTCATGTCAAAACCAAAAACAGATGTATCTAAAAAGGGCACCGAGTATAAAAATGCTACCATTCGCTTTACCACAGATGGTTATGTAGAATATTTTAAAAATGACAAGGCAAACACAAAACCGATTTCCTCAACTAAGGTAACTAACTCAAAAGCAAGTGGCAATTCGACTTATGTTTATTCCAAGAAAAATATGCTTAAATTACCTGACAAAAAAATTAACAGTAAAGGAAATTATCGTTATCGATTAACCGTTCACTTTACTGATCATCAAGCTAAAGATGTACTCACGGCTCTTCAATATTCAGTGGAGAGCAGCAAAAACTTCTTCTACACTCCAGTTGGCTTTGCTTAATATCTAATTTTAATTAATAAACAGTTAAGTATCTGAACAAATGGATAGGTGCTTAGGTAATAACGCTCCAACCATATTGGCTGGAGCGTTATTTTAATCTGAAATATAACAGTGAAAACATAACATGTGATTTAAAACAATTTGAGATATTTGGTGAAGTTTTGTTCACGATAGTATCTATTTATGTTTTATTGAATTATCAGTTCTATTCTCTACTCCTCCTAATGTCACCGATTCAGGCTTCAGCACCGATATCCGATGACGTTAGGAGGTTTCTTTATCGATGTAATCTTAACAATGAAAAGAGCATCGAAAACTTAACATATGTCTTTTACCGCATAGTATGGTGGTGTCCCAACTGCCACGGAGACTACACCGCAACCATTAAAAATCCGGGGATCGGTGATGATGTTTGTCTTTATTGTGTAAACGTTAAAGTACTCCCTGGGTTCAATTCATTTACTGATAACCACCCAGATTTAATGACACAGTGGGATAAAGTAGCTGATATATTTTTGGTAAGCGCCAAACAAATTTTAGACTCATGTGCCATAAATGTCTGGTGGATTTGTGAAGACAATTCTTTACATCATTACCAATTGTCGCCGAAAGAGACGGGATCTTGTTTAGTCCCTGATTAGAAATAATCGCAAATATATTTTAGATGGGATCAGAAAAACAGATTTCTTTTTTGAGGAAGTCTGTTTTTTCTAAAACTCATTACCCTACTTGGAGTAAAAGATAAAATAAAGTACATTTTTAGACTAAAACGACATTTTCTGACCGTGCTTGACATTGCTAAATCATGGAATAAATTTATCAGGGCAATACCATTTGCCCCAAGTGTACTTAATCTTTGAATCATAACCAAAATTTTTTATTTTTTGGTTTAACTTTAATTTTATAAATTTATAAACGGCTTTGCTACAAAGCGCAACCAGTTAAATTATACTTTAAACACTAATTACTTGTTATTACAACAACATTTATCAATAATCGTACTCAAAGAGCAACCTGGTCACCTAAAAACATTTTATATAATATCTTTTAATGAAGTCATAATCTTTCCCTTATTAACTTATTTTAGAAATTTTCAATCAAATTGTATTATGCTATACTGCTTTCGTTAACGAATTACATAATACGTGTTATGAATATAAAACATAGGGGTATTATATTTTGAAATTATATACAAAACGATTTTCATTAATTTTTGCAACTGCACTGTTAAGCTCAACCTTTATTCAAGCTGGAATAACTGAACAGCAAGCACAAGCTGATACAACTTCAAACAACAACTCAGAACACAAAATCTTCAACCGCTCAAAGTAACGTGCAATTGCATCCAGAATTAATAACCGAGGACCAGGCTTGGGACTTAATTCAAACAAAAATAGCTTCTGCAACGGCTGAACAAAGACAACAAATACAACAAAAAATTAAATCATCCATGAACATTGAAAAAAATGGGGACGAGACTGTAGCAACCTTTTCCGATATTTCAATTGAAAATGCATACATCTCCGTATTAGATCCATCTGCTTTAATTGTAAGTGCTCGTAAAACCGGAACCAGCAAAATAGTTTGGCATGGTGCTGCTAAGAAAGGCAATTTAGATTTATATTTAAGCGCTGGTATGCTAAATAAGCTTAAAAAAGGTTCTATTAGTGCAGGTGTTGGAATAGTTATGACTGCTTTACTCTATGCAGCTGGGGGCCCAGCTGGAGGCTTCGCAGCTGCTTCACTTAATGCTGCGCTTAAGTTTGTTGTTGGCGCAGTTATTAAGGAAAATATCAAGCATTTCAAGGCTGGTAGAATTATGAAAATCCGCAATTGGAAATATAAAGGAATGAGCTACCAATAATTTAGGAGCTGGTAATTATCAATTTTAAGTCAAGAAAAGACAGCTTTGCAAATCAATTTACAAAGAACCAATATTTTATAATTCTTGCAATAGCCATATTCATTTTGTTGTCAGCGATTTTCATTTCTTTCTTTAGAAACGCTGACAGTTTGTCAAGTGGTTTAATGGCAATTGACTACTTCATCTGGGCTGATCTGTTTATCTTTCGACTTTGTAGAACCAAAATCTATTTTTTCTTCTGCCTTATAATCGGGTCTGTCGTTCCTGGCATCTTGTTACTAATTATAGAAATAATTTTGAACCTTTCAGTAGGTAATTGAATCATCGTTTAGTCATATTTATAGCGACTCGCTAAGTAAAAAGTCGTCAGAAAAGGCTCTTTGGCAAACATCCCAAAGTAAGAGGTATCAAGATTGTGACGACAATCTTGATACCTCTTTTACTATACCTAAACTGAGGCTGAGGTCGTCAACACCAGTGGAATATAAATTCCGAGTGACAAACTGACCCATCAGCGCATATTGAATAGTTAAGTTTAGGATGTGGGTCTTTTAAGACTGGACGTAGAAAACATCTTTTTTGGGAAAAAGTAAACCTAACTTCGCACATAAATTTCTAAAGATCACACATTTTTATCTGTTTTTTACATAAAGTTCAATCAAAATAAGTAAAATCAATCATGATATTCACTTTTTACACATTTTATACGATAAAGTGAATGCGGGAGTTGGAAGCAGAAAAAAGTGTGTGGCTTATTATTTCAACGTATAGATTTATATTAATGTCAACGCCGATGTGAAAATGTCGTTTTTTGCCGATTAAAAAATGCTGTTTTTTACCGATAAGGTTTACAGTGTCTCACTGCTCCTTTCTTTATTTTG
>NZ_BJDO01000089.1 GCF_005405185.1 Secundilactobacillus hailunensis
AGAAACGGCCTCACTCCAGACGAATACTGGAGTGAAGCCGCTTAGGAACACATAAAACTTTATATTATTTCATTTGTCAACTTGACAGGGCATAGTGCAGCTTCCGGTTTTTTTCACACTCTAGTTTTTAGCAAATAATCCGGTCAAATACTTCATAAAGGTTGCCAGATAACGGTCCGCATCCACGTTGATGCCGACGTTTACGTTGGTTTTTGGTTGATCCAAGCGGGCTTGGTCACCAATTGTTCGGCCATAGGTTTCTTTGTCAGTCGAAACAAACATGTTTAGACCAAGGGTAGTGACGAAGCTAGGGTCTAAGGCAACCCCAACGGCCAGTGGGTCATGCAAAGCACAGCCTGGTACTTGCGGGTTGGTTTCTTCGTAGGCTTCAATGTAGTAATCAACGATGTCAGCAAAGGCAGTTCCAGCCTTGGTATTGAGTTCACGCCATTGCGAGGTTTCTTTACGGGTCAAAAGGGTCCGTAAAGTCACGTCCAGGCCAACCATGGTTAATTGCATGGGACTAGTGAA
Organism: Secundilactobacillus hailunensis; assembly: GCF_005405185.1. Lineage (GTDB taxonomy): Bacteria > Bacillota > Bacilli > Lactobacillales > Lactobacillaceae > Secundilactobacillus > Secundilactobacillus hailunensis. The sequence goes on from NZ_BJDO01000089.1 coordinate 532, forward strand.
GGCTGCATTAGCCGCTTCGGCATCTTGGTTGATGTTGGCTTCAGCATACGCGTTGACGTTGCCTTCAACGGTCAAGGCACCGCCCATGAAAGTGACGTTACCGATTTCAGTCGCAATTTCAGGGGCCTTTTCCAATGCCTTAGCCAAGTTGGTCATTGGACCAGTTGGAACCAAGGTGAGGTCTTTACCATATTTTTTCACTGAATCGATCAGAAAATCGACTCCAGAAGTAGTCTCTAATTGACGCTTAGGTTCTGGTAATTCCACTTGGCCAATTCCGTTTTCACCGTGGATCCGAGCACTGACCTGCATTCGGTCGAAGTGGTCACTTGTAAGGGAGTGACTTTCGCCAAGGTAGACAGGAACGTCAGGCGCACCAAGTAATTCCAGAATTTTCAGTGAGTTGATACCGCCTTCTTTAACGTAGACGTTACCGTATGAACCAATGATACCAATCAGATCAACATCGGGTGCTGCTAAGGCGTAGGCAATTGCCATTGAGTCGTCGATACCAGTATCCAGATCCAAAATCATTTTTTTTGTAGCCATCAGAAAACCTCCATTGAGTAACTTATACCCAGTCACTCGTTGATATTATTGAAAGCGCTGTACTATACTCTTTAATGATAAATGATGCGTCATTGAAATACAAGAAATTTACGGCAATATTCAGGTATAATTACCGTATCCGTAGGGTTTAGCCACTGTTGATTGAAGTCGATTCAGCTCGTACGGATAGTGACATGTGGTACAATATTTTTATTCAGTGTCAGGAGAGAACCACGAAGGTGGAGGTTAACATGACTCAAAATTTATCGGAAGAACAATTGAAAAAGAAGCGTCGCGAAAACCTCCTGGACGATGCAACTAAAGAACTGAATGACTGGACTGGGGATGATAACGCAGTTGAGATTCATTTGTTCCGGATGTTTTCAGAAGTTTTTAAACGCCATGATAAGGATGAAGCGGATGCGTTATTTATCGTTGGCACTAAAACGACGACGCCGAGTCTAGCCGAAGTTTCCTCGGCGCCCGTTAAGCCGTGGGTCTTCTCACGGGTATTAGCGTTATTGGGGCTGAGTTTTGGCTTACTGACGTTGTTATTCTTAGTTTTTCACAGCGATAAAGCAGTTCCCGGGATGGTTTTTATTGGGTCATTAGCAGTGCCGTTTTCACTGGCAATTATGTTTTTTGAAATTAACGTCTATAAAAATATTTCCGTTTTTCAAGCCACGGAAGTTTTCCTGATCGGTGGAATTGCATCACTCATTGCGACCATGGTCTTATATCAACTGATTCCGTCTGGCAACGGTGTGGATCTGATGTCCGCGCTCGCTATTGGCTTCATTGAAGAAACCGCTAAATCATTGATCATCGGCTATTTTATCAATAGTTTCAGGGTCAATTATATTTTTAATGGGATGTTGATTGGAGCCTGCGTTGGGGCCGGCTTTGCGGTGTTTGAAACCTCTGGCTATACCGGTGAATTCGGTCTGGTGACACTCTTTGTCAGAAGCTGGCAAGCCATTGGCACGCATACCATTTGGTCCGCAATTATTGGCGCAGCGATTATTCTTGCCAAGGGGCGGCATAAACCGGTTAAAGGTAAAACCATGGTCCGGCCCAAGTTTTTGCGGTTCTACCTGCTGGCGATCCTACTGCACGCTGGCTGGGATTGGCAGGCACCGGTACCGTATTTGGCAGCCTTTGATATTCAAAAATGGCTGATCATCATTGCCGGCTGGATTGCAATCTTTGTCCTGATCGACGCGGGGTTACGGGAAGTCCGAACCCTGCAAGGACAGCGGATTATTAATTAAAATAAATGGAGGAATCAAAAATTGGATAAACAGTATGATATTACGATTATTGGTGGCGGCCCTGCTGGTATTTTTGCGGGGTTTTACGCTGGGTTACACGAAGCTTCTGCGCAGTTGATCGAAAGTTTACCAGTGCTTGGCGGTCAGGTCAGTGCACTATATCCAGAAAAACGCATCTTGGACGTTGCCGGGATTCCCGATATTCAAGCACAGCAATTGATCAACCGACAGATCGAACAGTTTCAGCAGTTCCCAATCGACGTTAAAACTGAGCAGACCGTCACTAACATTGAGCAGACGCCAGAAGGCTTTACCGTGACGACTCCCAGTGGCGTGACCCATTCCAAAACGGTGGTAATTTCCGTTGGTAACGGCTCATTTTCACCACGGCCATTAGTGATCGATAACGTGAAGGAATTTGAAGGCAAATCACTGTTTTACGCGATTACTGATTTAGCGCATTTTAAGGGTCACCGGGTATTGATCGCTGGTGGCGGTGATTCAGCCCTTGATGAAGCGTTGATGTTAGAACCGGTAGCGAAAACAGTCCATCTGGTTCACCGGCGCAATGAATTTCGCGCCTTGGAGCACACGGTTGATCAGGTGAAGAACTCAACGGTTGATATCCAAACGCCGTATATGATCAAGGCAATCGAAAAGACTGATAGCGGCATGCTAGTCACCATCAAAAAGATGCGGTCGGATGACACGCAAACGATTGAAGTTGATGATGTGATCGTGAGCTATGGGTTTACTTCCGACCACAAGACCGTTGACGGCTGGGACATTGACTTAGCTACTGATCATCGGTTATTTAAGGTCAACACTCAGATGGAGACCAGCGTTCCAGGCATCTATGCCATTGGCGACAGCGTGACTTATCCTGGTAAGCAGGCCTTGATCGCCACAGCGTACGGTGAAGCCCCGATTGCCATCAATACCATTATGGCAAAATTGTACCCGAATCGCCGAGGACCAGTAAGCACACTATAACCGAACGTCTATGAATGCGTCTAACGGCGCAGTATGATCACCTTATCAATTATGATGAGGTGATTTTTTATGACTAAGCTTCAA
>NZ_BJDO01000090.1 GCF_005405185.1 Secundilactobacillus hailunensis
AAATTGTTGCCGAGTAATATTGCTGGGATAATTTTTCATAGCTTAAACTCGCTTTTTACATAGAAGTATATCAAAAATCATAGATCTTGGACAGCTTCTTAGACGTAAATGGTTGAGAATTTTTTGCTTTAACTCATCGCTCAGCTTAGTTTTCCGACCACATCGTGATCGCTTGTATTCGGCATCTGTTTGTGCTAATTCAGCCTGATAAGGTTGACATCGAGATAATTCATAAGAAATTGTTGACGGTGATCGGTTCAGCCGAACGCCCATTTGGATATTGGACAGCCCTAGTTCACAAAAGGTTTCGCTTTTAATTCGTTCGGAATAGGTTATACTAGACAAAAGATCAGCTCCTAAAAGATGGGTTTGTGGTAAACACCATTTTAAAGGAAGCTGATCTTTTTTGTCCGAACAGCGTTCGGATTAATTTTACAATCTACCAGAAACTATCCTTCAACACCATTTGACAAACTTCCACTTTTACATTATAGTCATATTTTTCAAAAAATACCCGCTGATCACTTTTTTAAATGATCAGCGGGTATTTAATAGTTCTTAAAAATTAACTTTTATGAGTTAACCGTTCTAGATGCGCTTTACTTCTCAACACCTTTTCCATCGTAATCATCCAACATGATTTGTTTCAAATCAGCAATTAATGGTTCCTTAGGGTTAGCAGTTGTACACTGATCCTCGTATGCAAGTACTGACAGACGATCAACAGCAGCATCAAACTTATCTTTGTCAACACCCCATGCTTTTAAGCTAAGGGTAACGCCAACTGAATGAGCTAGGTCGATAATCTTTTGAACCAGGCCTTCTACCAAGTCCTCGTCAGTCTTTCCTTGAATACCAACATAACGGGCAATTTCAGCGTAATCCTTGTTAGCACGGAAATATTCATACTTAGGCCATACGGCAATTTTTTCCGGCAACTTAGCATTGAAACGGATAACGTGTGGCAATGTGATTGCAATCGCAATTCCGTGAGTTAAGCCGAATTCTCCACCGAGTTTGTGGGCAACAGAGTGGGTAATTCCCAAGAAGGCATTACCAAAGGCCATCCCTGCAAGCGTTGCAGCATTGTGCATTTCTTCACGCGCATGTTCATCACCATTATAGGATTTAGTCAGATTTTCAAAAACTAACTTGATTGCTTGCAATGACAATGGTCGCGTGTAATCCGATGCCATCACTGAAACAAATGATTCAATACCATGGCAGAGTGTATCAAGTCCAGATGCAGCAACAGTCCCCTTTGGAACGGTTTGAACAAACTGAGGATCAACAATTGCAACATCTGGTGTCAACGCATAATCGGCCAATGGATACTTAACGTGAGTCTTGGAATCAGTGATAACAGCGAATGGTGTTACTTCCGATCCTGTCCCTGAAGTTGTTGGAATAGCAATCATTTGGGCCTTACGTGGTTTATTGAAACGGTAAGCCCGCTTTCTGATATCAATAAATTTCTGTTTTGCACCAAAGAAACTGGTTGTCGGATCTTCATAGAATAACCACATGTTCTTAGCGGCATCAAGCGGTGAACCACCACCTAAGGCAATGATGGTATCAGGTTTAAATGAACGCATCTGAGCAACACCTTTTTCAACTGTATCAGTTGTTGGATCAGGCTCAACATCTGAGAAAAGTGAGTATTCAATTTCATTTGGACGACGTTTTAATTCATCCAAAACTGTATCTACATATCCATGTTCTACCATTCCAGGCGTTGTCACAATAAACACTTTATTGATGCCTGGCATATCATCGAGATATCGAATTGATGTCTTTTCAAAGTATACCCGTGGTAATTTAACCCATTGCATATTGTTTCGTCTCTTTGCGATCGTTTTAATGTTTAATAAGTCGTAATCGGTAACGTTATGAGAAATTGAATTTGCACCCCATGAACCGGTTCCCAACGTTAGAGATGGTGTCATTTCATTATAGAGGTTTCCAATACCGCCAAAGCCTCCCGGTGTGTTAACAAGAACTCGAGCAGCCTTCATCTTAATGCCGAATTTAAGCGCAATATCGTCATCAGTTGTCTGAATAGCAGCTGTATGCCCCAAACCACCATAGTTTAAGAGTTGTTCAGCAATTGAAAAGGCATCTTCATGGCTTTTGGCCTTATAAACACTGATTACTGGGCTCAGTTTTTCGCCGGATAACGGATACTTTGGTCCGACACCGGTCATTTCAGCTGCTAAAACCTTGGTGTTATCTGGGACTTTAATCCCTGCCAATTTGGCAATTCCTTTTGCGGATTTACCGGCGATTGGGCCACGAACACCCCCACGCTTAGGGTCAAACATTGCTTCAGCCAATTTTGGCTGGTCTTTTTTGGTAACGAAGAAGACACCGTTTTTAATGAAGTTTTCTTTCACATCATCATAAATTTCGTTATCAATAATGGCGCTATTCTCAGTTGCACAAATCATACCATTATCAAATGTCTTTGAAAGAACAATATCGTTAACAGCTCGAAGAATATTAGCCGTTCTTTCAATATAAACAGGACCATTACCGGGACCAACACCTAAAGCAGGTTTGCCGGTTGAATAAGCAGCCTTAACCATTCCCGGACCACCGGTAGCAAGTGTGCTTGCTACACCTGGGTTATTGATTAATTTGTTGGTTGCTTCGATACTTGGTTCCTCGATCCACTGAATAGCACCCTCTGGGGCACCGGCCGCAATTGCTGCATCACGAACAGTCTTTGCAGCTGCAACGGATGACTTCATTGCTTGTGGATGGAAGCTAAAAATAATCGGGTTTCGGGTTTTCATTGCAATAATCGATTTGAACAAAGTTGTTGAAGTTGGGTTGGTAACCGGTGTAATTCCGGCAAGAACCCCAAGAGGTTCGGCAACTGTGATCAGCTGACGTTCCCTATCGTCTTTGATAACGCCGACCGTCTTATGGTCGCGAATGCTGTGCCAGATTTCTTCGGTTGCATACATATTTTTTATAGCTTTATCTTCAGCGACTCCCCGACCGGTTTCTTCAGCTGCCATGAGTGCCAAATCCATATGCTTATCTTGACCGGCCATTACCATTTCATGGGTAATGTGGTCTACTTTTTCTTGATCAAATGAATCCATGATTTCGAGAGCTTTTTGGGCTTTTGAAACTAACTTGTTAATCATATCGTCAACATTGGTTTTTTCTGGTTTTGTCGTCTTGAGTTCTTTTACTTTATTCTCAATCATTAGTTAACGTGTAGTGCTAGTTTTGTAACATTTGTCGAGTAGCCCATTGATTAAAGCAAATTATATGCAAAAACCCCGCATTTGCGGTAGCTTCTAAGGTGACTA
>NZ_BJDO01000091.1 GCF_005405185.1 Secundilactobacillus hailunensis
TAAATATACGCTGATGATTCATGATGATAGCTTAGAAAGTCTAGAACACGTTGATCAAGGTCTACTAGAAAAGTATTCACCAACCGAGCAGCAAAAGATTACTCGCGCAGTCAAAGATTTGCGAACAATCATGGCTGTGAAGCAAGTTATTCAAACCCAATACCAGGAAGTTTTAAGAAGAGCCTTTCCTAACGGCGATTTTAATGAATTACCAATGATTAAACAGGAACAGGCCTATACAGCAGTGATGTACTATGATCCAGCTTTAAAACCATGCAAGGTTGAAACAATCGCACAATGGCAGGAAACCCCACCGCGAGTTTTCAATACCCAAGAGCATCTGCAAGGACTAGCTTATCTATCGGGACAGCTCAGCTTAGATCAGTTAGAAAATCATCACTTACAACGGGTTTTAAAGCATGATGGCACTAAACAACTCTTTTTTGGCGAATGCAAAGCCGATCCGACGATTAAGAACAGTCAAATCGAGAAAATCCAAAAGCAGTCAAAAGAGCAACGAGCCAAGGACGATCAGTACAGAAAAGCAAATATGGGGCATTATCAACCGCTAAATTATAAGCCAGTTAGTCCAGACTATTACTTAAAGACGGCCTTTAGTGATGCAATCATGACTGTTCTATATGCTCGTGATGAAGATTACCAACGGCAAAAGCAAGAACGTGGACTGAAAGAAACCGAGTGGGAAATGACGAAAAAGCAGCGGCAACACCAAACCCGGAACCGGCATGAAGATGGGGGCATGCACTTGTAATTTAAATGTTCAACTTAAATTTTACAATCTGACTTATAAAAAAAGAATTGAGGTGACGATTAATAAAAATGAGCGAAAGTGAAATCAACCTCTTTGACGAACAGCAATTTAAGAGTACCGATAAAAAATTTAAACTCAGGGCTACTAAGGTTGATGGTGATCTAATCAAGTCTAAGGATAGGGTTCAACACCATGGGGAGGTTTTTACACCTAAATGGATGGTTAAAAAAATGCTATCCGAGCTATCTATTCAAGAAAAGCTACACGATTTACATGCTACTTTCTTTGAGCCAAGTGCTGGTGAAGGGGCATTTTTAAAAGAAATATTGCACCAGAAACTTGATTATGTGGACCAAATATCCAATAAGAGCTCATGGAAAAATAATGCCTTGTGGGCTTTAATGAGCATTTATGCAATCGAATTACTCGAAGATAATTTGGTCAAAGCAAAACGTACAATGTTAGATGTTTTTATTAATCATTATAAAGCGTTTATGCAAAAAAGAACTCAGTATTAATACCGATCTATATAAATCAGCAAAATATGTTATCAACGTAAATATTGTCCAAGGAAACACACTCACGTTTAAAAACTCAGAGAATAAGTTAATTGAGTTTAGAGAATGGATGCCATCCGGAAATAAAGTAGAGCAGTCTAAATTTACGTATAAATCATTATTTAATAATGGAGATATAGATGATGTCAATGCCAGTGAGGGTCAAATGAGTCTTTTTGATGATCCTGAAGACAGCGATTCTAAAAAGAACAAGCTAACACGGTTAACTAGAGAATATTAGCCGTCAAAATACGCTGAACTGAGTTTGTCGAAATACCGGTGAGACTGGCGATAGTCTTAGCCGGGAGTGATTTACTGGCTAGCTTCAGCACATGAGTCGCTAGTCCGTGACCGATGGCGTGGTTGGTTGATACCACTGGAGTGGTGGCCATACAAGTGCTATGGCAGTTACTACAACGCCAGCGTTGCTTGTTTAGCTCTAGAATTACGGGCCGGTCCATGGGTCATGCAATGTGGACATGAGTGAGCTTGTGTCCGTTAGGGTGCAACGTATTGTATCCACAGCTGGGACAGCGCCTGAGTGTGTAGGTAAGCTCTGCCTGGATGACCAAATACTTTTTGCGACCCGAGCCCCGACCATGAAATTCCTCACGAGTACCGAACACCTGAATGTTTGTGTCTGTAATTCCCAGTAATTTAAGTGTATTATCCAGTTGAGACATCTATTCCTACCCCGCTTATCTTGAGTTTCGTCGCTTAAAGCATAGCACTAGGGAGGCTTAGATGCCTTTTTTTGTTATCAAAAAGGGCCTAGTACTTTTGGAATGGAAATACTTTCCAACACCAAAAATTCTAGACCCACATTAAAAAAGCAGAATTGAATTGGCAACTTGTCAATCCTTTTTTATTAGCCTATTTCACCTAGTTTTAATGACTAGATAATATGGTATAATTGTTTATAGGGAGTGATGACAATGCCATCCATTAACGAAGAGTACGGCTTATATGAAAAATGGGAAGATAAGTTAAAGACAGTTGAACTACCGCTTTGGGCAGAATTACCTAAATTTGAACTATATATGGATCAAGTGACCGCTTTGGTAAATGAAACGTTGGGGCCAATTGGCGTAGACAGCGTCACGCCGGCAATGATTAATAACTATGTTAAGCATAAAGCTATTATGGCACCGGTTAAAAAGAAGTATCAAACCATGCAGATTGCAGATGTCATCTTAATTAGCTTACTAAAGCCGACATTTTCATTGGAAACGATTCGCCATGGAATCGATCAGGTAACGGCTAATATTTATCCGCAACAAGCTTATGATAACTTTATTAAGCGACTCATGTTCTCATTTAAAAATATGTCTAATCGAAATGGGCAGGCGTTAGAGGAAAAAAATTTAAATGACAAATTAATGCAGGTAGCAGTTAATGTCATAATTGATCGGTTACAGTCTGAAACATTATTAAAGATCATTGAAAAGCCATTGACGAAAATCAGCAAGTAGTGAAATCATTCACATATAAATAATGGAACCGTTTTCATGAAAAGAGCACCCACTAGATGGGTGCTCTTTTTCGTCTTTAGCTGCTGCTAAAGGGATGCAACTGAATGAAAAAGCTCTTGTGATTTAGTAAACAAAAGCATTTACTTTTAAAAAAATCGTGGTATAGTTATTTTTGTGAAATAGATAACAAAGAATTTTTCAGAAAGAATTTTCACGGAGGCTAACTAACGCGTAGTGCTAGTTTCGTAATATAGCTCAGGCAGTTCACTAATCTATTCTAAGCCCACTTTTTCCTTGAATTAAATTGCTATGAACCTTGATGACAT
>NZ_BJDO01000092.1 GCF_005405185.1 Secundilactobacillus hailunensis
AACCAAGAAAACATGTTTATCCGAATCTTCCAAATCGCTGCTTAGTCCCTATTGCGAATGCCCCTAGAACAAAGGGTTATTTAGTGTACCCAAAATCCACTTAAAGGGTACAAAGTCCCGATATTTCCGATCTCGACCACTCAAATCCCGTAAGCAACAAAGAGCTTCCTCCGAAGAGAAAGCTCTAAATATAATCAAGTCGTTAATCAACACCGTTTGACAAAGACCCCTTTTTTGTTAAACCTTTCTTGTTCGTTAATCCCCTTGATTAACTATATTCATAGTAACACTCCCCCCCCATTATGGAAACAAATTGGAAACATTTAATAATTCTGCAAGACTTTTGCAATCAAAAAGACATACACCCTCGTATGTCTTCTGGTAAATCAACTAGTTATCTTCAATCGGCACGCCCAATGATACCGGTAAATTATGCGCGTTCAGCAGGCTGACCGTCAGCGGCTGGTTCAGCTGTTTGATCAAACTCATCTCCGTGCCATAATTGTCAGCAAGGTACTGCTGCTTCGCTAAGGCCGTCGCCCAAGTTGAGAAGTCGTCCTGTTTCAGACTGACACCTGTCACTAACGCCAGCGGGTCGCTATGGGTGGTCGTTAGTAACTTACGATAGTCCGCGTTCTCAATCGCTCCGACTAACAGCCCCTGCTGGTTAAGGTGATTCTGTAGCCACCACTGGGTAAATGCCTCAACGGTATCGAAAGCTTGTACCTGCATGCCCACCGCGTTCAGCAGTTCCACGCCACTCAGTTCGTCTTGGTCGTAGTGCAGATTGAGCACGCCCAGACCGGATTGGCTGTAATACTCTTCGCGATTCTTGGTGCCGTCATCGTGGTAAAACCGGTTAGCGGTCAAGCGCCCGGCCTGAGTCAACGTGCTGGATTCAGCCAGCTGACCATTCTTATAAGAGTCAACAGTGAAGATGTCATCGCTGGATTGATAGTAGTGGACCTTAAGCGTCCAGCCGTTATCCAACGTCATCGTCCGCTCAGTATGGTCAGCGTTCCACTCATCTTTGACCGCGTCGTCAGGCAAGCGGTACTTAGCGCCCACCTTACCCTGATGCTGCAGGCTATACAGCGGATTGTAAACCGCCACCGTGTCAGCCTTGAGCTGCAGGGCATTGGTCCACTTGGTAATCTGATCGGACAGATTCAGGGTGAACTGACTGGTGTACAGGCCAATCTGGCTGACACCTCGACTGATCAGAAGTTTAACTGCCTGTTGCAGTTGCGCCAACTGGTCATCAGTCAGGTGATCCATATCCAAAATGATTCCGGTAGTCTGGTCTAAGGTCACCGCCTTGACGGGTACCGCGACCCCCAGCCAGTGATCAATCTCAGCATTGACCTGAGCCAAAGTCGTCTTCTTAGTCGCCAACTCAGTCTGCAGGTCGGTTAACTGCTGCTGATACTGCGACAAAGCTTCTGATAATGTATCCAACTGTTTAGACTGGGCTTCACCATCAGCCGCGACTTTATTCTGGGCTTCTTCCAGCTGGCCATTAACGCCCCTTAACTTTTCTTGATCATCAGTCAGTTTATTACGAACAGACTGTAGTTGATTTTTTAACGCCCGTTGACTCTTATCGACCGCAATAATAGCCTCTTCATTAGCGTCGCGTTCAGACTTGTTTTTCTTAATATTATCCCGATACTCATCGACCAGCGTTACAACTACTGCTGGATCTTTTTCACTTTTAAATTTAGCTGAAAGATCCGATTCGGACTGAATTAACTGTTGCTGTTTATCGTTGAGACCGTTAAGTGACGCACCAATATCTTTCACTTGACCTATCAGCGAACCCGCCTTATCTTGAACATCTTTTATACGTTTATTTAATTCCGTCTGTCTTTCAACAAAGGGGGCTGTAGCTTCTTGGATTGCCTTTTCCATTGCATCTTGAAGCGCTGTGATCTGAGTACCATTATCATCGACTCTTTTCTGAACAGCCGATATTTTCTGATTCAACTCATCAACTGCACTTTGAGCTTCAGCTCGATGATCAAATAATTGGTTCTGCAAAACTGCCCGGCTCGCATTATACTGCTGAACAATTTCTGCCAACTGTTGTTTCGTCGTCTTCACATCCGTTACCATTGAAGAATTATTCTTAACAGTTTGATTTTTCTCTACTTGTTCGTTATCATTTGTCGACTGACCTTTTTCATCATTAACTTGGTCAGGCATTTTTGACTCGTTTTCTTTTTCAGTTTTTTTATTTGAATTTCCGCTAAATAAATCTCTTAATCCCACGGTGGTACCTCCTAGTAAATCAAAATAAACATATTACTTGTATTTTACCATTTAAATTAGCCAAATTATTCAGTAGATCGGCCCTAAGTATGATTGAGACTTTATTTTTTACATAGAAAGTGATCAGACCAAATTTGGATTGGTCACTAATGTTATTCAATATATCTATTTAACACACCAGTCTTAGTTCAGACAGTCAGTATTCGATGTTTCTGGTGTTGGCAGTGTTTTTGATGCAGTAGTGGTCGTGCTCTTAGCAAAGACTCACTTAATTGGATCACGATACTTGAGCCCGCTGTTCTGGGCGTAAGTAACTGCATCGTCATAAGTGTAATACGTGTAAGTCGTTCATTGACTACCGTGATACCACTTCATTGTACCAAATACACTAGTTAAAGTAGCATAGTCATTAAACGGATTACCGACATGGCCAGTAAAGATCTTCTGCTGATCAGATGTAGTCATTGGTTATCCAATGAAGAATGCGGATAAATCAGTAGGAGCGTTACTGCCGTCCTTTTGCATCAGTGAGACTTTTGAGGTTGCTTGTTGATTAACATTGACGTAAATCGTACCACCATAGGTCGCGTTCGAGCCAAAGCGGGTCTAAGATTTTTGGTGTTGATTAAGTTCAACGCTGAGAAGCTTAGGCCTGTTTTTTTGCAAAAAAAGAACACCTAGTCTCCCAGGCGTTATACTGTAAGCACACTATAACCGGACGTATTGAAACACAAAACGGACTTCCTCATATTTGAGTTAGTCCGTTTTTGTATTTCATTCAGTTACTAATTGCTGATCAGGTTCATAATTCCACGGTAAACAAGCCTCCAATTGCGCTTCTTTTGGGAAAG
>NZ_BJDO01000093.1 GCF_005405185.1 Secundilactobacillus hailunensis
AAATAGTGTAGTGTCCTATTTGCGTGTTCAAATATAATAATGGTATAGAAAAAGGAGTTGAAAGGCAAACTGCCTATCAACTCCAAATATCGTAGCACCTTTTTTTGCTGTTTGTAATTGGAGGGTATTCAATATCATAGGCCAATTTAAAACCTAATCGATTCCGAATTGTCAAATCAAGTGTAAGGCCTGTAGTTATGATCAAAAATTGAAGAATTAAAAAGGATATTGGTTATTTACCAATATCAAATATTAAGCGAGTGAGGTAAGTTGTAGATTTAAATTCTTGCTAAAATTACCACTGCTTGTTAAACTAAATATGTAATACGATAGTAAACATTTTGAGGGGGGTTATACTATGCAAAATGTTAAAAAAAATAAAACGGTTTCTACCCGTGTCACTCAAAATATCAATGACCGTGCTAAAGCCAATTTGGCAAAAATGGGCTTGACTGTATCTGAATACATCCGTTTATCCTTAGTTAAAGCAGCTAATAATGAAGTAAAATTGGTTAGTTTCCTGGATACGCCGGAAGCACACCAAGCAAAATACGAAGATCAACATCAAATGGCTGAGACTATTGGTAATATTGACGATTTTGAAAAATGGACGGAAAACTTAGATGAAGATTAAAGGGCTGCCCACCCTCAAACGTGAATTTAAGAAATTAAAGAAAAAACATTATCCAGTAGAACTTGTAGCACTTTGCTTACACGCCATTGACAAGCACGATATTAAAATATTAAGCCAAATTAACGATCACGCTTTGCATGGTAATTGGGCTGGATATCGAGAATTTCACCCTGCAAGGTATAAATCAAAATCCAAGATGAAATTTAAGCAAGAATATGATCAATGGGTCGTTATTTACCGCATCGACCATGAAGAACTAGTGCTTATTTTAGTTGCAACTGGCAACCATAGTTTACTAGATTAAATCAAAAGTTTTACAAATATATTTGAACACACAATATTGGCGTTCTAGCTATATCGGCTGGGATGCCTTTTTGAATCAGTTGCCTACTCTGGATATTCCCTCATTACGAGTTACTTTGTACGATTTCGAGTTAGAAATGAAATACACGAGAAAATCACGCCGGCAAACAGACCGAAATAACCAAGAATCACCAAGTAAAAGGGTTCATGTAAAACCCCGTTTTCGCCAATATAGCTAGGCGTAAAAAGGCGGATGGTAAAACAAATCACGCCAGCAAGCAGAAAAATTATGCCAAAAATTAATGTCCAATAATGCAGTCGTGTTTTAATCATTTTAATTCCGTCCCTTCTTGTTGAAACTTCATTATTTCACACTTTAGGGAAATAGTCTCTTCTAGTGATTGCAAAACTAGACAATCAAAAAACCAGACATCTTACAAACGATATCTGGTCTTCGGAAACTAAAACTTACAAATTAATTCCTAGCGCGCCAGCTGCAATCGGCAATAAACGCATAACAAAAGTATGTGGCATATGACCCACGACTTTACCTCGACGTGCCTGGAAATCATAATTTTGAAGTTGATAGGTGATCACCGAACCATGTATACCACTTTTTTCTCATTAATGGTTGGTCGGATATCTTCTCGTGAGCTTGTTACATGAGTAATCGGCATACCTAAAATTAAACCTGTATGCTTAAAATAAGCAGCTGTTGACAGAACAATCATTGGGCGCCTAATGTTACCATGCTCAGGATCATGACCACCTTGCTCACGACCGGCATGAGGTTCAGCATCAATCCAGATGAAATCTCCTTAATTGACTACCATTCGACTTTCTCCTTGCCAAAGTCTTCACCCATACCATAGTTGCCAACTTCATCAAGATCTTTACGAAAATCAAAGTCGTCGAATTGGCCATTTTCCCACGGATTTGAACTCTCTGCCCGTTCTAAAATAATTTGATTGCCAGCTGCATTGACCTTTAATATAAATTTTTCTCCCACACTAACATCTAAGCTACTCGGAATGGTAATAACTGTTGCGTTGCCAACTTTCCGTGCCTTATACTCACCAATTACTCGGTCTTCGGCAGTCATCTTAATTACCTCTTTCTATAGATTCCTATACAAGACGAAAGTTCACATTTCTGACACAATTCAGCAAATGGTTGCTGAATGATCAGGCTGGTATTTATCCAAATGAAATACAGCTATATGCGAAGTATTAGTATTAAAATAACCAATGCTAAGACTATGAATATGATAGACTTAATTTAGTCAAATTTAGGAGTTGGTAATGATTAATTTTAAATCAAGAAAAAACAACTTTGCAAATCAGTTTACAAGTAAACAATATTTTACCATTCTTGTAATAGCGATACTCATTTTATTGTTAGCTACTTTGGCTTCTTTTTTCAAGACCATTCACAGTCTTTCAAGTGGTTTAATGGCAATTGACTACTTTATTTGGGCTGATCTGCTTATCTTTCGACTCTGCAGAACCAAAATTTATTTCTTCCTATGTCTTATTATAGGGTCTATAATTCCTGGACTCTTCTTACTGGCTATAGAAATAATTTTGAGCCTTACTGTAGGTAATTGAATCGTCGGATAATTAAGTTTATAGAGCCTCGCTTAAAATGCGTCTAAAAAAAGCCAAGTTTCCTTTTTCTGAGGAAACCTGGCTTTTCTGGGTCTTTGTCAAACGGTGTTGATTAACGACTTGATTATATTTAGAGCTTTCTCTTCGGAGGAAGCTCTTTGTTGCTTACGGGATTTGAGTGGTCGAGATCGGAAATATCGGGACTTTGTACCCTTTAAATGGATTTTGGGTACACTAAATAACCCTTTGTTCTAGGGGCATTCGCAATAGGGACTAAGCAGCGATTTGGAAGATTCGGATAAACATGTTTTCTTGGTT
>NZ_BJDO01000094.1 GCF_005405185.1 Secundilactobacillus hailunensis
TCAAGATTGGCAATCCGCTGGGTTGAAGAAACCTTCCTGGGTCGATCTTGGTAATATTTATCGCTTTCCCAAAGCCGGTTTAAACTTTAAAGAAATCGGTCATTTAAGTAAGCTAGATCAAAACAAAATTTCAGATTTTACGCTTGACCTAAAATCAAAAAGAAGAGGTAAGGGTAAAAAGATAATTCAACAGCGATCAAGTAAAAGGAAGCACAAAGAAAGTAAAGCAGAGCTTACACAAAGAATTCAAAAACAGTTAAAAGACTTTGCTAAACACAATCCAGAAATTAAGCCAAAAAACAATCCTGAAAATAAAAACGGTCGGCCTAGTTATTAGGTTGATCGTTTTTTAATTTATCCGGTTTATGGGCGTTAACATAGTCAGCGAATGTTTTTAAAAGTTCTTCGGTTTGTTCGACCGAGAGGTTATTAGCTTGAAAATACTTTTCTAATAAAGCTCCTTTTTGAATTAATCGGCGAGAACGGGCTTTTCGTGATTGTCGATTTTCATAATACTTAGATTGGCGTAACTTAAAATCTTCCCGCTCAATTTTTTGTTTTAAACGTGCTTGTTGTTCAATTAGTTTTTCATATTGATTAGGCATGGAATTCCCCATTTCCTATGACTAATGATCTACGGACTTTTCCTTTAAAAACTCGGATACTTTTTTGGATAAGGACTTGATATTGTCATTAGATAAATTAGCATAATCTAAATTGGCTTGACTGATGATTTGTTTACCTAGCCGTTGTTCAATCTTATTTTTTTCGTCCTTAATTTTTTGATTAAGGGCTTTTAATTTAGCTTCTTGTTTTTCTAAGTTACTTTGAGACATAACGATCCCTCCAATCATATTAGAAATAATCACCGAAACTATATCATATAGGAAACGTTAAGTCAAAGGATAAAAGTTGAAATAGCGAAGCGGAAGGCATATACTAAATTAAAGTTAAGAGAATCAGAAGACCGAGTGAAACGAGGTCAATGCGCACTTACACACAACAACTAAAGTTGGTTGTGTTATTGTGCTAAACACTTGTATTAGAAGTCGCCGTTGGCGACAACAAAATCAAACCCATAAACCCAAAGAAAGGTGGTGACCGACATGGCAATTTTTCACATGAGCTTTAGTAATATTAGTGCTGGAAAAGGAAGAAGTGCAATTGCTGGAGCAAGTTATCGAAGTGGCGAAAAATTATTCGATCAAAAAGAAGGCCGAAGTTATTTTTATGCTCGGTCGGTTATGCCAGAAAGCTTTATTTTAACACCAAAGAATGCGCCAGAATGGGCGAGTGATAGAGAGAAATTATGGAACGAAGTTGAAAGAAAAGACCGTCGAGCAAACTCACGGTACGCTAAAGAGTTTAACGTGGCTCTACCCGTTGAATTAAGTGAAGATGAACAGAAAGAATTATTGACAAAATATGTACAAGAAAATTTTGTTGATGAAGGTATGGTTGCCGATGTGGCAATTCATAGAGATCACCCAGATAATCCGCACGCTCATGTGATGTTAACTAACCGTCCATTTAACCCAGACGGAACGTGGGGATTGAAAAGTAAACGAGAAAACATATTAGACGAAAATGGGAACAAGACTTATACAGGAAATAGTCGTTTCCCAAGATCAAGAAAGGTGTGGTTAGTTGATTGGGATAAAAAAGAAAAAATCAATCAATGGCGGCACAATTGGGCGGCAAGTGTAAATCAGTCTTTGGAGCAAAAAAATATTCCCGATCGGATCAGCGAAAAATCATTTGTGGAACAGGGAATAGCTGACACACCAATGCAACATGAGGGAATCAATAGCAAACGGCATGAAAGAAAAGCATTTAACCAACAAGTTAAGAACTATCGCAAGGCCAAAGCCAGTTATAAAAACAACCAAGAAAAAGTAATCAATAGAGGTCATTTAGATAGCCTAAGTAAACACTTATCGTTTAATGAAAAACGGGTAGTTAAAGAGTTAAGCCATGAACTGAAAACTTATATCAGTTTGGAGAACTTAGATGATAAACGGCGCATGCTATTTAATTGGAAAAACAGTACCTTAATTAAGCACGCTGTTGGTGAAGATGTCACTAAGCAATTATTGACGATTAACCAACAAGAAAGTTCACTAAAAAAAGCCGATGAACTCTTAAATAAAGTGGTTGATCGTACGACTAAAAAACTTTATCCAGAGCTTAATTTTGAACAGGCCACGCAAGCTGAAAGAAGAGAATTAATTAAGGAAACCGATAGCGAACAAACAGTTTTCAAGGGTAGTGAATTAAACGAACGTTTAATGAACATTCGTGATGATTTGTTGGCCCAACAATTATTGACCTTTACCAAACGGCCATACGTTGGCTGGAAGTTATTAATGCAACAAGAAAAGGAAGTCAAAATCGAACTGAAATATACGCTGATGATTCATGACGATAACTTAGAAAGTCTAGAACACGTCGATCAAGGGTTACTAGAGAAATATTCACCAACCGAACAGCAAAAGATTACTCGAGCAGTCAAAGATCTACGGGCAATCATGGCCGTTAAGCAAGTCATTAAAACGCAATACCATGAAGTATTGAAAAGGGCCTTTCCCAAAGGCGATTTAGATGGATTGCCATTGATTAAACAGGAACAAGCCTATACAGCCGTGATGTACTATGATCCTGTTTTAAAGCCATGTCAGGCCGAAACGATTGAACAGTGGCAAGCAAACCCACCACAGGTGTTCAGTCCCCAAGAACATCAACAAGGACTAGCTTATTTATCGGGACAGCTTAGCTTAGATCAGTTAGAAAATCATCACTTACAACGG
>NZ_BJDO01000095.1 GCF_005405185.1 Secundilactobacillus hailunensis
AAAAACTGTGAACGACAGCTGCACACCAGTACAACGATGGTAACTTTAGCGTTTGTCTCAGTTTTCCTACGCCGCTTTTAGAGATCTCAAACAGTTTCTCAGGAATCAGCTTACATCCAAGACTTATAAAAATGTCTAACTTTTTTATTGCACTTCAAACACCATTTTAAAGGAAGCTGATCTTTTTTGTCCGAACAGCGTTCGGATTAATTTTACAATCTACCATTAAAACACATATTGGAGTCGGTTATCAGATGGTTCAACTAGATAGTTAAGAATAGAATGCCCATAATTTATGGTTTCAATCAGTATATCGTAAATTATGAGCTTCTTTAAAGTGATTTCATTATGATGTATATGGCATAGTTGCTTTTCTTCGTGTTTAGGCTTACTATTTTGCAGTGCTATATTTCAATAATTAGCGTTGGGGGCAAGCAAATATGAATAAGCAACTAGAACGTGTTTCTTTTGCGGGGGCACTTGTTACTTTAGGAATTGTGTACGGTGATATTGGCACTTCACCATTGTATGTTATGAATGCATTGATTGGTGACGCCGGTAAAATGGGAAATATTTCTCCCAATTACGTGATTGGATCGATCTCGTTGATTTTTTGGACATTAATGATCATTACAACGTTGAAGTATGTTGTCATTGCAATGCAAGCCGATAATAAGCGTGAGGGCGGAATTTTTGCTTTATATGCATTGGTTAGAAAAAATTCAAAATGGTTAATTTGGCCAGCCTTGATTGGTGGGGCGGCCATTTTGGCCGATGGAACATTAACTCCTGCAGTAACTGTGACTTCAGCCATTGAGGGATTAAAAAAACAACACCTTGGCCCTGTGGCGTTTAGTAATTCTCAACATAACGTCTTGATTATCACAACAGTTGTTCTACTCGTATTATTTATGATTCAACGTTTTGGAACAGGTGTGATTGGGAAATCCTTTGGACCAGTGATGATTTTATGGTTTGGCTTTTTGGCTGTCTTTGGAATCGTTAATCTAATCAATTATCCAATGATATTGAAGGCTATTTCTCCTTATTATGCAATTAGGGTACTATTCAGTCCAGTTAACAAAGTGGGAATCTTTATACTTGGAAGTATCTTTTTGGCAACCACAGGAGCAGAGGCTTTATATTCCGATATGGGTCACGTTGGCAAGCAGAATATTTATGTAACATGGCCACTAGTATATAGTACCCTATTTTTAAATTACTTAGGTCAGGGTGCTTGGATAATTAGACATGCAGGTGATATTGCTTACAGGAACTTATCGAACTTAAATCCCTTTTATGAAATGCTCCCCGGAACTTGGCGCCTAGTTGGCATTTTGCTAGCCACACTCGCTGCAATTATTGCCTCTCAAGCGTTGATTACGGGTTCTTACACTTTAGTCGATGAAGCAATTGGCTTAAAATTTTTACCTAGAATGGTTATTAGACATCCAAGTAATATAAAAAATCAAATTTATATTGCAACTGTTAACTGGATACTATGTATAATAACAATTAGTGTAGTCTGGTTCTTTGGTAGTTCACAAAAAATGGAGGCCGCGTATGGTTTAGCGATCACTATTACCATGCTTATGACTACTGTGCTTTTGCATGAATTCTTAAAGAAACACCTGGCTAAGGTAACAGCACTTATAATTGCCTTGTTTTTTGGTTTTATTGAGTTAATCTTTCTAATTTCAAGTTTGGTTAAGTTTATTCATGGCGGTTATGTTACGTTAACAATCATGTTGGGCATTCTTTATATTATGTGGCTTTGGTACTTTGGAAATAAACGAAGAGAACATTATGAGAAAGAAAGCGAGTATGTTTCACTTCTTGACTATCGTGATCAACTCTCTAAATTAAGCGCAGACAATACAGTACCTTTGTTCACGACTAACTTAGTGTATATGACTAAAATTAAGGGTGATTACCAAATTAGGCGTAGTACCATGTATTCTATTCTCGACAGACAACCTAAAAGAGCTAAAGTTTATTGGTTTGTTACAGTCAATGAAACCAATGCACCTTATGAAAGTAATTATACAGTTGATTTACTTGAGACGCATAATGTTGTTAACGTTCAATTTTACTTAGGGTTTAGGAAATCTCAATCCGTTAGTGTCTATTTACATCAAGTTGTAAATCATCTAGTGGAACAAGGTATTTTAGAACCACAAATACCCACGTATTCAACAGAGCGACAACGGAAAGTCGGCGACTTTAAGTTTGTTATTATAAAGGAACAACCAGCAGATTTAATTGTCAATGATAAGTTAAGCTCGTTAGATAGAAGATTGATTGGCGGGCGCATCTATTTGCAGAAAATTACGGCTTCACCTATTTCATGGTATGGTTTGGAGTTTAGCAATGTCATAGAAGAAAGTTCTCCGTTATTTATTACTCAAGATCAGGATCAATACTTAATCCAAAAGAAAATTTATCATCGAGGCAGATTAAGTAAGACTGAAAAATGAGTATGCAGTAGTTTAAGTGCAACAACTAAGTTAGAAAAATTATATTTAGTTTTAATTAATGGTCTGATCTCAGTACTTTACTGAGATCAGACCATTTTTATTCATCGAAATGCGTTTAGTGTTTTACTATAACACGTATTTAGAAGCAACTTGTTTAGATCTCTCGGTTTGTAAAATTAAGTTAATGTGTCAACGCCGATGTGAAAATGTCGTTTTTTGCCGATTAAAAAATGCTGTTTTTTACCGATAAGGTTTACAGTGTCTCACTGCTCCTTTCTTTATTTTG
>NZ_BJDO01000096.1 GCF_005405185.1 Secundilactobacillus hailunensis
AGAAACGGCCTCACTCCAGACGAATACTGGAGTGAAGCCGCTTAGGAACACATAAAACTTTATATTATTTCATTTGTCAACTTGACAGGGCATAGTGCACCAATTGAGGATAGACCTTTTTACTTTATTCAGCTTTGTCATCTACTTTAATCTCAGCACTAGTTGAGGTCACATTAGAAACGTTCGCACTAGTTGGTGCTTTATCAGCTTGGCTAGCGGAGTCCACCTCGTTTGTAACATGTTCTAAGGTGCCTGTCGTGTCCTGTGAGACGTTTACAGTTTGTACGTCTGTAATTACACCTAGCATACCTAAAATGGTCAGAACCGTGTTAATGGTAGATTGCAAATTTAATCCGAATTTTTGGACAAATTTGTCAGCATAACCTGATACGGTGTTTGCCAGTCGAGTATTTTAAGCGGTCGCTGGTTAATTTGGAGTAACGTCGTCGTTAAATCTTGAGCACTAATGTGCTCAAAACGAGTCCCTTTAGGATAAAAATAACGTAAATTCCGATTAAAGCGTTCATTACTACCCACATCGTGATCGCTTGTATTCGGCATCTGTTTGTGCTAATTCAGCCTGATAAGGTTGACATCGAGATAATTCATAAGAAATTGTTGACGGTGATCGGTTCAACCGAACGCCCATTTGGATATTGGACAGCCCTAGTTCACAAAAGGTTTCGATTTTAATTCGTTCGGAATAGGTTATATTAGACAGGTTCTAAGCACCATTTTAAAGGAAGCTGATCTTTTTTGTCCGAACAGCGTTCGGATTAATTTTACAATCTACCTATCTGTCCAAGCTCGATGTGAAAGCAACCGATGTCTATTTACGCGGCGAATTTGGTCAAAAAAGCTCTCAAACCCTTGCTACGAGCGGAAGTTCAAAAAATGGACTTAATCTATATAGAGAACCTAAAGAAAGAGACAAAAACAGATACAATATAGATACTCAAAAGTTGAACTTTTCCACAGCATGTTTCTCACCAGATGAAATCGAAAAGCAAAACCATGATCTCATAAATCATGCTAATGACTTCTTAACTGATGAAGACAGTGGGCTCCCCGTTTTCTTAGAACCCGAAGCCGTGCAATTACTTAGCCTCTGGTGCCGAACTCCACAACAAATGCGCCGGTTCATTGGCATTATCTTAAATGCTAAGTACCGAGTTGAGAAGGATCATCAGGACATTGGCGTTCTAATCCCACTAGACGATGAAGAACTAAAATCTTTGATGACTAAAGCCTTGAGACGCTACTTTAACGCCCTAAGAAGCAATGAAAAGCATATCAAGAACGTGGAAAACTACTTGTACGGCACCATGCAAAACCTATTTGGCGTTTGGTGGAATAAACAAGCGGCTAGAGAATATGCGGCCAAACACCCCGAAGAACAGAACACTGACAATGAGCGTTCTTGAAATTAAACGTCATATGGACTCATTTAAGCCGTTTTAAGTGTTACATGCATAATTATATTAAAACTGCTTTAAAATCGCTTAGAAGTAAAAATAGGTGCCTTAAGTGGCCGAATTGACGATAGCTGAGCTATAAAACGGGATAGGAGCTTTTTAAATGACCAAACCCAGCAAAGAAATCGAAACAATTGATCAATTGTTGGCTGACCCCTGGGCAGTCAATATTCAAGACATTTGGGAACAAGCGGCATATAATCCAGATCCTGATAAACGCAAGCTGTTTGACGCGTTACACACTTACCTCTTAGATAAACGTCAAGAGAAGATTATCAACGAAAAGCATTTCGTGATTTAACATGAGTGAGCTAAAGAGATACATCATCGTTGCGGGGATAAACGGCGCTGGTAAAAGCACTTTATATCGCGCGAGACCCGAATTATTTACTCACTCCAAACGATTAAATGCCGATGAAATCCTACAAAAAATGGGTGGCGATTGGTATAAAGATCGTGATAACTTTAGGGCAATGCGAGAAGAAATAAAACAATTCCAGCGGCTTTAGATATCGGGCGGAGTATCCATGTTGAAACAACCTTGTCTGGGCAAGGAAAGGCACAATTAAATTTAATCGATCGGGCTCACCAAAATGTTTTGAAGTAACACTTTTATATGTGGCTTTAAAAAGCGAAAAAGTTGCAATTAATCGGGTTCATGAGCGGGTCAAAAAGGGTGGGCACGGTGTATCAGATGAAGTTGTTAAAAAGCGATATAATCAATCAAATCAAAATTTAGAAGCAGTTGCATTCAAAGCTGATAATGTCGTGATCTACGATAATAGCCAAAAATTTGTGTGAGTTTACAGACGAGAACACGACCAGGTGATCAAAAATAATTTGCATAACTTTCCTTGGATAAATCCCAAAATCACCTTTGAGTCAGCTATACAGAAACAACTAAATGACTTTGTTAAAAATAATCCAGATTTAAAAATTAGAAATCCCATTAATGATTCAGAAAATAAAAAACGATCGGGCTAGTTATTAGGCTGATCGTTTTTGAATTTATCCGGTTTATGGGTGTTAACATAGTCAGCAAATGTTTTTAAAAGTTCTTCGGTTTGTTCGACCGAGAGGTTATTAGCTTGAAAGTACTTTTCTAATAAAGCCCCTTTTTGAAT
>NZ_BJDO01000097.1 GCF_005405185.1 Secundilactobacillus hailunensis
CCTCCAAATTTGAGATGCGTTTATTTTACCGTAAAAAAATGTTGGAAAACCGACATTTTCTAATCGGTATTTTCCAACATTTTACAACCGTTGCTGACATAATTAATTAAGCTTTCTAAGAATGCATATTCTATCATATCATAAATTTTTAAACAATATACAATTATATTTTTTCTATTTAAAAATTTCATCAGTGACTTTGTTAACTACTGTGGGCCATTAGCAATTAAAATTAACTATATTTACATAGATGTACAAAACACTATAGATCTCATGGATAGTTGAATGTATAGTAATATTAAAGACTAGACATCAATGAGGTATATTTTTGATAGCTAAACGTCAGGTGAATTGGTCTTTAATCATATATAAAAAGTGAGGCTTGTTTGTTATGTATCTGGATCCTGAATCAAAACCAATTTCAGAGATTTTTCCGATTGAAGGAGAAAAGCAATATCAAATTCCCATATACCAACGTAATTATTCTTGGAGCACTCAAAATATTGAGGATCTTTTCGATGACATAAATTCCGAAACTGCTGGATATTACATAGGTAATTTATTAGTCACTGCTGATAAGGAAAATAAAGATTATTTTGAAGTTGTTGACGGGCAACAACGATTAACGACAATTTCGCTCTTCTTTCTTGCAATTTACGAAACTGCGGAAAAAATGTTGCATGACGAAAATTCGTCTGAAATTAATGAGATCGCAAAAGATATTGGATCTCTTGAAATGGATATCAGTCGTAAATTAGAAATGCCTGATCAAACACCGAGAGTTAAATTATTGTTACCAGATAAGGAAATCTATGAAAACTACTTTGGCATAATGCATGACAAGACCAAGGGTAAGTACGGGAATTATACTTTTGCAAAGCGCTATAAATTTATTGTTGAATTGTTTCAAAATGAATTCAATACTTTTGCTGATTTGAAAAAATTCTTCAATCAATTAAATGCCGTTGAGGTGTTATTTATTAAAGTTGGGGATATCTCGGATGCATTTAATGTATTTTCATCATTGAATGGTAAAGGTATGCCACTAACAATGATTGATTTATTAAAGGCTCAATATCTAAAAACGGCTACGGATTCTATTGAACCCGAAGCAGCATCGGATTCTTGGGATGAATTAATTGCTGTATTTTCTAATGAAGATTCTCAAATTCAATCTTCTGAAGTTACTCGGTTTCTTTTGAATTGCTATGATACGTTTGAGGGAAATGGAAAATCATCAATAACCAAAGGTAAGGCATTGAGACTTTACGAAAAAGTTTTTGATGCTAAAGGCTATGAATATATTTATGAGTTAACCAGATATGCTAAAATTTATTCACATATTTCTCCCCGAATAGTGACTGATGAAGATCAGCAATTTGGCGAAGAAAATGACAATCTATTAAATAGTCTTGGCCGATTGGATGATTCTCAAGCTTACCCATTAATTTTATTTGCGTTGAATCTTTATTTGAACAAAGCCATCAGCTCCAAGGATGTGCATGATGTCTTACATGAATTGATCAATTTCTTTGTACGACGGAATATAGTTTTAAGACCTAAAGCATCAAATTTGAGAGCTAAGATTCTAGAAATTATTAGAAATTATACTGCTAGTGAGGATGAGAGCCTTTCAAAATTGGTTACTCGCAGTTTACAGTCTATTAGTGCTTCAGATGAAGAATTTAGATTAGCACTTAATAAACCAGTCTATGATGTTTCACCACAAACGGTTAGATTCATTCTGATTAGTCTAGAAAGAAAGTATGGGCAATACTTCAATAAACAAAATCCTGATTCTTTGGATCAAACACGTTCTACCAAAAGCGGTAGAAAATTACCAATATGGACATTGGATCATATACTTCCAGAAACAAATAATCTAAAACATGGTTGGAAGCATATGATTTCACCAGAAAATGAAGAAGAAGCCAAGCATCTTCAACAAGAAAATATGCATCGGCTTGGGAACCTAACTTTAACTGGATATAATCCAGAAATGAGTGATAGGGAATTTGTATATAAAAGGGATTACAGCACTGATGATTCTAAAGACTATTTAGGACTAAGAACACCGCTGTTTCTGAATAAATCGATTGCTGATCCGGATAAAACTATTGAACAAAAAGACGAATGGACTATTAAAGACATCGATAGAAGAACGGCATATTTAATTGATAAGGTTATTGCAAGCTTTCCTATGTTTGATAATTCCAATAACTAATTATTTAGTTGGACTGAAGATCGTAATCCAGATGATTCTTATAGTAGTTAACAAAAGAATATAAATGTACTTTTTTGAGACTGTGAAACCCAAATCACAGTCTCCTTTTTAGTTTCTTTAAACGTAAGCACACTATAACCGAACGTCTATGAATGCGTCTAACGGCGCAGTATGATCACCTTATCAATTATGATGAGGTGATTTTTTATGACTAAGCTTCAA
>NZ_BJDO01000098.1 GCF_005405185.1 Secundilactobacillus hailunensis
TTTGCCCAACGCGTTCGCGACCTTTTGTCCCATCCTCAATGTATCAAAAAAGGAGCCAAAATACCGTCGCATTTTGACTCCCTTATCTTAGTATATTTCGGCTAGGTGGTAGTGAACAAACCGGTATACCCATATAACGCCGATGTAATGGGCTTCAAACTAAAATTGAGCCATAATTTCAAAAATGAAACGCAACGTCAATTCTGAATTAATTTCAAAAATGTTATGATGGGATTTAACGAATGGTATATCCCAATTATCTAATTAACTGAACGCAATAAAAATAGACCAGCAAAGGGACATTTGCTGGTCTGTTTGTACGTGGCTGCAGGTATCGCGGTCACTTTGAGGATATTAAAGGGATGAAACAAGACTTTTCGATTGGAATTCAACAACCGAATAATCATAGGTTATCATAGTTGATTTTAAAATACAAGAACGCCTGTTCGATTTTAACCGGAGTTATATCACGCTAGAATAATGATTGTCCAACGGAAACGGTTGGCAACTTTCTGTCGTTGATCTTGCTACTGAGGTATTTACCCACAGGAGGGTTTATGTTGAAACAAACCAAAAATATTTTTGATAAACCGGCATTTGCTAAGAAATTTCACCAGAGTAGCATTCGCTACAAGTACGCCGTTGAGATTCAGATGTTGCGGGCGAAGGCGGGGCTGACTCAAAGCCAGCTGGGGGAACTGATGAACGTGCCGCAATCCTCAATTGCACGCTGGGAAAACGGTGGTACCAACATCACCATTGAAACGCTGGAGAAGATTGCCAGGGCAATGAACAAGGAGCTCAAAATCGATTTTCTATAATTAGCGCATATCGAGCCCCATGAATGACCATCTATGGTAGAATGAGCCTATATATAGATTGAGGAGTATTGCATAAATGCGATACAGCGTTTTAAGGGGGCCATTCTAGGTATGAAGAAGTTTGGTATTATCATTGTTGCGGCGTTGTCGTTCGGGGCTTCATTCGCGGTTATTCCAGCTGCCACGACACCTACTGCACAGGCGAAGGTTTCAGTCGTTAAGAAGAAGTCGATGAGTACGCAGAAGTACCAGATCGACCAGTCGAAAGCCAAGAAAGCTTACGCCTATTCTGGCACCTTAAAGAAACGCGAGTTCAAACTTTCAAGCGGGCACAATACGGTCTTTAACGCGACGGCTCAGGAGTCGATCAAGTCCGGCAAGACGACACGAATCTACTACTACATCAAGTCGCCTTCTAACCACAAGATGGCCGGCTGGGTTTGGCATGGTTATCTGAAGACGCCGCTGCTGTCTAAATCAGCGGTGACTAAATTAGTAGCATCTGGTGAAGATTTAAATCCTTCAGCAACGCTGCTCAAACAGCCAGCAGCTTTCTACGGGACCTATAACCTTTATTTGCGCAAAGAGTTCAACATGACGGGCAAGTTGACAACCTTTAAGAACCATCAAGCACGGGTCTACGTTGCCGATTCAAGTGTTCAGCCCTACGTTCAAAAAGCCATGAGCGTGTGGAACAAAGCCCTTGGCCGCTCCGTCTTCATTCCTGGGACCGCATCGAATCATCAGCTCGTGGTGTCGACTAAACCTGCCAAGCAGTGGGACGGTCTGAACGATGGCAATCATCTTTACCTGAGTTCAACGGCCCTTAACGATAAGAACTACGCGGGCAGCGTGGCGGATACACCAGAGATTCGTTCACTGTACAACCAGTATGAAGATATCGCGAACGCCTACAAGAATTCGGCCAACGGTTCAGCTGCGCAACAGTCCTACCTTAATCAGGGGCATACGTTGTATGATCAGTTGATCGCTGCGCAAAGAGCGGCGGCACCATCAGCCGAGACCTATTGGGAGGGCGTGACCGTCCATGAACTGGGCCACTCCCTTGGCCTGGATCACACGCCATATCTGACCGACATCATGTACGCTGAAACCAGCGATGACGGGTTCAGCTCTAGCGTGAACGGCAAGTATAGCTGGAATTCACCGAAGGATCCTAACGATTCACGGCGAGAGACGCCAACCTTATCGGACCGCGATGTGAACCGTGCGAAGTTAGGGATGAAACTAGGATACTGGTAAACTTTAAACTGCATTTTGAGGGCCTGATGATGCACTATGCCCTGTCAAGTTGACAAATGAAATAATATAAAGTTTTATGTGTTCCTAAGCGGCTTCACTCCAGTATTCGTCTGGAGTGAGGCCGTTTCT
>NZ_BJDO01000099.1 GCF_005405185.1 Secundilactobacillus hailunensis
TGTCAACGCCGATGTGAAAATGTCGTTTTTTGCCGATTAAAAAATGCTGTTTTTTACCGATAAGGTTTACAGTGTCTCACTGCTCCTTTCTTTATTTTGTGAGCTGAAACCTGATAAATCAGGTCCAGAATTATCCTTCTTTTCAATCAAATGATCCTTCATTCGATATGATCGACCGGTGATTCGGATGACTTTAGCGTGGTGAACCAAGCGGTCTAAAATGGCGTTAGCTAACATCTTATCTGAAAAGGTGTTTCCCCACTTAGAAAGCGGAATATTAGTGGTGATAATGGTTGATTTCCGTTCATATCGTTTTTCAATTAGCTGAAAGAACAGCTTAGCACCCACTGACTCAATTGGGAGATAACCAATCTCGTCAATGATTAGAATTTGAAAACGGGCATACCGGCGCAACACTTCTTCGCTTCGTCCTTGAACTTGTGCTGTTTGAAGCTTGTTGATGAGGTCGCTACATCGAATAAACTGCGTTGAAATTCCTTGTTTACACCCTTCAATTCCAATGGCGGTGGCTAGGTGAGTCTTACCGACACCGGAGGTGCCGATAAACAAAATGTTTTGATTCTCTTGGGTGAATCTTAGTGATCCCAAGTCCTCAATTGTCCCTTGGTTAATTCCTGGTTGATAGCTAAAGTCAAAGTCAGCTAACGTTTTTTCATATGGAAAGCGGGCTAGTTTAATTCTCAAATTAATCTTTTTTTGTTCCCGGTATTTAAGCTCAGCCGTTGTCAATTCGAATAAGGCATCACTCAAGGACTTGGGTGCTTCATCTTGATGATCCAATAGGTAGCCTAAATGTTCGGCGAAACGATCTAACTTTAATTGTCTAAGGTTGGTGTATAACGCTTGGTAATTAGCCATTTTCTCACTCCATTTCATCAAACATCTTCAGGTTTCGGTCGACGTAATCATCAATGACTCGGTCATCACGATTCTTATAAAGGTCTGATCGGACAATCTCTTCCATGTCATCGCGAAGATAATTAAATCTTTTCAGTGAAATAGGGTGAGAACGAATTAATTCTCCGTTATAATAAACGTATAGAGTATTGTCATCGTGTTTAATTTGTACGGTTTCGTCAATATATCTGATGGGGACGGAGTATTTCCGATTTTGAAAGACAATCATTGATTCCTTGCTAACTTTCCTTGCGATGGTTTGGCTGGCATAGGCATCGAGTAAGTCATGATCAAAATCATGGAGATACTCTTTTTCTTTATCAAGCAATAAATAAGGCGGAATTTGAGTCGCCTGAGACTTCTCATGATTCAGCTGATCACACGTCAAATGAACGATCTCGGCTAAGTCTAGCGGCTCTTCAAACTCATGGTTGTAAACTTTAATTCGCTGAGTAGTTCTGGCCAACGCCTCAACCTTTCCTTTGGTTTGTGGCCGAAACGGTCGACAAGCAATTGGCTTGAAACAAGCGTCCTTAGCGTATTCAACGAAGGTTTCATTAAATACCGGCTTACCAAAATTACTTTTATGATGATCGACGACAACCTTTTGGTTGTCAAACCAGATTTCTTTCGGCACACCCCCGGTTGCCCAAAAGGCATTCGTTAAGCAATCAAAAAAGGTAGTTTGGCTGCGACTGAAGGTAAATTGCATGTATTTCATTCGCGAGTACCCTAAAACATATAAGAAGATGTTGCCTTTGACAATCTCTCCATGCCGAGAAACCAATGTTAAGTCTTCTTTCCAATCAACCTGGGCTGAAAGTCCTGGCGAGGTTTCAATCCGGATAGTGGCTTTTTTCGTTGCGGCTTTTCTGATGGTTCGACAATAGTCTCTGAGAATACTTTGCTTTCCTTGATAGCCACGTTCTTTGATAAAGTAATAAATTGCCGTTGCCGAACAGCCTTCTAGAACCTTTTCTTCAATCGTTTTTCGATAATCGTCAAGTTTACTCGGCCGCCGTAAGGGTTGTGGCTGCTCATCTGGGGGCGTAAGCCCTAAATTGTAGTATCTTTTTACCGTTCGTGGATCAACACCGTATCGCCGACCAATTTCAGCGAAGTTGGGCTTTATTTTGTTCATAATATATTGCTGGACACACTGCTCAACATCTAAACGCATTTCAGTTCCTCCAAATTTGAGATGCGTTTATTTTACCGTAAAAAAATGTTGGAAAACCGACATTTTCTAATCGGTATTTTCCAACATTTTACAACCGTTGCTGACA
>NZ_BJDO01000100.1 GCF_005405185.1 Secundilactobacillus hailunensis
AAGGATACACCTGTTCCCATGCCGAACACAGTAGTTAAGCTTCAGCACGCCAAGAGTAGTTGGGGGATCGCCCCCTGCGAGGGTAGGACGTTGCCACGCTATTTTTATGGAGGATTAGCTCAGTTGGGAGAGCGTCTGCCTTACAAGCAGAGGGTCACAGGTTCGAGCCCTGTATCCTCCATTGAGCCGTTAGCTCAGTTGGTAGAGCATCTGACTTTTAATCAGAGGGTCGACAGTTCGAGACTGTCACGGCTCATTCGTCAATTACCAAGTTGACGTTGATTATTATGTTGACAATGAAAGTCAGATTTGATACTATATCTATTGTGTTGCCGACTTAGCTCAGTTGGTAGAGCACCTGTCTTGTAAACAGGGGGTCGGAAGTTCGAATCTTCTAGTCGGCATTTCAACTAAATATGCGGAAGTAGTTCAGTGGTAGAACATCACCTTGCCATGGTGGGGGTCGCGGGTTCGAATCCCGTCTTCCGCTTATGCCAATATAACGCCGGGGTGGCGGAATTGGCAGACGCACAGGACTTAAAATCCTGCGGTCAGTGATGACCGTACCGGTTCGATCCCGGTCCTCGGCATTTTAATAAGTTTAGTATTTTGCACCCATAGCGCAATTGGATAGAGTGTCTGACTACGAATCAGAAGGTTGTAGGTTCGACTCCTACTGGGTGCATTTGAACGGGAAGTAGCTCAGCTTGGTAGAGCACCTGGTTTGGGACCAGGGGGTCGCAGGTTCGAATCCTGTCTTCCCGATTTAAATAAAGTTTCTAACAGTTTTATTTAAACACCATCGCGGTGTAGCTCAGCTGGCTAGAGCGTCCGGTTCATACCCGGGAGGTCGAGGGTTCGATCCCCCCCGCCGCGATTTGATCTTTGACTCGGACCTTTAGCTCAGTTGGTTAGAGCAGACGGCTCATAACCGTCCGGTCGTAGGTTCGAGTCCTACAAGGTCCAATTGGTCCTTAGTTGCCGATCATTATTTTAGTATCATTTTCATTATGGAGGATTACCCAAGTCTGGCTGAAGGGAACGGTCTTGAAAACCGTCAGGTGGGTCAAACCACGCGAGAGTTCGAATCTCTCATCCTCCTTATTATCGCGGGGTGGAGCAGTCTGGTAGCTCGTCGGGCTCATAACCCGAAGGTCGTTGGTTCAAATCCAGCCCCCGCAATTGTATGGTTCGTTGGTCTAGCTGGTTAGGACGCCTGCCTGTCACGCAGGAGATCACGAGTTCGAGTCTCGTACGAACCGTTTTTTATGGCTCGGTAGCTCAGTCGGTAGAGCAACGGATTGAAGCTCCGTGTGTCGGCGGTTCGATTCCGTCCCGCGCCATAGCTCAAGGATCCATGCGGGTATAGTTTAGTGGTAAAACCACAGCCTTCCAAGCTGTTGTCGCGAGTTCGATTCTCGTTACCCGCTTTTTGGGCCTATAGCTCAGCTGGTTTAGAGCGCACGCCTGATAAGCGTGAGGTCGATGGTTCGAGTCCATTTAGGCCCATTGGAGAAATACTCAAGTGGCTGAAGAGGCGCCCCTGCTAAGGGTGTAGGTCGCGAAAGCGGCGCGAGAGTTCGAATCTCTCTTTCTCCGTTGTATCCTTACATTACATTTTTAAAGCTATGACCCGTTGGTCAAGTGGTTAAGACACCGCCCTTTCACGGCAGTAACATGGGTTCGAATCCCGTACGGGTCATCATCATAACTTTTATATTATCGCGGGGTGGAGCAGTCTGGTAGCTCGTCGGGCTCATAACCCGAAGGTCGTTGGTTCAAATCCAGCCCCCGCAATTCGAATGGTTCGTTGGTCTAGCTGGTTAGGACGCCTGCCTGTCACGCAGGAGATCACGAGTTCGAGTCTCGTACGAACCGTCCTTTTACGTAAATCGCCGTTAGGGCGGTTTTTTTAATTTCAGCTGATTTTTAATCAGAAAAGGGGGTCTAAGCTTTTTAGTGTTGATTAAGTTCAACACTGAGAAACTTAGGCCTGTTTTTTTGCAAAAAAAGGACACCTAGTCTCCCAGGCGTTATACTTTACAGCGACCAAACCAAAAGTAAAGGCAGGGAAATTAAGGGTCTAAGCTTTTTAGTGTTGATTAAGTTCAACACTGAGAAACTTAGGCCTGTTTTTTTGCAAAAAAAGGACACCTAGTCTCCCAGGCGTTATACTTT
>NZ_BJDO01000101.1 GCF_005405185.1 Secundilactobacillus hailunensis
AAAGTATAACGCCTGGGAGACTAGGTGTCCTTTTTTTGCAAAAAAACAGGCCTAAGTTTCTCAGTGTTGAACTTAATCAACACTAAAAAGCTTAGACCCAAATAAAAACGATCGGCCTAGTTATTAGGTTGATCGTTTTTTAATTTATCCGGTTTATGGGCGTTAACATAGTCAGCAAATGTTTTTAAAAGTTCTTCGGTTTGTTCGACCGAGAGGTTATTAGCTTGAAAGTACTTTTCTAATAAAGCCCCTTTTTGAATTAATCGGCGAGAACGGGCTTTGCGGGCTTGCCGATTTTCATAGTATTTAGATTGTCGTAATTTAAAATCTTCCCGCTCAATTTTTTGTTTTAAACGCGCTTGTTGCTCGACTAGTTTTTCATATTGATTAGACATGGAATTTCCCCATCTCGTATGGCTAATGATCTACGGACTTTACCTTTAAAAATTCAGAAAATTGCTTAGCTAAAAGCTTAATCTGATCGTTAGACAAATTAGCATAATCTAAATTGGCTTGACTGATGATTTGTTTACCTAGCCGTTGTTCAATCTTATTTTTTTCGTCCTTAATTTTTTGATTAAGGGCTTTTAATTTAGCTTCTTGTTTTTCTAAGTTACTTTGAGACATAACGATCCCTCCAATCATATTAGAAATAATCACCGACACTATATCATAAGGGAAACGTTAAGTCAAAGTATAAAAGTTGAAATAGCGAAGCGGAAGGCATACACTAAAAGTAAATTCAGGATAATCAGCAGACCGAGTGAAACGAGGTCAATGCGCACTTACACGTCATCTTTGATGACGTTGTGATAAACCCATTAAAACCTGTATTAGAAGTCGCCGATGGCGACAACAAAGTCAAGCCCATAGAATCAAAAGAAGACGGTGACTGACATGGCAATCTTTCACATGAGTTTTAGTAATATTAGTGCTGGTAAAGGACGAAGTGCGATTGCCAGTGCCGCTTATCGAAGTGGTGAAAAATTATTTGATAATCAAGAAGGCCGCCACTATTTTTATGCCCGCTCGGTTATGCCAGAAAGCTTTATTTTAACTCCCGAAAATGCACCAGAATGGGCCAGTAATCGAGAACAATTATGGAATGAAGTTGAAAAGAAAGATCGTAAATCAAACTCACGGTATGCAAAAGAGTTTAACGTGGCTTTACCAATTGAGTTAAGTGTAGATGAACAAAAAACATTATTAACTAAATACGTGCAAGAAAACTTTGTTGATCAAGGCATGGTAGCCGATGTAGCGATTCATCGTGATCACCCAGATAATCCACACGCACACTTGATGTTAACCAATCGCCCATTTAACCCCGATGGTACTTGGGGACAGAAAACAAAAACCGAATACATTTTAGATAGTCATGGTAATAAAACTAAGACCCCTGCAGGGAATGTGAGAAACCGAAAAATTTGGTTGGTTGATTGGGATAAGAAAGAAAAAATAATTGAATGGCGTCATAATTGGGCAGTTAGTGTCAATCAGGTTTTAGAGCAAAAAAACATTCCTGATCGGATCAGTGAAAAATCATTTGTGGAACAGGGAATAGCTGACACACCAATGCAACACGAGGGAATCAATAGCAAACGGCATGAAAGAAAGGCATTTAATCAACAAGTTAAGAGCTATCGTAAGACCAAAGTTGGCTATAAAAATATGCAGGATAAAGTAGTTAATCGAGGCCACTTG
>NZ_BJDO01000102.1 GCF_005405185.1 Secundilactobacillus hailunensis
TGCGATAATCCCTTTATGGTTGTCAGATGAAATACAATAATTCATTTGATGACTATGGAGGGATTTTTGTATGCCTAGATCCAAACACACAGCACTGGAGAAACTGGACCTGCTTGAGCAGTTCAAGCGTTCAGGCCTCTCTGCAAATAAATTTTCGAAGCAGCATAACCTTGAGCAACATCGTTTGGCGTGGTGGCAGGAACGATATGATCGAGATGGCCTTGCAGGTCTCAAAGAAGCAACTAAGTATAAGAAATACCCGGTAACATTGAAGCAAGCAGCAGTACTTGCTTATCAAGCTGGTGAGGGTACGCTTGCTGAGCTGAGTATCCGATTTGGACTTCGTTCAAAATCGCAACTAGAAAACTGGATTTTCAAGTATAATGAGGACAAAACTTTGACGGCATCGCCGTCGAGAAAGCAGGTCCCCACTATGAGTCGAAAGACAACGTTTAATGAGCGAATTGAAGTAGTCGAGTACGTGATCAAAGATAAACACTCTTACAACGAGGCTGCGGAGCATTTTCAAGTTTCTTACCAGCAGGCTCGCTCCTGGGTACTCAAAGCCAAGAATGGCGGCTACGAGGCTTTAGTAGATAATCGTGGACACCATAAGAATGAAGCAGAGACTACCGAAATTGATCGTCTTCGTTTAGAGGTTAGACGACTTAAAACTGAGCTTTCAGATAAAGAACTCATTGAGGAATTCGCAAAAAAATTGCAGGAACTTCAGCACAGGGGGTGAACAAACAGCATCGACTGGCCTACATCGCAATCAGGGAGGTCAGTCAAGGTAAACGTGGTGCAGTATCCACGCTCTTAAAACTAATTGGCGTAAGCCGACAGGCGTACTACAAAGGACTGAGCCACACCGAAACAACTTGGGAACAACACGACGCGTTGCTTAAAAAACGTGTGCAATACTGGTATGACTTTCATCATCAAGGCATTGGTGCAGGCAATTTACTGATTGCCCTGCAGCATGACGATGAAATCAAGTTTCCAGTCACAGTCAAGATGGTTCGTCGTGTGCAACGAGAACTGGATATTCACTGTAAGATTCGGGTCAAAAAACGAAAGCGTCGTCAGGAAAGTGAGCAACATATTCTGGATAACGTATTAAATCAAAATTTCGATGTAGAAGCGCCCAACCAAGTTTGGTTGTCGGACTCAACCGAATTAACCTATGGTGTAAATGGCGAGTACAAGGTACGGTTCAGTGGTGTGCTTGATCTTTATGGACGACGTCTGTTGTCGTATAACCTGAGTGACACAGAAACCTCAATAGCAGAAATTCAAACCTTCCAACGAGCTTTTGAAGTTGCCGGAGATGTGCACCCAATGGTTCACACCGACCGGGGGTCAGCGTTCACTGCCGGTTCCTTCAATAACTTCCTCAGTCGTCACAATATCATCAGAAGTATGTCTCGACCAGGAACACCTTACGATAATGCACCAATGGAGCGTTGGTGGAATGAATTTAAGTTGCGTTGGATGGAACGACACCCAATGCCGAAGACGTACCAGGACCTGGTAAAGCTGGTCGAGGAAGGAATCGAATACTTCAACCATCACAATCGTTCAGCACAAAGAAACGGCCTCACTCCAGACGAATACTGGAGTGAAGCCGCTTAGGAACACATAAAACTTTATATTATTTCATTTGTCAACTTGACAGGGCATAGTGCA
>NZ_BJDO01000103.1 GCF_005405185.1 Secundilactobacillus hailunensis
GCCGTAATTTGATCCCTTTTAAAGTCATATAACTTCACCTCTTTTCCATTTTTAGTATATCATAATGGTATACTAAAAATGAATATAAGTGGCTATATATCAGCGAAATTAGGTAAACGTATGATTAAGTACGAACATACAAATGTGTCTGATTTTAACTTTCAACTGGTTTGGACTGCCAAGTAGTAAAAAGATATTTACGACTGAAAAACAAGTTGATACTATGAAAGGCTGAAAGAAACTCGGTTGAGCTATCTCACATGGAGGTAATGCCTGACCAGGTTCAGATGGTGACCAGCTTTCCACCTAAGTCAGCGCCATCTTCAATCGTTAAAGCTTTTAAAGGTGGTTTATGGTTTATTCAGTTTCCACAAACCCAAAAATCACTCTGGGGCAGACATTTATGGTCTCTTAGCTTCTTTATGAGTACCTTTGGTAATACTTCAAAAGAAACAATAGTTCAATACGTTGACTCACAATTGGACCGATACAACGGTGGACGTCCAAGACGTTGATTCATCTCGGCATTAAAATACCGAGTTTTCTCAACTGACGCCACTTATAAACACTCCTGGAATTTGCTCTTTTGAATAACCCAACGTTTCTCCCACGGACGCTAACGCCTGAATGATCTGTTTTTGCAAGATATTCGTATACTGTCTAAGCCAATCGGTACCCTTTTTCGTTAACAACATACTATTACGAACGGTGATGATAAAAGACTGATAGTTATCTTCACGGCCAAATAGTTCCCAGATATCCTCAACCATGCCAATGATTACCGTGGCTAACTCTTGGCGAGTGCTCACCTGTAAAAAATCAACGTGACAGAGAATCTCACGTCCATTCAGCTAGTATTAACAACCTCACCTGGTTGAATTCATAGCAGTTACAGTTTAAAATTTGAGTGAATTTACTAACTTTTTAAGGGAGAAATAAAATAATGAACGCTGAAGATTACCAAGTAAACGAGGTCTTACCCACACCTGCCGAATTTTGTGAATTACGAAAAGCTGCCGGATTAACCCCACGTCGATTAGAGTCTGCAACTATTGGTCTGCAAAACAGCATTATGGGCGTTAGTATTCGTAAAAATAACCAGTTGGTTGGAATGGCTAGACTAATTGGCGATGGTGCTACCTTTTTTGAGATTGTCGATGTGGCGGTCTTACCGGCTGAACAACATCAGGGATTAGGTACGAAACTGATGCAACACATCCAAGCTTACTTGCAAACACACGTCCCAACTGATGCCACGGTTACCTTGATTGCTGACGTTCCCGCAGATCGACTCTATGAGAAATTTGATTTCCAGCCAACTATGCCAGAAAGTATTGGCATGGTATGGCGTGGAGAGAAAAAGAAACTTTAGTCAGCTTTCTACCTGCTTCAAACGGCGTATAACTAATATGTTATATAGAAATACTCATAGTCTGAATCTTTGATGAAATCAGCACACCACCAATAGCTCTCGGAAAAATGGCGCTTCGTCAAGTAGAGTTGATTTAGATTTATAGGAGTACTTAGACCTCAATTGGTCTAGGTGCTTTTTTAGTTGGCAGTTTTTTGGACAATGGTTTGAACCAGACGCGTTCCAAAAAAATACG
>NZ_BJDO01000104.1 GCF_005405185.1 Secundilactobacillus hailunensis
GAAATATACTAAGATAAGGGAGTCAAAATGCGACGGTATTTTGGCTCCTTTTTTGATACATTGAGGATGGGACAAAAGGTCGCGAACGCGTTGGGCAAATAATACTGCCTTAGCCGAAAATGGCCGTCCCTAAAAAAAGATCTGAACATTTGCTCTAAGTATATTGGCTGTTAAAAGTCGGGTTTAGAAAATTAAATAATCAGATCATGCATCTAATAACTTCAATGGAGGTGTTTTATGACTCATAAAATCGTTGGTGTGGGCATTGATGTCAGTGCTTATAAACTCAACATCGCAATTTTAAATACTGATGCTGAATTATTAAGTACGTATCAAGTTGATAGTAGTGCAGCAGGCTTTAAAAGCCTTTTTCATATCTTAAATAAACAGCTGAACGCTGTTCAGATTGTTTTCGAAGCAACTGGTATCTACTCTAATAAACTGGTCCGTTTTTTAAACGAACTACATTTTAGATTTGAATGTATTAATCCATTGGTTGCCAGACAACTAAGTACCGGTCTGCGACAAAATAAGACCGATCGCGTTGATGCAATTAAGTTGGCCCGTATCGCTATTAGTGATAATTTTCAGCCATCCTACGTCCGCAATGAAGCTTATGAAAAGCTCTATCAGTTAGATCGATGGTATGAAAATGAAAACCACGATATCGTTACCTTAAAGAATCGGTTTGATAAAATTCAACAACAGACCTTCCCAGTTAAAGGTTTCCCAGTAGCTAAGGATATTCCCTTATTCTACGAACTGTTTACTATTTTCCCGCATGCAGACCAAGTTTTACAGACTAGTCTTGAACAGGTTACGGAAAGGCTAAAAGATAATCTTTCAAAGCAGCATCCTAGAACTAACTGGAAAAAGTATGCCGAATTACTCCATTCTTATGCAGTAAAAGCCGTTCCAAGTGTTAGGAGCGATGCTCCTAACTCAAGCTATCTAATTCAACTCGGTCATCAAATATTAGCTGTAGTGGCTAGTAAAGCACAAATTATTAAAAAGATGATTGAAATTGGGGAGACCTTTCCAGTATTCAAATATCTCTGTTCCATACCAGGAATAGCTCAACCCTCAGCCATTAGAATAATCGCAGAAATAGGTGATATTAGCCGCTTTGATAATGCTAATCAGATTAATGCCTTCATTGGTATTGATCTTAGACACTACGAATCAGGGCTATTTACGGGTTCAGATACGATCAGTAAGCGAGGAAATAAGATTGCGCGAAAGCTTTTATATCAATGTATCTTCCAAATAGTTAAAACTTGTACTTTGACTCATAGAAAATGCCATATCGCTGACTACTATTACTACCAAACAAAAAAGCAGTCTTCTTCGCCCAAGAAAACTGCCATCGCCTGTATACATCGTTTATTAAGAACGATATATGGCATGTGTAAATACAACGAATCATATCAATATAAGTTCCACCAAAATCAACTGATTCAATAGTATTTTATCACGAAAAAAGCTAAAATCAGTAGGTCTATTTAAGTATGCCCTAATTTCCCTAAACCATCTTATAAAAGGGTTGTCTTTTGGTAGAAAACG
>NZ_BJDO01000105.1 GCF_005405185.1 Secundilactobacillus hailunensis
TAATCTGCTATATGACATGGACTAGTCTTAGCCGCTAGATCGATTTGTCCAATTGCACGATAAAGAATCTTCCGCGCAACGGCATTGCCGTGCTTAGAGATCCTTAAACTAGAATCTTTTTCCCCTGATTGATATCTACCTGGATCAATACCAACAAAAGCATTTATCTTGTTTGGATTACTGAATCTTCTAATGTCGCCTAATTCGGCTAGAATTCGGACAGCAGTTATTTCAGCGATACCAGGAATGCTCATTAAGATTTCTAGATCGCGATTAGGCAAAGTCTTAGCTAATTTAATCATTGCCTCTGATCTCCGCTCGCGATCAGCTGTAAGCCGTAATAATCTATTGGCGTAATAAACCACTTCATCACGCTCCGGGTCGTCTTGATCAACTGCTGGATAAGCTAAATCCGCGAGATGCTTAAGTTTAATAGCTAGTTTTTGAGCACGGTTAATACCATAACCTTTAAAATCTTTAATTTGCTTAGCGATGGTTGATACTTCAAGATTTCTAACATCTTGGCAGTGCGGAAAGAGCTCAACTAAATACCAGTAATTAACACCTCTAGAGTTATTGAAAATGGTTTCTAATTCTGGAAAAGTTAACTGTAAATATTTATGAAGTCGATTCTTGGAAGAAATAATATCGTGAGTTAATTCCTCATAAGCCCGACTTAAAGACTGCAATTGATGATAAACATCAGGCTCTTTTCGATTAGGTTGATGCTGATTTTGATCTTGAGCTAGTGCCAAATGGTAAGCATCATTACGATCGGTTTTATTGCGACGTAAGCCCTGATTAATTTCTTTCTTAGCCTTTAAAGGATTAAGAAGAACATAATCATAATCGTATTCATCTAAAAATCTAGTAATTCTGCGTGAATAAACTCCAGTTGCTTCTAAGATGATTTGTGGATGTTCGGCGTATTCTTTTAGATCTATCAACAGAGTTTTAAAGCCGATAGTATCGTTAGTGATCTTATATTCTCGTGTGGCGCCACTCTGAAGTACACAAACACTGGAATCACGACTACTTACATCTATGCCAAAGACAATGCTCATTTTTAAACCCTCCTAAATAGCTGTTAGTGGTTGGAACGTATTTACTAAGGTAATTATTTCTAATTTTCTAAACTGGACATCAAGTGTCGACATTCTTCGAAGAGAATACTAATTACTAAGTAAAACTGCCTGTTTTAAGGACGACGTCAAGCGTCTAAACTTCTTACGGCATATAGTTTCACCACTATTTAAAGTTTAGAACAAAACTAAAATAGTGAATCAACTATCCCGTCGGATAATCGATTCACTATAAAGCTTAGAATGTTTTAAGGGCGGTGGCTGTCTTTTCCCTTGTGAGGTGAGGCCCATGGGAACATGGAATAATCTTCAGGAAGGTTTCACAGTCAATGAGCGTCTTCCAGACACTCTCGTTGATGTTGCTGTTTGGCACGTTTTTAATCGCGCT
>NZ_BJDO01000106.1 GCF_005405185.1 Secundilactobacillus hailunensis
GGTGCTACGATATTTGGAGTTGATAGGCAGTTTGCCTTTCAACTCCTTTTTCTATACCATTATTATATTTGAACACGCAAATAGGACACTACACTATTTCGTGTTCACTGTTCCGACCAAAGAAAAGAGAAATGGAGTGAGTGTAATGTCCCTTACTAGTAAGTCTATCCGATTAGCCCTTGAAATTACAGACCCAAATATCATTTTTACCAAAGATGCTGAAATCGAACTGATTCAAGGAGTGATGTCTTTAGTCTATTATGCCAAACTCAGCATATGTCCAGAACGCTGCCCTCAGTGTGGTTTCAACGATCAGATTGTCCGCTATGGATTTGATCAGGAACGAATCATTGCCCCAAGTTTTAGCTACCGACCAACTTATCTAAAGCTTAGCTGCCAGCGTTTTCGCTGTGGTCACTGTACTTCAATTTTTCAGAATCGGACCGACTACGTCCGTCCGCATTGCGTGATTAGTGAGCCAGTCCGTCAAATGGTCCTATTTGAGACGTTCTCAAATCAGTCACTCACTGATATTAGTCACCGTTACCATATCTCCGATAAAACTGTTCAGCGCGTCATCGACGAAGAAGCCACACGCCATAACTGCCACCAAACGACTTGGCTACCAGCACATCTGGCCTTTGATGAATTCAAGGCGACTGGCAAGATGAACTTTATCTGGGGAGATAGTGATCGCCACGAAATCGGCTCAATTTTGCCATCACGGACCGCTTATCAAATAACTAAATACTTTGAGTGCTTCTCACTTAAGGCCCGTCAGCAAGTGAAGACGGTCTCCTTGGACTTAAACGCTGGGTACATCAATCTGGTTCCTCGTCTGTTTCCAAATGCGAAGGTGGTCGTGGATCGTTTTCATATTGTCCAGATGGTCTCAACTGCGCTTAATATGGTCCGTGTGCAGGTGATGAAAACTGTGCCTAAAAGTAGTAAAGCATACCGATTTATGAAGCGTGAATGGAAGGTGTTTTTGAAGCGTTTTGAAGAGCTTGATGCCGGTAGGCCAACATATCACGTCAGTGTTGGTTATTATGATACAGCTGTCAATTTGATTGCCATGTGCCTTGATCTAGATCCAAATTTTCGTACTGCATATGAAACTTATCAAGCCGTTCTTTCAGCGGTTAAGAATCGTGATGTAGCTACACTTGAACGCACTCTGAACAACTATCACACCCTAAATAATCGCATGGACCAATCGATTAAATCCCTGAAAAAATATCAGAAACAGGTTTCCAACGCCCTGCGCTACGAGTACTCCAATGGTTTTCTTGAAGGTATTAACAGTCAAATCAAAAAGATTAAGAATACAGCTTACGGATACAAAAACTGGTTCAACTTTATTAACCGTATTTTTTTGGAACGCGTCTGGTTCAAACCATTGTCCAAAAAACTGCCAACTAAAAAAGCACCTAGACCAATTGAGGTCTAAGTACTCCTATAAATC
>NZ_BJDO01000107.1 GCF_005405185.1 Secundilactobacillus hailunensis
CTCCCACCACAGAATTAAGTCAAGAAAGGAAATGCCCTATGTCAAATGATACTACGAAAATGTTGTTAGGAATAGATGATGAACACTTAATAATTGAGGAAGGACAAGTGGGTGATGATGGAGTGATTCGATTGGTGGGGTCCCTAAACTACACCCCCAAGGCATGCCGCAATTGTGGGATTATCAATGATCACCAAATTATTGGCTATGGTTGGCGGAAGACCACCATTAGATTCGCTAAAACCTTGGGCAGCACCGTTATCCTGTGTCTCAATCGGCGAAACTTTCACTGTAAGGCTTGTCATACCAATTTCCTGGCGCAGACGAATGCGGTGCCGAAACACTGCACGATTTCAAATACGACCCGCAAACAATGCTTAGAAAAACTGACCGAACCGGTTTCGCTCAAACACATTGCCGATGAGTTATCCACTTCGGATTCATTCGTTGGTCGGCAGCTCTTGCGCGCTGAACGGGACTTTCAAACCAACTGGCACTATTTACCAAAAGTTCTCCTCATGGACGAAGTTAAAAGCACTAAGAGCGCCACCGACGCGATGAGCTTTGAATTTATGGACGCGGAAACCCACGAATTGATCGACCTGTTACCCTTTAGGACCATCTATCAGCTTCAAAAGTATTTCCAGCATTACGACCAGGCTGCGCGAGAAAATGTGAAAATTATTGTCACCGATATGAACTATACCTATCCCAAATTGGTGGGGCAGATCTTTCCGAACGCCATCGTTGTCATCGATCCGTTCCACTTGGTTAACGCTTTAAATCGAGCTTTTAATAAGACGCGGGTGCGCCTCATGAAAACCCTGGCGACCTCATCACGCGAGTATCACGCCTTGAAACGCTATTGGAAGCTATTATTAACGCCGGAAAATCACCTCAACTACGAAGCTTTCCGTAAGTGGACAAACTTCCCTTATCCAGCGACTGCCACTGATGTGGTTGATGCTTTATTGGACATTGATCCCGAGCTCAAGCAAACTTACGACGTGATGAATCGGTTACGTGAAACCATCAAAAACCGTGATTGGCCCAACTATAATCAAGTGTTCCATCACTTAGAGGGCTGCTCGGAAGAGATGTTGGCAACCCTCCAGACCCTATCGACTCATCATGATGAAATTGGCAATACCTTTACTCACCATTACACCAACGGGCCCTTAGAAGGCTCAAACAACAAGATTAAAGTCATTAAACGCACTGGATTTGG
The DNA here is from genome assembly GCF_005405185.1 of Secundilactobacillus hailunensis. GTDB lineage: Bacteria > Bacillota > Bacilli > Lactobacillales > Lactobacillaceae > Secundilactobacillus > Secundilactobacillus hailunensis. The sequence continues at coordinate 1,229 of NZ_BJDO01000107.1, forward strand.
TTACCGAAACTTCTTCAGATTCCGGCTAAGAGTGCTGTTCGCTTTTCGAGTTCATACAAAAAGAGCTCTAATCACCAAGTGATTAGAACTCCAATATTTTGTTCACCAACAACAGTTGACGAAGAACC
>NZ_BJDO01000108.1 GCF_005405185.1 Secundilactobacillus hailunensis
AAAGTATAACGCCTGGGAGACTAGGTGTCCTTTTTTTGCAAAAAAACAGGCCTAAGTTTCTCAGTGTTGAACTTAATCAACACTAAAAAGCTTAGACCCCTTTTTTCAAGTCAAAACCATCGTTTATATTTAGAAAAATTTCATTTGGTTCAATTTATTACTTCAGCATATCCATTGTAACAATATGTTTATCAGATACCCGTGTAAACGTTTCCGTTGTGCGAGTTTTGGTCCCATTTGAAACAAAAATTCCTTGACCGTCGTTCATAACATGCAAGTTTCCATCGTCATCTTTATGGAGAACAACCATAACTCGATCCCCATCTTTTAAGAGTTGTGAATTAACGATATCCACTTTGTCAGTTCCAGATTGGTAGAAACTGAGGCTCTCAGCCGTATTTCCCTTTAAGCTTTCAGAAACATCAAGTTTATGGGTGGTGTAATGGTTTTCCTTATCTTGTGAGAAATCATCGTGAGATTGACTATCTTTTACAGTTCCAACTACAATCATATCACTGTCTGCCTTCAGTGCTTGAATTCCAGATTCATTGGAATAATCTTTTACATAATTAATTTGTGTGCTGTATAGATGATTTTTTACATCTGTTGGAGTATCAGATTCGGCGTCTGTTGAGCGTAATGCTGAACCTTCATAAATATGATTTACCCCGTTGATATCATCTTGAACGATGTGTTGCTCTCTAGGCGCAGGGTTCATAATACTAGTTGCCTCTGAATTATGATCAAGACCAATTGCGTGTCCCATTTCATGTGTTGCTACGGCTGCTCTTTCTGTGTTGGTGTAATTATATTTGTCCAGATTGTAGCGGTTTAATAGTATAGTTGCCCCGGTTTGCCATGCTGGATTATTAGCATCAATATGAACTCGATAAGTAGTCATACCTGTGGCGTCTACCCACTGACCAGTACTTTCACTCACGGAACTAGTATAAGTTCGACTATTTACATTACTAGTTTCAGTCCAAGTGAATGCTCCTGTTCCGTTCCAGTTATCACGAGCAGCACGCCAAATATCTCGGTAACGGTCACTGGATGATTTATTATAGAAGGATGCTTTAGGGTTTTCGTATCGTACTCCGTACCCGTCAGGAGAGACTTCTTGGGGAGTCATTGCTGCACTTGCATTGGTTGCAACTCCCATTAAGGAAATAAAGCTTGTAATTACAGCTCCTGATACTAGGATATTCTTCAATGTTGTGTTCATATGAATGGGTCTAAGCTTTTTAGTGTTGATTAAGTTCAACACTGAGAAACTTAGGCCTGTTTTTTTGCAAAAAAAGGACACCTAGTCTCCCAGGCGTTATACTTT
>NZ_BJDO01000109.1 GCF_005405185.1 Secundilactobacillus hailunensis
CTTTCCCAAAAGAAGCGCAATTGGAGGCTTGTTTACCGTGGAATTATGAACCTGATCAGCAATTAGTAACTGAATGAAATACAAAAACGGACTAACTCAAATATGAGGAAGTCCGTTTTGTGTTTCAATACGTCCGGTTATAGTGTGCTTACTTAACTACTGTTATAATGAGTATGAAGAAACTAATTTAATGGAGGATTACAATGGCCAAACTTGATGATACTGTCCAAATACTCAAAGACGTAAAATTTGATTCTAATCTAACCGCAAGCAATATGGCGGTCTTTTTTCTACTGGGAGCCGCGCATTTGACCCCAGAAATGAAATGGTCTGACGCAACTAACCGTGGCATTCAAATTCGGCGGGCCCTATTTTTCCTGCAAAATATCTACAGCCTGCAATTTGATGAAAACACCCTTGAAGATTTTTACGAATTAGGTGCGCAAAGAATGCTGGCATTTGGCTTAAGCACTAATGACAGCGCTAAAACGGGGACTAAACCTAAAGAAGCCCACTGGTTTTTATCAGCTGACTTCTTTGAGTTAGTAACAGCTTACGGGACACCGCAGTACCAGTCGCTGCTAACCGCCTTTTTAAAACGGCATGCCGACTTGATCAACAGCCAGTCACAGCTCTCACATACCCCTCAACTGACGATTAATTTTCAGGGTACCAATGCTGAACAAATTAAATTACCCAAAAATAATCATAATCAATTGAGTAAAGCAGTTCTGGAAAAATTTGTCCCTCATTTTGCCGGAAAAGCAGAACTACTGCATCTTGCTGACGACCCTCACCGAGATTTGAAGACCGAACAGCAACGGTTAACTGAATTAGGCTTCTCATCAATACTGCCAAAAGCCATGCCCGACATTATCCTCTACGATCACGACCGTAACCGGTTATTCTTACTGACGGCCACACCTGCTGGTACAACGATCACTGGCAGCCATATTGAGATCCTTAAAGAAGCTTATAGCGGCGATGCTGAATTAGTATTCGTTACCGTTCTCGCGGATGGGGATAGCTTTAAGAACACCCTTGATGCCATCAACTGGGGTACTAAGATCTGGATCGCCACGATTCCAGAACACCTGGTTCATATGGACGAGGCGCATTTTATGGATCTACCGGATTAGGTTGATCTAAAACCAGACAAAAAAACGCTGTGCAAATTTCTGGTGCTACGATATTTGGAGTTGATAGGCAGTTTGCCTTTCAACTCCTTTTTCTATACCATTATTATATTTGAACACGCAAATAGGACACTACACTATTT
>NZ_BJDO01000110.1 GCF_005405185.1 Secundilactobacillus hailunensis
TGAGTTAGTCCGTTTTTGTATTTCATTCAGTTACTAATTGCTGATCAGGTTCATAATTCCACGGTAAACAAGCCTCCAATTGCGCTTCTTTTGGGAAAGTTGGCAACTGTGACACGGTTTTTAACAGATATTCAATGTAGTCACGAGGATTAGTCCCATTGGCTTTGGCGCTTTGAATCAACGTCATCCAGATGGCATTGGCCTCAGCCCCTTTAGGGTTAGTGGAAAATAACCAATTCTTACGCCCGATGACGTAACTTTTCATGTTACGTTCCGATGCGTTATTGGTGAAATCCAATTCACCAAAATTCAGTACCTGATTTAAGGCCATTCGTTGGCCAGTCGCGTACGCGATGGCTTTACTTAAGCGACTATTAGCGTACGGATTAGTTGATTCGCACCAAGCCCAGAAGGTATCAAGCAAGGGCTTTAACTTATCCTGACGGATCTTGAGTCGTTCACTACTAGCTAACGATTGCCATTCGCGCTCTAGGTCAAACATCTTGGTCAGCAACTTTAACCCTTCCGAAGCCTTGAAATGATGTGGATCAGCGTTAGCTTCATCGAAAAACTTACGCCGGACATGTGCCCAACAACCGCACCGAACGACTGAATTAGCTACTCGATTATAACCTTGGTAACCATCGCATTGGAGTACGCCAGTAAAATCACGATATAGTTTCTGGGCAACGGCACCAGCTCGACTTGGTGAATAGTAGTAGAACACCATTTGGTGTTCTGCCTGTCGAATCGTGCGAGCTAACCAGATATATGACTTACTGGTGGCAGCTTTACCGGATTCTCGTAGAACCTGATAGGGCGTTTCATCACCTTGCAGAAACGGCTGAGTTACCAAGCGTTCATGCAGTAACTGGTAGACCGGTTTCAGTGTTTCAGCACATTTAATCATCCAATTAGCCATACATTGATCACTGACATCAATCCCTTGATGATGCCAATAACCCTTTTGGCGATATAAAGGGACACCTAATTCATACTTGAAATAGGCGATCTCGGTCACCAAAGATGGCGACGCCAAACTGTGCGCAATAAGTGATTTAGGCGCATTTCCATGATAAAAATGGCTATAACCATCCAACTGTTCACAGGCAACGCATTTGTAGGTTGCCTCATAAATATCTTCTACGTAATGTTTAGCCGGAATGATAACGATTTGCTGGTGCTTAAACTGTTTGCCTACCCGAACTAACTCGTGTCCGTGGACACAATGCTGATCAGTTGTGTT
>NZ_BJDO01000111.1 GCF_005405185.1 Secundilactobacillus hailunensis
TCCAACGACAACCGGTAAAGTTAACTACACGCCAAATGATGCCAAAGCAAATGTGACGATTCCAAGTAATCAAGGGGATCAAACGGTCCCTGATGTAACCGGTAAGACAGGGGATAAGGTCAATGTTGATGTGCCGCCAATTGAAGGGTACATACCAGATAAGACAACAGTCCCGGCCACGGTTAATCCGGATGGCACGATCACAGTTGATAATCCAACAACAACCGGTAAAGTAACGTACACACCGAATGATGCCAAGGCAAATGTCACAATTCCAAGTAACCAAGGTGACCAAACGGTCCCTGATATTACTGGTAAGACGGGTGAGCATGTTGATGTTGATGTGCCGCCAATTGAAGGGTACACACCAGATAAGACAACAGTCCCGGCCACGGTTAATCCGGATGGCACGATCACAGTTGATAATCCAACGACAACCGGTAAAGTTAACTACACGCCAAATGATGCCAAAGCAAATGTGACGATTCCAAGTAATCAAGGGGATCAAACGGTCCCTGATGTAACTGGTAAGACGGGGGATAAGGTCAATGTTGATGTGCCGCCAATTGAAGGCTATACACCAGATAAGACGACAGTCCCGGCGACAGTGAATGCCGACGGCACGATCACGGTTGATAATCCAACGACAACCGGCAAAGTTAACTACACGCCAAATGATGCCAAAGCAAACGTCACAATTCCAAGTAACCAAGGTGACCAAACGGTCCCTGATATAACAGGTAAGACGGGTGAGCATGTTGATGTAACGGTACCAGTAAAGCCGGGTTACACGGCAGATAAGACGACGGTACCAGCCACAGTGAATGCCGACGGCACGATCACAGTTGATAATCCAACAACAACGGGTAAAGTTAACTACACGCCAAATGATGCCAAAGCAAACGTCACAATTCCAAGTAACCAAGGTGACCAAACGGTCCCTGATATAACAGGTAAGACGGGTGAGCATGTTGATGTGACGGTACCAGTAAAGCCAGGTTACACGGCAGATAAGACGACGGTACCAGCCACAGTGAATGCCGACGGCACGATCACAGTTGATAATCCAACAACAACGGGTAAAGTTAACTACACGCCAAATGATGCCAAAGCAAACGTCACAATTCCAAGTAACCAAGGTGACCAAACGGTCCCTGATATAACAGGTAAGACGGGTGAGCATGTTGATGTGACG
>NZ_BJDO01000112.1 GCF_005405185.1 Secundilactobacillus hailunensis
CTCGTGATTCAAGCAGTATTAACCTATCAGCTGGCACGTTGCCCAGAGTGTGGTTTCGAGGCGCTGTACCCTAACGGTCACATCAAGACTAGAATCCACATTAACAGCGCCAATGACCGCCCAGTAGTGCTGGAGTTGAAAAAGCAGCGGTGGCGGTGCCACAATTGCGGGCACACTTGTACGGCCACCACGCCAGTGGTCAAGCCACACCATACCATCAGTTGTATGACGGCACAGTACGCGCTCAAGCTGGCCAAAAAGTCCTTGTCGCTCACAACCATCGCTGCCATCACTGGCATCTCGCCAAAATCGGTTCAACGCATAATCAATACCAATATCAAACCACATCCAGCCACACATTTGCCTGAAAACTTGTGCTTTGATGAGTTCCGCTCAACACACGATATGATGTCCTTTATCTGTATTGATGCGGACAAACACGGTTTGGTTACGGTCTTAGGCGGACGCCTGAATAAGGAAATCAAGCAGTTTTTCTCCAGTCAGTATTCCGAGCAGGAACGCGCCGCGGTTAAACATATTTCGATGGATATGAACGCTTCATACCAGAATTTCGTCCATGAATTATTTCCGAATGCCGAGATTGTAATTGATCGTTTCCATATCGTACAATTATTGGGCCGGGCAATGGATCAACTGCGGGTTCAATGCCTAAAGCAACTAGATCCCCACTCACGCGAGCACAAGGTTATGAAAACGGACTGGCGTCTGTTTCATAAAGCTCATCCCAACGCTAGTAAGATGCGTTATCTACGGGGCCTGAACGAATACTCAACGGAACAGAATGCCATTGATTTGGGAACCGACAAGTTTCCTGCGTTCAAAGCTGCTTACGAAGCTTATATTGACGTTCATGAGGCACTAATGAACCATCAGGTATCGCGCCTGAAGGCGCTCATCACGAACTATCAGCGGGCTGAATCAACTATGGACACTGCTATGACAACCTTGCGTAAGAATCTAACTGGTGTCCTTAACGCAGCCCGAAGCTCATACTCTAACGGTCCCATTGAGGGCAAGAATCGTAAGATCAAGCAACTTAAACGTAACTGTTATGGCTTTGCGAACCAAGAAAACATGTTTATCCGAATCTTCCAAATCGCTGCTTAGTCCCTATTGCGAATGCCCCTAGAACAAAGGGTTATTTAGTGTACCCAAAATCCA
>NZ_BJDO01000113.1 GCF_005405185.1 Secundilactobacillus hailunensis
ATGTCATCAAGGTTCATAGCAATTTAATTCAAGGAAAAAGTGGGCTTAGAATAGATTAGTGAACTGCCTGAGCTATATTACGAAACTAGCACTACGCGTTATTCTGCATTATTCTGGGAGGAATTATTCATGAAGACTTCGAAACGGATTCTAGGAATTTTAGGGATTGCCGCAACGACAATTCTACTAGCAGCTTGTGGTAACAGTTCAAGCAAGCCTAAGACGACCACCATTACGGTTGGTGCGTCAGCGGTGCCTCATGCACAGATCTTGAAGCACGTGCAGCCACAACTGAAAAAGGAAGGCGTTAACTTAAAGATCAAGGTCTTCCAAGACTACGTAATGCCTAACAAAGCATTGGCCAGCAAGGAATTGGATGCCAACTACTTCCAGCATACGCCGTTCTTGAACCAGTGGAACAAGGCTAACCATGGGACTTTGGTCAGCGCCGGTGGGGTTCATTTGGAACCTATCTCAGCTTACTCAAAGAAAGTCAAGAACTTGAAGGATGTTAAGGATGGGTCAACCATCTTGGCTAGTTCCAACACGCCTGATTATGGCCGGATCCTAACACTCTTGCGGGATGCTGGTTTGATCAAGGTTAAGAAGGGTATTGATATTACCACTGCTAACTTTGGTGATATTACGTCGAACCCTCGTCACTTGAAGTTCAAACACAGTTACGAACCAAAGTTGATGCCAAGTATCTACAAGAACGGTGAAGGTGACGTAGACTTCATTAACGCCAACTACGCGGTTCAATCGGGTCTTGACCCTCGTAAGGATGCGATTGCGACTGAAAAGTCATCATCACCATATGTCAACATTGTGGCTGTCCGGAAGGGTGACCAGAACAAGCCAGCTATCAAGAAGTTGATGAAGGCTTTGCAATCAAAGAGTACCCAAAAGTGGATCTACAACAAGTATAAGGGTGCCGTATTGCCGGCTAAGAGTTACAAATAAAGATAGAGCGTGAACCAAAACGGGTAGCGCCCAGAATGTAAGCAACTAAAAAGGGCGCTTCGTCAAGTAGAGTTGATTTAGATTTATAGGAGTACTTAGACCTCAATTGGTCTAGGTGCTTTTTTAGTTGGCAGTTTTTTGGACAATGGTTTGAACCAGACGCGTTCCAAAAAAATACG
>NZ_BJDO01000114.1 GCF_005405185.1 Secundilactobacillus hailunensis
ACGTGTAGTGCTAGTTTTGTAACATTTGTCGAGTAGCCCATTGATTAAAGCAAATTATATGCAAAAACCCCGCATTTGCGGTAGCTTCTAAGGTGACTAAACCAGAAAGAAGAACCGTAAATGCAAGGTCATCTTAAAACTATCCCAAAATCCAATTTAATTCAAGCTACTGTTCGAAAATTCGTCAAAATAGTCACACCAATTTACCAACTGTTGCCAAAATATTTTCGTTTGCGTCAAAATTACCGGCAATTGAAAGTCAGTGACATCACGATTATTGCTTGTATGCTTGCCCGCATAGATTTACGTGATCCCTCGGAAACGCACTTCCATCACATTTTGATGGCTGCCGGAATAGTTGTTCCCGAACGGAGTCGCTACAATCGTAGATGCCGTAATCTGTTTCAAATAATGAAGGTAATTCGTCAGTATTTATTGAAGCGATACCGGCATGATTGTACTTATGAAATCATTGATAGTGCTCCAATCACTCTAGTCTCAGCAAGACGTAGTAACCAAGCGAAAGTTTTACGTGCTATAGCTTGTAAGGGTTATAACGCCACTAAGCATCTATATTATTATGGTTTCAAACTGCATGCGGTGATGGATAACGCTGGCTATTTTGTGAACTGGGAACTAACACCAGCAAATGTTGACGATCGAAAACCCGTCGAAGAACTCTTACGAGAAGCCCCCGCTCATCAAATCTTAGCAGATGGCGGGTACCTGAGTCGAACCCTTCAAAAGCGGTTAAAATCGCAAGAAATCAACTTCTGGTTTCCACTACGAAAGAACATGCGAAAGTCAGGACAGGTTAATTCTGCATTTTTGAAAAATCAGCGACGGCATATTGAAACTGGTTTTAATAATCTAAACATCGTTGGCCATTTTGAACATCCCGGAACTCGAACACTAATCGGCTTGGGTAGCCGATTAGCAGCCCTGTTTTTATGGAATGTCATCAAGGTTCATAGCAATTTAATTCAAGGAAAAAGTGGGCTTAGAATAGATTAGTGAACTGCCTGAGCTATATTACGAAACTAGCACTACGCGT
>NZ_BJDO01000115.1 GCF_005405185.1 Secundilactobacillus hailunensis
TAGTCACCTTAGAAGCTACCGCAAATGCGGGGTTTTTGCATATAATTTGCTTTAATCAATGGGCTACTCGACAAATGTTACAAAACTAGCACTACACGTTAATATTACTATTTTGCTGAGATACAGAAGCAACTGTCTTTTTGTTAGTTTCATCTGTACCAGCAGTAACAGCTTGTCCGCTCTCATCGCTTGAATCCGTAGTGCCAGTGACTGTTTGACCATTTTCGTTACTTGGATTCATAGTGTCAGTAACTGCTTGATCATTTTCATTACCTGAAACTGTCCCATCAGTCGTAACCGCATTAGGCGTGTAAGTTACTTTGCCCGTTGTTGTCGGATTATCGACTGTAATCGTACCGTCTGGATTAACCGTAGCTGGCACTGTCGTCTTATCTGCTGTGTAGCCTGGCTTTACTGGTACCGTTACATCAACATGTTCGCCTGTCTTGCCAGTAATACCAGGAACTGTTTGATCCCCTTCATTAGTTGGCACCGTTACATCAGTGGTAACTGTATTTGGCGTGTAAGTTACTTTACCCGTTGTCGTTGGATTATCAACTGTGATCGTGCCATCCGGATTAACCGTGGCCGGGACTGTTGTCTTATCTGGTGTGTACCCTTCAATTGGCGGCACATCAACATTGACCTTATCCCCTGTCTTACCAGTTACATCAGGGACCGTTTGATCCCCTTGATTACTTGGAATCGTCACATTTGCTTTGGCATCATTTGGCGTGTAGTTAACTTTACCCGTTGTCGTTGGATTATCAACCGTGATCGTGCCGTCGGCATTCACTGTCGCCGGGACTGTCGTCTTATCTGGTGTGTACCCTTCAATTGGCGGCACATCAACATTGACCTTATCCCCTGTCTTACCGGTTACATCAGGGACCGTTTGGTCACCTTGATTACTTGGAATCGTCACATTTGCTTTGGCATCATTTGGTGTGTAGTTAACTTTACCGGTTGTCGTTGGATTATCAACTGTAATTGTGCCGTCAGCATTTACTGTCGCGGGTACCGTC
>NZ_BJDO01000116.1 GCF_005405185.1 Secundilactobacillus hailunensis
AATTAACCAGCGACCGCTTAAAATACTCGACTGGCAAACACCGTATCAGGTTATGCTGACAAATTTGTCCAAAAATTCGGATTAAATTTGCAATCTACCACTTATTTAAGTTAGATACATATTATATGTACGAAGGCATTTCATTTACACAAGATTCTTGACGCTACCTCGTACTCATACGGATCAGCAAACATCGCTAACGTCGTTTTTAAAACTAAGTCATAGACTTGATGCTGTATTTTAGGTAAGGTAGCTAATTGATCTTTAGTCGGGACGACTTTAGTCATGATAATGGCGTAGTGTTCTTCAACCTTTTTTCCATTAACATAGCGCTTATTTGGGGTGGTATTGGTTAAAGCGACTGGCTTAGAGACTAAACCCAGATACTTCGTCAGATTAGCCACTAAATAATCAAATTCTTCATCAGTGATGTAAGCACAATCGGTGCGGGGATAACTAAGGTACTTGGCTTCGTATAAACTCTGAATGGCCGCTAAGGTTTGACTGGCGCCGGCGTGATAACGTTTATTCATGGCACTTTGCAGACTGGATAGCGAGAATAGTTGGGGACTAGCACGTTTTTTAGCCTGGTTTTGAACGCCCTTGATTAAACCAGCCTGTGAGCCTTTCTGAACGTGTTTAGCTTGCATGAATGTCGTTAGCCCTGCTTTGTCTTTAAATCGCTGATAGGGGGCTAATTTCGCGACGAATTTTTGCTGATTAGCTACAATTTCCGCATTTAGTTCAAAATAGGGTTCCGGCTTAAAGTTTTTGATTGCCTGGTCTCTTTGATAGACCATACACAAGGCTGGCAGCTATGGGTAACTAATCGAGCACGCTCTACGTACCAAATTTTTATCAATATAAAATACATTATGGGCTACCATTCATACCAATTAACCAGTCGCTAATTTTGTGATTACAAGTGCATGCCCCCATCTTCATGCCGGTTTCGAGTTTGGTGTTGCCGTTGCTTTTTCGTCATTTCCCACTCAGTCTCCTT
>NZ_BJDO01000117.1 GCF_005405185.1 Secundilactobacillus hailunensis
GTAAGCACACTATAACCGAACGTCTATGAATGCGTCTAACGGCGCAGTATGATCACCTTATCAATTATGATGAGGTGATTTTTTATGACTAAGCTTCAAGATGTTGTTCAAATTAAACTCGATCAATCAAAATCAGGTAAGCCAGCAACACCCGGCAAAGCTTTTCAACTGCGATTAAGTGAAGATAAATCGTTAATCGTCTACAACTATATTAATGGCTATATTCTGGATGCCCTACTAAAGGCGGTGTTTAGTGATGCTGATTGACGTTCGCAAACTCAACGGTATTTATTTAGTTTGTGGTAAAACAGATCTCCGCCGTGGTATTGACGGTTTAGCGCGAGTTGTCACTGAACAGTATGAGTTGGATCCGTATAGTAAATCACTGTTCATGTTTTGTGGGACCCGTAAGGATCGCTACAAAGCGTTATATTGGGATGGTGATGGTTTTTTACTGTTGTATAAACGAATCGATAACGGTCGACTGCAGTGGCCAACTAATCAAAATGAAGTTAAACGGCTGCATACTAAGCAATTGACCCGTTTACTTTCAGGATGGGCCTTGGAATCTTCGATTCATCCAAGTACGCCACCAAAAAGTAGTAGGCAACACGCCTAACTCGTAGTAAAATCATACCAATACATAAACGGACGGTGGCGGTATGTTTGGCAACGACAGAAGAACTTTTGGCAGCAGCGCTTAAACAGAATCAAGAACTACTGAAACAAATCCAATATTTGACGGAACAGGTGGCATATCTGAACCGTAAATTATACGGCCATCAGTCGGAGAAGCTGGGTGACCCTAATCAGACCTCGTTATTCGAAGACGAATCTTTCATGAAACCAGAGCAGACTGGTGAACAAAGCGAAGTGCCGACGACAGTCGGTACTATTGAAAGACGTCCGCGACGAAAACGAGCTGAGGTCATCATTGCCGACTTGCCGCACAAAGAAGTTGTCATTAACACAACTGA
>NZ_BJDO01000118.1 GCF_005405185.1 Secundilactobacillus hailunensis
AGAAACTGTTTGAGATCTAAATTGAGTTTTGGTATACTTTTGCAAAAAAGGAAATTGTTATGCCTAATTATCCCAGTAATATTACTCGCCAACAGTTTGAAGTCATTCGCTCAGAACTAGAAAACTTTTGTCAACGGACGAAGCCGCGGCAAGTTGATTTATATGACGTTTTCTGTGCCATTCTATATATCTTAAAGACCGGCGCTCAATGGCGGGCATTACCGCATGATTTTCCCAAGTGGCAAACGGTCTACACGTATTTTCGCTTATGGTCTCGGCAACCAACGCCAGCAGAGCCATCACTGTTAGATCAGGTTTTAAAAAAATTGTCGCTACCTTACGATCCAAGCAGGATCGTTCGGCGTTAACTTCCTTCATTATCGTTGACGCTCAGAGTGTTAAAAATACCGAAACGGCCGAGAATAAAGGCTATGATGCCGGTAAGAAAATTTCCGGAATTAAGCGGCATCTAGCAGTGGATATGAATGGCTTTCCGCAAGCCATTCATTTAACGCGGGCCAATGTCTCTGACCGTGACGGCGCCAGTGCCATGTTAGCCTTAAACGCCGAAAACTTACGCCGGGTTCGAAGCGTATTGGTTGATGGTGGTTACAGTGGCCGCAATTTCGCCATGGATGTCCAGCTTAATTTAAAAGCGACCACCCAAGTCGCCAAACGAAATGAGTTACATAAATTTGAAGTGTTGCCACAACGCTGGATAATTGAACGCTCCTTTAGCTGGTTGGAAAAATATCGTCGGCTCTGGAAAAACTGTGAACGACAGCTGCACACCAGTACAACGATGGTAACTTTAGCGTTTGTCTCAGTTTTCCTACGCCGCTTTTAGAGATCTCAAACAGTTTCT
>NZ_BJDO01000119.1 GCF_005405185.1 Secundilactobacillus hailunensis
TAAGAAGCTGTCTAAAATCTCTTAAGTAATAGTGCTAAAAACGCTAAAACGACCATTTGCAGACTGGTGGTTAATTGACGCTCACAATTTTTCCAAAGTCGCCGACAATTCTCTAGCCAACTAAAAGATCGTTCGACTACCCAACGTTGGGGCATGACTTCGAATCGATGCAACTCATTGCGCTTCGCAACCTGCACGGTTGCGTTTAAATTACTGGCTACATCGAGCTGAAAATTAACGCCTGAATAACCACCATCAACTAAGACATTTTGAACCTGGCGTAAATGCATGGCATGTAAAGCGATCATTGCACTGGCCCCGTCTCGATCAGAGACGTTCGCTCGCGTCATGTGAATGGCCTGCGGAAAGCCATTGATATCAACTGCCAGATGGCGCTTAATCCCCGAGATTTTCTTACCAGCGTCGTAACCTTTGTTTTCAGCAGTAGCGGTGTTTTTGACGCTCTGAGCGTCAACGATAATAAAGGAAGTTAAAGCTGAACGTCCTTGGTAAGTTCGCCGAGCAATGACAATTTTTTTAAAACTTGTTCCAATAAAGAATCAGCCGTAGGCTCAGCTTTAGTTGACCAAATTTTGTAATAGTTGTAAACTGACCGCCATTCTGGGAAATCACCGGGGACTTGACGCCATTGGCAACCGGTTTTCAAGACATATAGGACCGCACAGAAGACCTCGTAGAGGTCATATTTTCGAGGCTTAGTTCGCTTACGAAAATTTTCTAAAGCTGGTCGAATTAATTCAAATTGTTGCCGAGTAATATTGCTGGGATAATTTTTCATAGCTTAAACTCGCTTTTTACATAGAAGTATATCAAAAATCATAGATCTTGGACAGCTTCT
>NZ_BJDO01000120.1 GCF_005405185.1 Secundilactobacillus hailunensis
GAGTAACGTCGTCGTTAAATCTTGAGCACTAATGTGCTCAAAACGAGTCCCTTTAGGATAAAAATAACGTAAATTCCGATTAAAGCGTTCATTACTACCACGTTCAGCTGGCGTATAAGCATGGCAGTAATAGGTCTTAATACCATATTGTGATTCAAGTGATACTAGCCCACTAAACTCAGTGCCACGGTCCACAGTAAAGCTGTGCACCGGACCATTAAAAGTGGTTAGGAACTTAGTTAGTGCTTCATTAACAGTCGCTGTCGTCCGATCTTTTAACCGGTATGCCCAAAGGAACCGTGATTTTCGATCGATTAAAGTTAATAAAGCTGCCTTACTATGCCCACGAGGACCAACGACTGTATCTAGTTCAAAATCGCCGATGCGATTACGTTGATTAATCATCATGGGACACTGTTCAATTGATCGCCCCAAAGATTGATTATATTTGGATCGTTGGTCAACGTTACGCCGTTGGCGTACGCCATGTTCAGGTAGATCATTCAAGGAGAAAACAATTCTCCCCTGATTTAGCCAATTATAAATAGATTTAGTAGCTAGTTTAAATTCGTGAGCAATCATTCCTGGTGACCAGCTTAGACGTAAATGATTGAGAATTTTTTGCTTTAACTCATCGCTCAGCTTAGTTTTCCGACCACATCGTGATCGCTTGTATTCGGCATCTGTTTGTGCTAATTCAGCCTGATAAGGTTGACATCGAGATAATTCATAAGAAATTGTTGACGGTGATCGGTTCAGCCGAACGCCCATTTGGATATTGGACAGCCCTAGTTCACAAAAGGTTTCGATTTTAATTCGTTCGGAATAGGTTATACTAGACAAAAGATCAGCT
>NZ_BJDO01000121.1 GCF_005405185.1 Secundilactobacillus hailunensis
AAGTATAACGCCTGGGAGACTAGGTGTCCTTTTTTTGCAAAAAAACAGGCCTAAGTTTCTCAGTGTTGAACTTAATCAACACTAAAAAGCTTAGACCCGGATAACTTGCACTTTTGTGAAATTTAAGGTATAAATGAATTGAATGAAAGCGCAAACATTTACGCTAAATCAGGAGGTCTGTCATTATGAAAATTATTGTAACTGATCGCGTCAGCAAGTGGTTTCATAGCGAAATGGGGCTGTCAGACGGCCGTGGTGTCCGCTTCTTCGGCAAGGTCTATGGCAGTACACCGGTTCATGAAGGGTTCTCTTTGGCCATGATGCCTGACGATCATCCTGAAAACCCGTATGCAATGACCAAAAAAGATGGGGTCAACTACTATGTTCCAGAAGATGACCGCTGGTTTTTCAAGGGTTATGATCTGATTATTGATTATGATGCCAGCCATGATAGTCCCAGATATAACTATGTTGAAAACGGTGAGATGTAAAGTAGTCATTTTTTACGGTTGGAAAATAAATGAGTTAAAAATAAATGAGTTAAAAATAACGAGGCTGTGCCATAAGTCTCTTTTGGTAAGTATCCTAATGGACTTCTTAACTGAAAATAGTAATAAATGGCCATTTGTTCAATACTTCGATATGGCCTAATGTAAGCACACTATAACCGAACGTCTATGAATGCGTCTAACGGCGCAGTATGATCACCTTATCAATTATGATGAGGTGATTTTTTATGACTAAGCTTCAA
>NZ_BJDO01000122.1 GCF_005405185.1 Secundilactobacillus hailunensis
ATGTCATCAAGGTTCATAGCAATTTAATTCAAGGAAAAAGTGGGCTTAGAATAGATTAGTGAACTGCCTGAGCTATATTACGAAACTAGCACTACGCGTTAATATTAATAATAAACAAACTGTTATTGCGGAGACCAAGTCAGACAGCACAACTCAAGCAACACAAGCTGTAAGACATGAAACTACCCATAGTATTTTTGGCGTAGCAAACAAAAAAGCAGTGGTAAATCAGCAAACAGTAATTGATAACAAAAATTCCCAGCATCTTAATAAAAATCAAATGATGGGGGCATCAAATAAATTGCCACAAACTGATGAATCACAATCTAATAGTATCTTTGCTAAAATTGGGCTAAAATTAATGGGTATATTAGCGTTAGTGGGTCTTGCTAAAAAGAAGCAGAAACATGATCAGAATAATTAAAATCTGTTATTCAAAATAGATGAGAGAGCATCATATTGATTTTTAAATTGAAGGAGGTCTATATTTAAATAGTTTTATCAATTTAGAATCCTATGACATTTAGTGCTGATGAGTAATCATTAGCACTATTTTTATGATAAATGAAGATTCTGCAATGTCTATGTTATTATTGTGGCACTTCGTCAAGTAGAGTTGATTTAGATTTATAGGAGTACTTAGACCTCAATTGGTCTAGGTGCTTTTTTAGTTGGCAGTTTTTTGGACAATGGTTTGAACCAGACGCGTTCCAAAAAAATACG
>NZ_BJDO01000123.1 GCF_005405185.1 Secundilactobacillus hailunensis
AAGTCAGCAACCCCCAGATCAATACCGACTGGATTACCGGTCTTAGCTAAGGGCTTAATATCAGTGTCGACTAGAATGACGGCATAGAACTTACCAGTAGCTGAAAGGCGGATGGTCACATTCTTGATTTTACCAACTGGTTTTCTACCTGATTTAAATTTTAGTTTCCCCAATTTTGGTAACTGGATGTGGTGATTATCAACTAGTTTAATATTGTGGTTGACCGACTTGGTCTGATAGCTCTGCTTCGGGTACTTACGAGATTTGAACTTAGGGAAGCCTTTATGCAGCCTAAAGAACTCTTTATAGGCTTCTACTAAGTCATGGTTGGTTGACTGTAAGCTAGTGCTTTCAGCATCTTTTAACCATTCATACTCAGTCTTCAAAGCTGGCAGTAAATTATTCAAGGCAAACGCATTTAAGAATTTAGCTTCTGGGTTATTTTGATATCTTTCAACCATCATAGCTAGCATTTGATTCCAAACAAAACGGTTATACCCAAAGTTGAGTTTGATTTTGAGTTGTTGGTCTCGATTAGGATATAGCCGTAATTTGATCCCTTTTAAAGTCATATAACTTCACCTCTTTTCCATTTTTAGTATATCATAATGGTATACTAAAAATGAATATAAGTGGCTATATA
>NZ_BJDO01000124.1 GCF_005405185.1 Secundilactobacillus hailunensis
GTATCAACGACGAAGGATGGCTACTACAACACGATCACGACCACGGATCCTGAAGGTGGAACTACCACTACGAAGGTCGATGGCAGCGGTGCCGTGACTGAAGTAACCAAGAACTGGTCAGACGGCGATAAGACGGTGGCCGTCGTACAGACGACACCAACGACCGATCCGAAGACGGGCGAGACTGGCACAACGAGCGTTGTGACCGTGACCGAGACGCCAAAGGATCAGCCAAGTTTGCCGGACATCACAGTTAAGCCAGGTGAAAGTATCAAGACTGGCAAGACAACGGTTACGAACGATAATCCCGGCGTAACCATGACTCACGATACGCCAGGAACGGATACCAAAGGTAATCCAACGACTGACCAGACGGGTGAGAACATCAACCCAGATGGCAGCAGTTCCTTCTTTAAGGTAGCTGAACCGGTATCAACGACGAAGGATGGCTACTACAACACGATCACGACCACGGATCCTGAAGGTGGGACTACCACTACGAGGGTCGATGGCAGCGGTGCCGTGACCGAGGTTACCAAGAACTGGTCAGACGGCGATAAGACGGTGGCCGTCGTGCAGACGACACCAACGACCGATCCGAAGACGGGCGAGACTGGCACAACGAGCGTTGTGAC
>NZ_BJDO01000125.1 GCF_005405185.1 Secundilactobacillus hailunensis
AAGGCAACGTGACGACCTTGATCCTTGAACTTTTTAATGTACTCAACTTTTTCTTCAGGTAAGAGTTCGGCGTGGACTTCATCCAACCCGATTTGTTCGGCAACGTATTGAGCGGTGATTTTGTTATCACCAGTTAGCATAACCAAGTGCTTAGCACCATGATCCCGTAAAGCTTGGAGCTGGGCTTTGATGCCGGGACGAATGGTGTCAGAAACACCAATGGTTAATTTCAGGGCACCATCAACGGCGACCATGACAACGGAACTACCAGTATGTTGAACTTCAGCGAGATCTTGGTTCTGGGTGGCAGAGAGCTTAACGTTGTTGGCCGTCATCATCTTCAGATTACCCACGAGAACGTGGTGACCGTCAATGGTAGCGGTGATGCCTTGACCCTTGACGGTATCATTTTCCGCAACCTCAAGTTGTTCGAAATCGACTTTTTCATTGGTGGCATAATCCGTAATGGCTTTGCCCAGTGGGTGATCAGAAAGTCGTTCAACCCGGGCAACTAAGGCCAAGGCTTCATTGGTATCATTAGCGTAGTCTTTAACTGCGGAAACCGCGGTGTTACCAAGGGTCAAGGTACCAGTTTTATC
>NZ_BJDO01000126.1 GCF_005405185.1 Secundilactobacillus hailunensis
AACCAAGAAAACATGTTTATCCGAATCTTCCAAATCGCTGCTTAGTCCCTATTGCGAATGCCCCTAGAACAAAGGGTTATTTAGTGTACCCAAAATCCACTTAAAGGGTACAAAGTCCCGATATTTCCGATCTCGACCACTCAAATCCCGTAAGCAACAAAGAGCTTCCTCCGAAGAGAAAGCTCTAAATATAATCAAGTCGTTAATCAACACCGTTTGACAAAGACCCTTTTATTTTCAGGATTGTTTTTTGGCTTAATTTCTGGATTGTGTTTAGCAAAGTCTTTTAACTGTTTTTGAATTCTTTGTGTAAACTCTGCTTTACTTTCTTTGTGCTTCCTTTTACTTGATCGCTGTTGGATTATCTTTTGACCCTTACCTCTTATTTTTGATTTTAGGTCAAGCGTAAAATCTGAAATTTTATTTTGATCTAGCTTACTTAAATGGCCGATTTCTTTAAAGTTTAAACCGGCTTTGGGAAAGCGATAAATATTACCAAGATCGACCCAGGAAGGTTTCTTCAACCCAGCGGATTGCCAATCTTGA
>NZ_BJDO01000127.1 GCF_005405185.1 Secundilactobacillus hailunensis
AAGGATACACCTGTTCCCATGCCGAACACAGTAGTTAAGCTTCAGCACGCCAAGAGTAGTTGGGGGATCGCCCCCTGCGAGGGTAGGACGTTGCCACGCTATCATTATTCCGGCATAGCTCAGTTGGTAGAGCACCTGACTGTTAATCAGGTTGTCGACGGTTCGAGCCCGCCTGCCGGAGTCAAGAAAATTTAGTAATGCCGGCTTAGCTCAGTTGGTAGAGCATCGGTATCGTAAACCGAGGGTCGGGGATTCGAATTCCTCAGCCGGCATCTATTCAACTGGCAAAGTAAAAAACACTAACGTTCATCGTTAGTGTTTTTTGGGTTCTACAATATCTGTTGTTGGTAATAGGTTTTTATCTATTACTGATGACAGATTTTTTGGGCGCTTCGTCAAGTAGAGTTGATTTAGATTTATAGGAGTACTTAGACCTCAATTGGTCTAGGTGCTTTTTTAGTTGGCAGTTTTTTGGACAATGGTTTGAACCAGACGCGTTCCAAAAAAATACG
>NZ_BJDO01000128.1 GCF_005405185.1 Secundilactobacillus hailunensis
TCGCTAATTTTGTGATTACAAGTGCATGCCCCCATCTTCATGCCGGTTTCGAGTTTGGTGTTGCCGTTGCTTTTTCGTCATTTCCCACTCAGTCTCCTTTAAACCTTGCGCCTGTTTTTGCCGTTCGTAATCTTCATCACGGGCATATAGGGCGGTCATGATTGCGTTACTAAAGGCCGTCTTTAAGTAGTAGCTTGGACTAACTGGCTTGTAATTTAGCGGTTGATAATGTCCAATATTTACTTTTCTATACTGGTCGTCCTTGGCTTGTTGCCCTTTTAACTGCTTTTGGATTTTCTCGATCTGACTGTTCTTAATCGTCGGATCAGCTTTGCATTCGCCAAAAAAGAGTTGTTTAGTGCCATCATGCTTTAAAACCCGTTGTAAGTGATGATTTTCTAACTGATCTAAGCTAAGCTGTCCCGATAAATAAGCTAGTCCTTGTTGATGTTCTTGGGGACTGAACACCTGTGGTGG
>NZ_BJDO01000129.1 GCF_005405185.1 Secundilactobacillus hailunensis
ACTTTGGAAAAATTGTGAGCGTCAATTAACCACCAGTCTGCAAATGGTCGTTTTAGCGTTTTTAGCACTATTACTTAAGAGATTTTAGACAGCTTCTTAGGATTTCGTTCTCCTCAGACAGGGAAGCCAGCCGCTTTTCCATCGCTTTAATTTCGTCTGGCGATTTACCGGATTGAGTTTTGGCTTGGCCCTGGATCCACTTATGAACGGTTGAATAGCCAATGCCATATTCTCTGGCCAGTTGGGCGGCTGATTCGCCTTGTTTATATAGGTTGATGATGTTTTGTTTGAATTCTTTGTCGTAACGAGTTGGCATGTAAAAATTCCTTCCTTTTGAGAGACGATTTATTCATTATACGCTCTCTTAAAAGTTGTCTCAGAAACTGTTTGAGATCTAAATTGAGTTTTGGTATACTTTTGCAAAAAAGGAAATTGTTATGCCTAATTATCCCAGTAATATTACTCGCCAACAGTTTG
>NZ_BJDO01000130.1 GCF_005405185.1 Secundilactobacillus hailunensis
TTTTAAGCGAATTGGGCTTAAATCCAACCACGGCCATTAACATGTTTTACAAGCGGATTGTTGCTAATGGTGCTTTACCTTTTAATGCGTCTTTAAGCGAAGAAGAAAAAGCTAATTTACGCTTTTTAAAGGCGACCGAAGGGACACCAGTCACCGAGTTCAAAGACGCTAAAGAGGTCGCTGATTGGCTCAACGATCCAGATGAGGACTAATGACTTAGTCAGCCTATACGTTAGTTTTGTAGAAACTAACGGTGGCAAGTCTCGGCCAGTTTTAATTCGTCGGGTATCAGAACAGACGGTCGAGGCTTTTAAAATTACTAGTCAGTATGAAAAGAAGTCGGCTTATATCAAGCAACAATATTATCCGATTCAAGATTGGCAATCCGCTGGGTTGAAGAAACCTTCCTGGGTCGATCTTGGTAATATTTATCGCTTTCCCAAAGCCGGTTTAAACTTTAAAGAAATCGG
>NZ_BJDO01000131.1 GCF_005405185.1 Secundilactobacillus hailunensis
TTGAAGCTTAGTCATAAAAAATCACCTCATCATAATTGATAAGGTGATCATACTGCGCCGTTAGACGCATTCATAGACGTTCGGTTATAGTGTGCTTACTAAATATAATCAAGTCGTTAATCAGGGTCTAAGCTTTTTAGTGTTGATTAAGTTCAACACTGAGAAACTTAGGCCTGTTTTTTTGCAAAAAAAGGACACCTAGTCTCCCAGACGTTATACTTTACAGCGACCAAACCAAAAGTAAAGGCAAGGAAATTAAATGTCCAATATTAATACTACACTAGAAGTTCTCGGAATTACAGATACTCACGTTCATATTAATGGTTATCGCCATGAAAATCATAGCAAAGGTACGGGACGCAAAAAGTTCCTCGTGATTCAAGCAGTATTAACCTATCAGCTGGCACGTTGCCCAGAGTGTGGTTTCGAGGCGCTGTACCCTAACGGTCACATCAAGACTAGAATCCAC
>NZ_BJDO01000132.1 GCF_005405185.1 Secundilactobacillus hailunensis
TGGAAAAACAGCACCTTAATTAAACATGCGGTTGGTGAAGATGTGACTAAACAATTATTGACAATTAACCAACAAGAAAGCTCACTCAAAAAAGCAGATGAACTCTTAAATAAAGTGGTCGATCGCACGACGAAAAAACTTTATCCAGAGCTTAATTTTGAACAGACCACGCAAGCTGAAAGACGAGAATTAATTAAGGAAACCGATAGCGAACAAACAGTTTTCAAGGGTAGTGAATTAAACGAACGTTTAATGAACATTCGTGATGATTTGTTGACCCAACAATTATTGACCTTTACCAAACGGCCATACGTTGGCTGGAAGTTATTAATGCAACAAGAAAAGGAAGTCAAAACCGAGCTTAAATATACGCTGATGATTCATGATGATAGCTTAGAAAGTCTAGAACACGTTGATCAAGGTCTACTAGAAAAGTATTCACCAACCGAGCAGCAAAAGAT
>NZ_BJDO01000133.1 GCF_005405185.1 Secundilactobacillus hailunensis
ATCACGACCACGGATCCTGAAGGTGGGACTACCACTACGAAGGTCGATGGCAGCGGTGCCGTGACCGAAGTGACCAAGAACTGGTCAGACGGTGATAAGACGGTGGCCGTCGTGCAGACGACGCCAACGACCGATTCGAAGACGGGCGAGACTGGCACAACGAGCGTTGTGACGGTAACGGAAACGCCAAAGGATCAGCCAAGCTTGCCGGACGTTACAGTTAAGCCAGGTGAAAGTGTCAAGACCGGCAAGACGACGGTTACGAACGATAACCCTGGTGTCACCATGACCCACGACACGCCAGGAACGGATACTAAAGGTAACCCAACGACTGACCAGACGGGTGAGAACATCAACCCAGATGGGACCAGCTCATTCTTCAAGGTCGATGATGGTGTATCAGTTAACGCCGATGGTTACTACAACACGATCACGACCACGGATCCTGAAGGTGGGAC
>NZ_BJDO01000134.1 GCF_005405185.1 Secundilactobacillus hailunensis
CTTATCACCGTCTGACCAGTTCTTGGTCACTTCGGTCACGGCACCGCTGCCATCGACCTTCGTAGTGGTAGTCCCACCTTCAGGATCCGTGGTCGTGATTGTGTTGTAGTAGCCATCGGCGTTAACTGATACACCATCGTCGACCTTGAAGAATGAGCTGGTCCCATCTGGGTTGACGTTCTCACCCGTCTGGTCAGTCGTTGGATTACCTTGGGTATCCGTTCCTGGTGTGTCGTGAGTCATGATTACACCAGGGTTATCGTTCGTGACCGTCGTCTTGCCGGTCTTGACACTTTCACCTGGCTTAACTGTAACGTCCGGCAAACTTGGCTGATCCTTTGGTGTTTCCGTTACCGTCACAACGCTCGTTGTGCCAGTCTCGCCCGTCTTCGGATCGGTCGTTGGTGTCGTCTGCACGACGGCCACCGTCTTATCGCCGTCTGACCAGTTCTTG
>NZ_BJDO01000135.1 GCF_005405185.1 Secundilactobacillus hailunensis
TAATAAAAAACTCAAAAATACGCGGTGTTCTCGGCTTAATTAATGAAATTATTAATTAATATAAAAGAAAATTGATATTATCTAGTTTTCAAAGAACCAATTCTTTGATCCCCTACGGGATCAATGGAGAATAACGGGATCGAACCGTTGACCCCCTGCTTGCAAAGCAGGTGCTCTCCCATCTGAGCTAATTCCCCATAACAAACAAAGTTTGTCGAGTGGGCCTAAATGGACTCGGACCATCGACCTCACGCTTATCAGGCGTGCGCTCTAACCAACTGAGCTATAGGCCCAAAAAACGTTATTAACTTGAGAGTAGACCTCTCAAAACTAAACAAAGTTTTGTCTCATGTGCAGGCTTCCGTATTATTCCTTAGAAAGGAGGTGATCCAGCCGCAGGTTCTCCTACGGCTACCTTGTTACGACTTCACC
>NZ_BJDO01000136.1 GCF_005405185.1 Secundilactobacillus hailunensis
CCTCAATTATTAAGTGTTCATCATCTATTCCTAACAACATTTTCGTAGTATCATTTGACATAGGGCATTTCCTTTCTTGACTTAATTCTGTGGTGGGAGTAAGTTAACGGACGGGAGATGTCCGCTTTTTTATTCTAATGATAAACAAAAAATCTGTCATCAGTAATAGATAAAAATCTATTACCAACAACAGATATTGTAGAACCTATATTTAGAGCTTTCTCTTCGGAGGAAGCTCTTTGTTGCTTACGGGATTTGAGTGGTCGAGATCGGAAATATCGGGACTTTGTACCCTTTAAGTGGATTTTGGGTACACTAAATAACCCTTTGTTCTAGGGGCATTCGCAATAGGGACTAAGCAGCGATTTGGAAGATTCGGATAAACATGTTTTCTTGGTT
>NZ_BJDO01000137.1 GCF_005405185.1 Secundilactobacillus hailunensis
ACCTTCAGGATCCGTGGTCGTGATCGTGTTGTAGTAGCCATCCTTCGTCGTTGATACCGGTTCAGCTACCTTAAAGAAGGAACTGCTGCCATCTGGGTTAACGTTCTCGCCCGTCTGGTCAGTCGTTGGGTTACCTTTGGTATCCGTTCCTGGCGTATCGTGAGTCATGGTTACGCCGGGATTATCGTTCGTAACCGTTGTCTTGCCGGTCTTGATACTTTCACCTGGCTTAACTGTGATGTCCGACAAACTTGGCTGATCCTTTGGCGTCTCGGTCACGGTCACAACGCTCGTTGTGCCAGTCTCGCCCGTCTTCGGATCGGTCGTTGGTGTCGTCTGCACGACGGCCACCGTCTTATCGCCGTCTGACCAGTTCTTG
>NZ_BJDO01000138.1 GCF_005405185.1 Secundilactobacillus hailunensis
ATCGCCTTTAGCACCCTGAGCCCCTTGAGCTCCAGTTGCACCGGTTGCGCCAGTGTCACCTTTAGGTGCCGTCAAGGTCCCAAGTGAATTACCTTTACTGTCTACAAGCGTATAAACTTGGTTGCCATCCTTATCAGTCGTCGTCTTGCTTGGATCAATCTTTGGCGTATCGCCATTAGTTCCATTCTTACCGTCGGTAACGGTCAGTTGACCGACATCAGCGGGTTTGCCATCAGGTCCGGTGATCATGAAGTGGTAAGTCGTGGTTGGATTGCCATTGGCATCCGTACCAGTTGTCGTCTTGCTTGGATCAATGGTCGGTGTGCTGCCATCTTTTCCGGCAACACCCTGGATACCTTGAGCACCTGTATCA
>NZ_BJDO01000139.1 GCF_005405185.1 Secundilactobacillus hailunensis
CCACCTTCAGGATCCGTGGTCGTGATCGTGTTGTAGTAGCCATCCTTCGTCGTTGATACCGGTTCAGCTACCTTAAAGAAGGAACTGCTGCCATCTGGGTTGATGTTCTCGCCCGTCTGGTCAGTCGTTGGATTACCTTGGGTATCCGTTCCTGGCGTGTCGTGGGTCATGGTTACGCCAGGGTTATCGTTCGTAACCGTCGTCTTGCCGGTCTTGACACTTTCACCTGGTTTGATTGTAACTGCTGGTAAGCTTGGCTGATCCTTTGGCGTTTCCGTCACGGTCACAACGCTCGTTGTGCTCGTTTTACCCGTCGTTGGATCAGTCGTTGGTGTCGTCTGCACGACGGCCACCGTCTTATCGCCGTC
>NZ_BJDO01000140.1 GCF_005405185.1 Secundilactobacillus hailunensis
AGTAAAGGTAATTCACTTGGGACCTTGACGGCACCTAAAGGTGACACTGGCGCAACCGGTGCAACTGGAGCTCAAGGGGCTCAGGGTGCTAAAGGCGATACAGGTGCAGCCGGTAAGGACGGCAGTACACCAACTATCGATCCAAAGCAGACGACAACGGATAAAGATGGCAATACCACCTATGTATTAGTTGACGGCGCTGGCAAGACAGTTGGAACATTCACTGCTAACAAGGGTGCCAAGGGTGATACAGGTGCTCAAGGTATCCAGGGTGTTGCCGGAAAAGATGGCAGCACACCGACCATTGATCCAAGCAAGACGACAACTGGTACGGATGCCAATGG
>NZ_BJDO01000141.1 GCF_005405185.1 Secundilactobacillus hailunensis
AACCAAGAAAACATGTTTATTCGAATCTTCCAAATCGCTGCTTAGTCCCTATTGCGAATGCCCCTAGAACAAAGGGTTATTTAGTGTACCCAAAATCCATTTAAAGGGTACAAAGTCCCGATATTTCCGATCTCGACCACTCAAATCCCGTAAGCAATAAAGAGCTTCCTCCGAAGAGAAAGCTCTAAATATAATCAAGTCGTTAATCAACACCGTTTGACAAAGACCCAAAAAACGGTTCTTCGTCAACTGTTGTTGGTGAACAAAATATTGGAGTTCTAATCACTTGGTGATTAGAGCTCTTTTTGTATGAACTCGAAAAGCGAACAGCACTC
>NZ_BJDO01000142.1 GCF_005405185.1 Secundilactobacillus hailunensis
AAATAGTGTAGTGTCCTATTTGCGTGTTCAAATATAATAATGGTATAGAAAAAGGAGTTGAAAGGCAAACTGCCTATCAACTCCAAATATCGTAGCACCCTAAAAAGAGTAATCCGTGAACTTTGCGGGTTACTCTTTTTAGTTGCTTACATGGCCGGGCGCTGTTTTGGTGAACGCGTTTTCTACCAAAAGACAACCCTTTTATAAGATGGTTTAGGGAAATTAGGGCATACTTAAATAGACCTACTGATTTTAGCTTTTTTCGTGATAAAATA
>NZ_BJDO01000143.1 GCF_005405185.1 Secundilactobacillus hailunensis
GAGTGCTGTTCGCTTTTCGAGTTCATACAAAAAGAGCTCTAATCACCAAGTGATTAGAACTCCAATATTTTGTTCACCAACAACAGTTGACGAAGAACCAATAATTTTTCCCTGAGTCCCTTTTTTTACTGCTTTGATTTTAGATTGAGTAAAAGTGTTCAGAAAGCCTGCTTGCGATAATCCCTTTATGGTTGTCAGATGAAATACAATAATTCATTTGATGACTATGGAGGGATTTTTGTATGCCTAGATCCAAACACACAGCACTGGA
>NZ_BJDO01000144.1 GCF_005405185.1 Secundilactobacillus hailunensis
CTTTCCCAAAAGAAGCGCAATTGGAGGCTTGTTTACCGTGGAATTATGAACCTGATCAGCAATTAGTAACTGAATGAAATACAAAAACGGACTAACTCAAATATGAGGAAGTCCGTTTTGTGTTTCAATACGTCCGGTTATAGTGTGCTTACAATAATGGTGCTACGATATTTGGAGTTGATAGGCAGTTTGCCTTTCAACTCCTTTTTCTATACCATTATTATATTTGAACACGCAAATAGGACACTACACTATTT
>NZ_BJDO01000145.1 GCF_005405185.1 Secundilactobacillus hailunensis
CGTTTCCGTCACGGTCACAACGCTCGTTGTGCTCGTTTTACCCGTCGTTGGATCAGTCGTTGGTGTCGTCTGCACGACGGCCACCGTCTTATCGCCGTCCGACCAGTTCTTAGTCACTTCAGTCACGGCGCCGCTGCCATCGACCTTCGTGGTGGTGGTCCCACCTTCAGGATCCGTGGTCGTGATCGTGTTGTAGTAACCATCGGCGTTAACTGATACACCATCATCGACCTTGAAGAATGAGCTGGTCCCATCT
>NZ_BJDO01000146.1 GCF_005405185.1 Secundilactobacillus hailunensis
CCTCAATTATTAAGTGTTCATCATCTATTCCTAACAACATTTTCGTAGTATCATTTGACATAGGGCATTTCCTTTCTTGACTTAATTCTGTGGTGGGAGTAAGTTAACGGACGGGAGATGTCCGCTTTTTTATTCTAATGATAAACAAAAAATGGTGCTACGATATTTGGAGTTGATAGGCAGTTTGCCTTTCAACTCCTTTTTCTATACCATTATTATATTTGAACACGCAAATAGGACACTACACTATTT
>NZ_BJDO01000147.1 GCF_005405185.1 Secundilactobacillus hailunensis
CTGAATAAACCATGAACCACCTTTAAAAGCTTTAACGATTGAAGATGGCGCTGATTTATTCACTACTTGGTAGTCCAAACCAGTTGAAAGTTAAAATCAGACACATTAGGATGTTCGTACTTAATCATACGTTTGCCTAATTTCGTTGGTATATAGCCACTTATATTCATTTTTAGTATACCATTATGATATACTAAAAATGGAAAAGAGGTGAAGTTATATGACTTTAAAAGGGATCAAATTACGGC
>NZ_BJDO01000148.1 GCF_005405185.1 Secundilactobacillus hailunensis
CGTTTCCGTCACGGTCACAACGCTCGTTGTGCTCGTTTTACCCGTCGTTGGATCAGTCGTTGGTGTCGTCTGCACGACGGCCACCGTCTTATCGCCGTCTGACCAGTTCTTAGTCACTTCAGTCACGGCACCGCTACCATCGACCTTCGTAGTGGTAGTTCCACCTTCAGGATCCGTGGTCGTGATCGTGTTGTAGTAGCCATCCTTCGTCGTTGATACCGGTTCAGCTACCTTA
>NZ_BJDO01000149.1 GCF_005405185.1 Secundilactobacillus hailunensis
CCAAATGATGCCAAAGCAAACGTCACAATTCCAAGTAACCAAGGTGACCAAACGGTCCCTGATATAACAGGTAAGACGGGTGAGCATGTTGATGTGACGGTACCAGTAAAGCCAGGTTACACGGCAGATAAGACGACGGTACCCGCGACAGTAAATGCTGACGGCACAATTACAGTTGATAATCCAACGACAACCGGTAAAGTTAACTACACACCAAATGATGCCAAAGCAAA
>NZ_BJDO01000150.1 GCF_005405185.1 Secundilactobacillus hailunensis
TAATCCGGATGGCACGATCACAGTTGATAATCCAACGACAACCGGTAAAGTTAACTACACGCCAAATGATGCCAAAGCAAATGTGACGATTCCAAGTAACCAAGGTGACCAAACGGTCCCTGATGTAACTGGTAAGACGGGTGAGCATGTTGATGTTGATGTGCCGCCAATTGAAGGGTACACACCAGATAAGACAACAGTCCCGGCCACGGTTAATCCGGATGGCACG
>NZ_BJDO01000151.1 GCF_005405185.1 Secundilactobacillus hailunensis
TAATAAAAAACTCAAAAATACGCGGTGTTCTCGGCTTAATTAATGAAATTATTAATTAATATAAAAGAAAATTGATATTATCTAGTTTTCAAAGAACCAGTTTGAGAGTAGACCTCTCAAAACCGAACAAAGTTTTGTCTCATGTGCAGGCTTCCGTATTATTCCTTAGAAAGGAGGTGATCCAGCCGCAGGTTCTCCTACGGCTACCTTGTTACGACTTCACC
>NZ_BJDO01000152.1 GCF_005405185.1 Secundilactobacillus hailunensis
GCTCGTTTTACCCGTCGTTGGATCAGTCGTTGGTGTCGTCTGCACGACGGCCACCGTCTTATCGCCGTCCGACCAGTTCTTAGTCACTTCAGTCACGGCACCGCTGCCATCGACCTTCGTGGTGGTGGTCCCACCTTCAGGATCCGTGGTCGTGATCGTGTTGTAGTAGCCATCCTTCGTCGTTGATACCGGTTCAGCTACCTTAAAGAAGGAACTGCTG
>NZ_BJDO01000153.1 GCF_005405185.1 Secundilactobacillus hailunensis
TTTGCCCAACGCGTTCGCGACCTTTTGTCCCATCCTCAATGTATCAAAAAAGGAGCCAAAATACCGTCGCATTTTGACTCCCTTATCTTAGTATATTTCAGCTATGTAAGGTAAGCACACTATAACCGAACGTCTATGAATGCGTCTAACGGCGCAGTATGATCACCTTATCAATTATGATGAGGTGATTTTTTATGACTAAGCTTCAA
>NZ_BJDO01000154.1 GCF_005405185.1 Secundilactobacillus hailunensis
TGTAAAGTATAACGCCTGGGAGACTAGGTGTCCTTTTTTTGCAAAAAAACAGGCCTAAGTTTCTCAGTGTTGAACTTAATCAACACTAAAAAGCTTAGATCCAAAAAAAGGGTGCTACGATATTTGGAGTTGATAGGCAGTTTGCCTTTCAACTCCTTTTTCTATACCATTATTATATTTGAACACGCAAATAGGACACTAC